>JABDFJ010000015.1 GCA_013286645.1 Chlamydiota bacterium | reverse complement strand
AGATTAAAAAGTGAAAGAGTCTTCGATGGGGTAAACATCCTTGATGCCCATCTTCAGATGATGCAGGATGCATTGTTTACGACACATGTTGAAAATCAGATCAGAATTCAACGCAAAAATGCTGAATTCGTCTTTCAAGGGATTGTCAAAGAATGTCAGAAAAAATTTGATTCCATAACAGATCCTTTTTTTAAGGAGCGCTTTAAAGATATCCAAGCGATTTCGCGGCGCGTTTTAGGACATCTTAGAGATAGTGTGCGCATTTGTTTTGCAGACATTCCCAGCAATTCCATCATTTTTGCCTTAGATCTTTCCGCTTTTGATACGGCAGAAGCAAATAATGCCACCGTAAGTGCCTTTGTCACCAAAGATGGAGGCGCTACTTCACATGCGGCCATTGTGGCCAAAGCCAAAGGGATCCCTTTTGTGTGTAGTGTTGATATTGAAAGTATCGAAGTTCAGAGTGATGCGTGGGTGATTGTCGATGGCCGCACAGGAGAGATCATTATCAACCCTGCGCCGGAAACGCTGAGCAAGTATCAACAGCTGCGTGACAAACTCAACTCACATATGCAGAAATTGAAGCAGACGGGCAGACTCGAGGCTGAAACCTATGATGGCTACACTGTCCATCTCTCGGCAAACGTGGAAGAGACCAGTGAGCTAGACCTCCTACATCAGTCAGGAGGAAGTGGTGTGGGGCTGCTGCGCACAGAATCTGCATTCCTTGGTAAAGATGATTTTCCAAGTGAAGAAGAGCAATTTGTTATGTATCGCTCCTTCGTTGAAAAGATGAACGGTCTGCCCATTGTAATCAGGACATTTGATCTCGGGGGAGATAAGTTTTTGCGCAATCAGGCTCCTGTGCATGAAGGAAATCCCTTTTTGGGCTGTCGTGCGATTCGTTTTTCGTTGCGTGAAAAAGAGCTTTTTAGAACCCAGCTACGTGCCATTCTGCGTGCTAGTGCCTATGGAAAGGTGAGTATTATGTTCCCCATGGTATCCGCCTTATCAGAGCTATTGGAAGCTAAGGAATTTTTAAAAGCAACAAAACAAGAGCTCCTTGCAGAGGGAGAGAACATTTCCGCGCACATTCCTATAGGGTGTATGATTGAGGTGCCTTCCGCGGCTATTATCGCCGATTTGCTCGCAAAGGAATGCGATTTCCTCTCTATCGGAACGAATGATCTAGTGCAATACACCTTAGCTGTTGATCGGACAAATAGCACCCTTACACATCTGTATACTCCGACCCACCCCAGCGTCATCCGCTTGATCCGCTTAGTCGTCAATGAAGCGAATTTTAGAGGCATTCCTGTTACCATTTGTGGTGAAGTCGCGGCAGATCCGCGCTTTACCCCCTTATTGCTGGGCTTGGGGGTGCATGAATTATCGGTCGCTTCGCGTTATATCCCTGTGATTAAAAACGCTATTCGCAGCACCAGCATTGTGGCTGCCAGCAAGTTGGCTGAAAAGGTCTTAACATTGTCATCAGCAGCAGAAATTGAGGAGTTGCTGACACGCGAATACCAACAAAATGTGCCCGAGGACTGCTTCTACAATTGCTGATCTCTATAGTCGCGCAAAGCGCCAGCCGAAGTAGGAAAAGCAGCAGGTGAAGGGCAGCCAAATGGCCAATGCCGGCGACACCACTTGGCGCTCACCCAGAATGACAGCCGCGTCCATCAGAAGATAAACACTAACTAGTCCAAAGATACTCAAAGCATAAATAAAGAAAATTGGCTGTGAGCGACTAAATCGTGTGCAAAATGGTGCTGGGGCGATGATTGCTAGCAAGCAAAACCAAGGCAGCGCTAGCTTGTAGTAATAGGTGGTGAGCATCTTAGCTTCTTTTTCACTCATAATGTGCCCACCGGTGGGTAATTTCTCTCTCAGAGCCGAAAGGGGATAGTCCTCTGGAGAACTGACCGTATCCAGCAACTTAACGGGATTAAACTGCATGTCTGAAAAAGTTTTTTCCGTCGCAAAATTGACCACAGTTAAGGCGCCCTCTGCATTGCGCTGAATATGTTCTACTGCACTGCCAAGTGGTGGTGTATGATAGGGGGAAAGGGTTCCTATGCGGTAAATATCATCGATCGAGCGAATCCAATAAGCATCAATAAAACGTTGTGTAGCTTCATCGTAAGCTTGAAATACAAGTGAAGTGTTGTCTTCAAGTGTTATTTGTTGAATGTGAGGATGACGGTGCTTATTTTGCTTCGCTTTAGCTCGCGTTTGCTCGATTTGTTTATGATATTTTAAAGCTCTCGGCTGGAGTACTTCTGTGTTGAAAAAGATCAGAGCAGTAAAAAATAGGCCAAAGGCCAAAAAAGGGAATAGCAGGCGCTTAAGTTTGATGCCACTGGCCATCAAAGCGACAAGCTCATTATTGACATTGAGGGCATACAACGTCTTAATGCAAGCAATGAGGATGGCAAAAGGGATTAAGGCATCCATGCGCGTGACAAATTCATAGGCATAAAAGCTTATGATATTGGCAAAGGTAAAGTGGTAATTGTGGAAGCTGCGCGAATGGGTTGAATAGTCGATCAGGACATATAGGCCATAAAAGCAGATTAAAAAGAGCGCGAATACTTTGAACATCTCACGCAGAAAATAGCGCTCCCAAATGGTTTTAAATGGCATGATGGTTATCCTCACTCAATCCCATGTGCAGTTCTGCGTAAAGTCCACAAGGCAGCACTGCAAATGATTACATGCGGGAGCATATAGAGCAATGTCGTGGCTATTAAAGCATGCTCAAAGCTCTTTGCGGCAAAGAAAGCAATTAAGTATAGAGCCGCTAAGAAAATCACAATGAAGATGCCGCGGTTGGAGTGATTGCGGCTGATGTTGATGCCAAAAGCCAATCCCATGAGCGTGAAGCTAAAGACAGCAAAAGCGACCGAAAAGCGCCGCACAATTTCGCTTAGACAGCAATACAAGAAATGTTTCGCTGGCTTCACTTCACTCGTTTTTCCTTGGCTTTGGGCCGCCTGTAATTGGCTGCGCGCCTCGTCGACACGTACCAGCAGCTGCGCCATCTGTAAATGGTCGTTGTTTATAGACCAGATCTTCTTTTCTAACATTTGTGAAAAGTCTTCGATTGAAGTCGTTGATGACTGCATGTTTTCAATGATGAGTGTTTCAGGCTCATCAGCATGGCGTTGGCGACTTGTCAGAAGCGAGACTTGTTGACCCGTAAATTGCTCTGGGGTGGCATGCAGCTGCTTAGCGACAAGAAGATTCAAGCGGTTGTTGTGCTTATTGGGGGAGAAAAAGACAATATCTTGGGCATATTCTCCCACGCGCGAAGGACCTAACGTGTCATAATAAAACCCTTTGACTTGCATGATATGTTTATTTTGTAGCACAAGCAAGGGGTTGATCGAGCGCAGTTGTGTTTTCAGCTGTCCAGCGCCTAAGTGGGATGTAGTCGACATTTCAGAAATGATGTAGAAGTTAAGTGTCGATAATAGCAGGGCAGCCACCAAGATAGGGGCGAGGATATCGCCTAACGAAAAACCACAAGTGCGCATAGCTGTGATTTCGTGGGCATGTGATAATTGCTGGACGAGCAAGATAGCCGAAATTAAGGCAGCGATAGGCATGGCAATCGGAAGGATATAGGGGATTTGCTGCACGGCAAACCATGCAATGTGTCCCACATCGGCACCGAGTGTAGCAAAATAGGCGATTTCGTCCAGACGCATCGTTAGCAAGATTGCTATGAATGCCACAACACACAGGGAAAATGTTTTTAAATATTGGCTAAGTAAATAGCGCCAAAATAAGGGCATCCGTTAATTCCGTAGTACTTTACTAATACAATACATTATATTGCTGATTTGCTACAATCAACAGATCAGATACGAACTGTTTAGTTAGAATAACATGCAAAAAATTTGGTACATCAAAATCAACGGTCAGAAGGAAGGTCCTTTTTCTATTAAGGACCTCCAGCAAGATCCACGCATCACGCCCGATACATGGGTCTGGAAAGAGGGGTTTGCGGAGTGGAAAACGGTGCGCCAAGTGCCCGAATTAGTCGAGGCCCTTTTTTACGAAGACAGAGCATCCAGACCCAAGCAAATTTTTGAGCAGCCGATGAGAACGCAGTTGGATGATGAGCTCACTGTCGACATGGGACAAGAGCCTCCCTACCTCTTTTGGGTGCTGACAGCACTGTGTGTCATCACCTATACCTTGTATTTGTTGTACGACAAAAGCTGAGCATTGTAGCTTAGGCTTTAGCCTGAGCTCGTTTTGGCAGGCTTGAGCCTGCCACGCGCAGCGAGCGATAGCGATGCATGACGCGCTTGGTTTCGTGGCCTCACGACTGTAGCATAGCAGATCCACCGCCAACGCCTCGTGCAATTGGGCGACACTTGTGAGTTCGCGACACCGAGCGCGTCATGCATCGCTGCCGCTCGCTGCGCATTGTAGCTTAGGCTTTAGCCTGAGCATGTTTTGGCAGGCTTTAGCCTGCCACGCGCAGCGAGCGATAGCGATGCATGACGCGCTTGGTTTCGTGGCCTCACGACTGTAGCATAGCAGATCCACCGCCAACGCCTCGTGCAATTGGGCGACACTTGTGAGTTCGCGACACCGAGCGCGTCATGCATCGCTGCCGCTCGCTGCGCATTGTAGCTTAGGCTTTAGCCTGAGCATGTTTTGGCAGGCTTTAGCCTGCCACGCGCAGCGAGCGATAGCGATGCATGACGCGCTTGGTTTCGTGGCCTCACGACTGTAGCATAGCAGATCCACCGCCAACGCCTCGTGCAATTGGGCGACACTTGTGAGTTCGCGACACCGAGCGCGTCATGCATCGCTGCCGCTCGCTGCGCGTGGCAGGTTAAAACCTGCCAAAACGAGCTCAGGCTAAAGCCTAAGCTACAGCGTAGCGCTTCGTCGCTACGCATCTGTACGATGCACCATGAAAATTTGCAAAGATACAAAAGAGCTATGGAAGATTTAATACTAAAAACAGTTTGTGCCTTTCTTAAGGTCCACTATAACCCGAAACAGCCGGTTCTGTTGGCATTCTCGGGTGGATCCGATTCCCTAGCTTTGTTGCATCTGCTGCAAGCCTATGGCAAAAGCCATGCGCTATCACTGGCGTTAGTGCATGTGGACCATGGATGGCGTGAGGAAAGCCGCCAAGAGGCTGAGCACATTGCCGCCATGGCCGCCTCCATGGGGTTGCCATTGCACCAAAAGAGGCTGCAGCCTTCAACCCTTAAAGGCAATTTAGAAGCAGCTTGTCGCGAGGAGCGTTTGCACTTTTTTCGCGAACTATGCACATTACACAACTATCAAGCCGTGCTATTGGCACATCATGCAGATGATCAGGCTGAAACGGTATTGAAACGCGCTTTAGAAGGGGCTTCGTTAGCTAATCTAGGTGGATTATTACCAGAAACAGCACTTTATGGGATGAAACTATGGCGCCCCTTACTCGCTATCCCCAAAAAAAAGCTCAGTGCGTGGTTGGCTCAGCAGCAGTTAGTGGGCTTTCACGATAGCACCAATGAGGATCCGCGCTATTTGCGCGCTCGCATGCGCACGACGATTATCCCACAACTGAGCCAAGATTTTGGCAAAGAAGTAAACGGCAATTTGTGCCTCTTAGGGCAGGATGCAGTCGAGTTAAGAGCCTATCTCGATCAGCGTGTGGCACCTTATCTCAATAGACTTGCACGCAATCATCTGGGAAGCTTTTTAGATCTTAGCCAACAGCGGCCGCAAGCGGCTTTCGAGGTCAAGCATCTCATCCGGTGCTTTGCGGAAGCTAATGATTTTACCCTCTCACGTACCTGTCTGGACACTGCAGCCACATTATTCCTGCAAGGCGCAGCAAATAAACGCGTAGAAGTTGGCTCTCGCTATCTGTTCATCGATCGTTTTTGTCTTTTTGCACCGCAGGCACAAGAAGTGGTATTGCCACCAGCGGGGGTGACTTTACAAGCCGGCCAAACATTTAACTATGGTCCTTGGAGCATCCATACTTCAACAGTTGAATGGGACTCAAGCTTTCTTAAAACAGATTGGAGTGCTCTTTGGTGCAGAGGAGGAGAGGTGGTATTACCTGCTGGCAATTATGAGCTAGTGTCTCCCACTGAAAGTGCGTGTTATCCACGTAACAGCCCTTTGAAGAAGTGGTGGAGCACTCACAAGGTGCCGGCGTTTATGCGCTTTTTGGTGCCTGTGGTGCAGCAAAACGGCAAAGTATACCATGAATTCTTGACAGGACGCAGCACACCAACGCTTGCTAAAGGGCAGTTAGGATTGAAAGTTGTGATTAGATAGAAAAAGAAGTCTAATGTGTAGATGGCTTAGTCCACCTCTTCCAAACCAGTCATTTGGGGTGGGGGCTGTGGTGGGGGGCGAGACATGTATTGTTCGGGGTTTTCAACTAGATGGGCATATTCGGCTTGTAACGTTAATTTGGGACAGTTGCGACAGGTTAAATTTTCTAAGGCATACATATTTTCCGGTAGTCGTTCAAGTCTAAGACATTTGTCGGCATATAATCTTTTCAAGCTAGGCAAATTCGAATTCATTGTTTGCAAACCAATGCAGCCACTAATGTTAAGCATTTCTAGACTAGGCATATCCCTGGGGAAATCTGTCAATTGGCGGTTCTTGTGACAGTTGAGATCTCGCAGTGCGTCCATATCGTGAGGCAAAGAGGGTAACTGACTCTCCTCGCAATCTAATGTTTCTAAGTTGACCATTCCCAAAGGAAGCTCCCTTAAATCAGGCATTTGCCTACAGGACAAGTTTTTCAGTATTCTACTTGGAGGGATAGATCTGATATTTGGCATTCCGTCAATGATCAGTGTTTCGGCTAAAGGAAATTTCAGGATGAAGTTATACATCTCTTGTGCGCTCCACGGTGTGTTATCTTCGTGTTTGAAGGAATACTCGTAGAGGTCAACATAGGTTAGGCTTGAACAAATTTTTTCTAAGACATCTCCACGTATATATGCTATTGCTATTTCATAGTTTGTCACCCAATTGAGAGCTAATTTAATTGCCAGTTCTTCATCGACCTGCATGATACGCACAAGATGTTGATTCGCCTCCCAGTGATACCAATTATCTTTTCGAAGCGTTACCACCTTTCTAAAAACTTCCTCAAAGATCGTCGTATCGGGGTGGTGGTTTGCATCGAAGGCTGGACAGTTGACATACGCCAATCCGATTAAGTGATTGAGATCGATGGTGACGGTTCTTAGGTTGTGACACTTATGACAGTCTAGAGTTGTAAGCGCCTTGATGTTTGCTGTAATGCTCTGCAAATTATTACAGTTATTGCAATCCAATCCCTTTAAATGAGGCATGTTTGAAGAGATGTTTGTTAAATTTTTGCAGTGGGCACATTGTATATATTGTACTTTCTCTAAATCGGGCAGATTGAGAAGAGCTGGAGTTTCTAAGCATAATATTTTTGCATTTGGAAACTTGTTAATCAACGCATGTACGTTTCTGTTAGCTTCTTCAGCATCAGCTGCGCCCGCAGAAACATCGATTTCGCGCAAATCAACATAGGTCAATTTCTCAGCCATGGTCTCGAATAAATCAGGTTCTAGCATCATTTTCAAGGCGACAATGGGGATTCGCTTAGCGTACACATATGCAACGAGATTAGTTATTCCTTCATTGCCCACGTGATCAATGACCTCGACAAGATGTTGCACTTGGGGAAATGCACTTCGAAAGAATTGAAGTTGTTCTTCTGGTGGCTTGGCTATAATTTCAACGCGCGTGTCATAATTAGCCCAAACATTTTCAACTTCAGGCTGGATTTCTAATTGCCCGGCATATTCGAGGGTGTTACGGCGCAGAGCTTCTTCTGGGATAGAATCAAATCGATTTTTTTGTAGTGTTTTGATGAGTTCTGCTAAAGAAGCTGCAGACTCGTTATGAGGCATCATTCTAACGATGCGAGATAAGGCATTCATTCTCCTCGAAATATCTTCATTTTGTGTCTCACTCAAACGAATGTTTAGATCCTTTGGAAAATGTCCTCTTAGCCATTTCATATTGTCCACTAGCCAACGCGCGGTATCTTTAATGGTCTCTGTTTCAGGATGCTGTTTCATTTCTTTAATATGAGTATCAAATCGTGCTCGAAAATTATTAAATTCACCTTGAACGTCGTTGGCTTTACGCTGGATATGGTCATAAATCTCTTGGTATTTCTTACACACTTCGACGTCCAATTGGCGCAAGCCAAATCCAATTTTATCCCATAACCGAGTGTGCCCTGGATGTTGAAGAAGGTCTTGCACTAGTGCAGGATGCTTAGCGTTAATCTCATCGAAGATTTGCTGTATTGCCTGGCGAAAATTTTCAGGAGAATTTGCAGCCTCGTATATTTGGTGGTGCAACCAATTTAAAGTAGGGTGCGAATACACATCTTTGGCGAACGGGCTACTTTCTAGGCTGTGATCCCTTGGTGTTGGGGATGACCCTACGTGATCTGATGGAATGAGACTCATAGATGTTTGTTAAATTTAGTAGTTTGATATTATCTGGATTTATTATATCTATTTAATATTCTTTATGCAATCGATAATAACTCGATTAATGGCTTTTAATAAAGTGATTGTACATATTCAGGGGCAAGTTCTCAAAAACTCGTGGCGCAGCCTGCCGCGGTAGCGGCCCAAGAGATTAGCCCCGGGTGGAGCGATTAGCGGAACCCGGGGTATTGGAAAAAAAATACCAGCCCCGGCAGGGGCGTAAGAAAGCTCGTGGTATAGAGATTTTGCCTAAACGCTTTCTTACGCCCCTACCCAGGATGGGCAAAAATCGTCAGCGCGCGGGCTTTGACGTCTTTTTCGCCATCTTCAGAAAGTTATAAATCATTAACCAACACGTGGTTAGATGATTTATAACTTTCTGAATCTGACAAAAAATACGCTCAAATCCCGGCTGCTGCCAATTTTTGCCCATCCTGTACCGGGGCTATATCGTTTCTTTAAGAACCCCAGGTTCCGCTAATCGCTCCACCCGGGGCTAATCTCTTGGGCCGCTACCGCGGCAGGCTGCATATGCCCCGAACATGTACCTGCATGGACTGCATGGACGTCATGGACAATGCTGAGGTGGCTTAGTCCACATCTTCCAAACCTGTCATTTGGGGTGGGGGCTGTGGTGGGGGGCGAGACATGTATTGTTCGGGGTTTTCAACTAAATGGGCATATTCGGCTTGTAACGTTAATTTGGGACAGTCGCGACAGGTTAACTCCTCTAAGGCATACATCTTATCCGATAGTCGTTCAAGTCTAAGACAATTGTCGGCATTTAATCTTTTCAAGCTAGGCAAATTCGAATTCATTGCTCGCAATCTAATGCAGCCACTGATGTTAAGCATTTTTAGACTAGGCATATCCCTGGGGAAATCTTTCAATTGGCGGTTCTTGTGACAGTTGAGATCTTGCAGTGCGTCCATATCGTGAGGCAAAGAGGTTAACTGACTCTCCTCGCAATCTAATGTTTCTAAGTTGACCATTCCCAAAGGAAGCTCCCTTAAATCAGGCATTTGTCTACAGGATAAGATTTTTAGTTTTCTACTTGGAGGGATAGATTTGATATTTGGAATGCCGTCAATGATCAGTGTTTCGGCTAAAGGAAATTGCTGAATCCAGCGATACATTTCTAGTTGAGTCCACGGTGTTGTAAACGTGTCATTGTGTCTATATGATCTCCCTGATAAGTCGACATAGGTTAGCTTTGAACGTATTTTTCCTAAAATCTCCCAATCTATATCCTTTATTTTTACTCTATTTTTTGTCACCCACTCCACAGCTAATTGAGTAGCGAGTTCAGCATCGACCTGCATGATACGTCGAAGATGCTGATTCATATCCCAGTAACCCAAAACATCTTTAGGAATCGTCAACCCTCTTCTAAAAACTTGTTCAAAGATCGTCGGATCGTTGAGGTTGTTTGCATCGAAGGCTGGGCAGTTGGAATACATAAGCCTGACTAATTGATTGAGATCGATCGTGATGGTTCTTAAATTATCACAATCATTGCAGTATAAAAGTGTAAGGGCCTGGATGTTTGCTGTAATGCTATGTAATTTTTTACACTCTCTGCAATCCAATCTCTTTAAATTAGGCATGTTTGAAGAAATAGATTCCAAATTGCTGCAGTAAGTGCACATTAAATCTTTTACTTTCTCTAAGTCAGGCAGAGTGAGAAGTTCAGGGGTTTCCAATAGTAATCTTTTTGCATTTGGGAATTTGTTGATAAACGCATGCACGTTTCTGTTAGCTTCTTCAGGATCAGCTGCGCCCTGAGAAAATCGATGTCGCGCAAATCAACATAGGTCAATTTTTCGGCTATGGCATCGAATAAATCAGGCTCTAGCATCATTTTCAAGGCGACAATAGGGATCCACTTAGCGTCCACATATGCAACTAGGCTATCTATTCCTTCCTTACCAACGTGATCAATGATTTTGACGATGTATTGCACTTCGGGAAATACGCTTTGAAAGAATTCAAGTTGTTCTTCTGGTGGCTTGGCTATAATTTCAACGCGCGTGTCATAATTAGCCCAAACATTTTCAACTTCAGGCTGGATTTCTAATTGCCCAGCATATTCGAGGATGTCACGACGCAGAGTTTCTACTGGGATAGAGGTATAGCTATTTTTTTGTAGTGTTTTGATGAGCTCTGTTAAAGAAAGCGCGGACTCATTATTAGGAATCATTCTAACGATGCGAGATAATACGCCCATTCTCGTCGCAATATCGTTATTTTGGGCATCACTCAAGCGAATGTTTAGATCCTTTGGAAAATGTCCTCTAAGCCATTTCATATTGTCCACCAACCAGCGTGCGGTATCTTTAATGGTCTCTGTTTCGGGATTGTGCTTCATTTTTTCAATATGAGAATCAAATTGTGCTTGAAAAGCATGAAATTCTTTATTGAGGACGTGTGCTTCATGTTGGATATGATTAATGACCTCTTGATATTTTTTGAACATTTCGGGTTCCACTTGACGCAAGCCACTTCCAATTTCCCGCCATATTTTCTTGTGTTCTGGATGCTGAAGGATGTCTTGTACTAGCTCAGGGTATTCGGCGTTGATGTCATCGAAGCTTTGCTGTATTGCCTGGCGAAAATTCTCAGTTACGGAATTGGGGGCGGTGCATACTTGGTGGTGCAACCAGGTTAAAGCTGGGGGCGAGTTCACATCTCTGGAGAATGGGCTATGGTCTGTAGGAGACGTCCCTGAGTGATCGGATGGAATGAGACTCATAGATGTTCTTTCCTGTTTCAAGTTAGTTGTTAGTATTAAGTTTTATTATATCAGTTGAATATTGGTTTATTCAAATAAAAATGTAATTAAATTTTCTTATTTAATAAAACAAAATGGACTGAATGGACTGAATGGACGGAATGGACTACATGGACAAAGTTGAGGTGGCTTAGTCCATCTCGTCCACTTCGTCCATGCAGTCCATTCCGTCCATTCAGTCCATTCAGTCCATTCCGTCCATTTCCTTAAAGTTGACGCATTGCAGAGCAGTTCTGTGTTGAACGCGAATAAAATATCTGATAAACTAACACGATAACAGAATAAATAAACGTTTTATTGGTGTAACTAACTAGATGTTAGTCTGTTGCATCTAGCTGATTAAATTTTGTTTTTTGCTTGGCCTTAGGGCTTGGCGCGCAAAATTGCAAAAAGCAGCAAGATAATTCAATACTTTTTAGGGTTTATATGGCTGACGACAAACGACCAGACCTCAAGAAAAATTTCTCCAATAGTTTCATTTGGTTCTTGATGGGCGCCTTCTTCCTGGCGCTAATGGTGCAAAATTTCCTTGATACTACTTTTGCAAAAGTCTCCTTTAGCTATCAGCTCGAGTCGTTAGTCGATCTGCAGCTCATCCAGCCAGAAGATAGCCGTAAAACCGCCATCAATGACAATTTAGTCACCTTTAGCGGCAAATTCCGCGATCGGCTGACAGAAGAGGGGAAAAATCGCTATAAGTTTCTAGAGCTCCTCAACACAAACCAAGAGTTGATCGGACAAAAAGATCGCCTCGATCAAGAGCTCAATACGCAAAAGATCAAAATCAGCGATGCCGCCGATTGGTTTTTGCACCTCTCAGGCATCCCGCTGCCCAAAAATGGATATGTCGTCGTTGATTCCCTCTATAACACACCTGAAAAAGACAATAGCGTTGTCATTACAGAGCTTTCGAAGAAGAATGTGGCTAGCCTTGTTGACTTGCAAAAAGATTTTGATGCACTCGGACTGCAGCCTACTCCTACGGCTTTGCGTGACTTCAGCAAGCAACTAAGCGATCAAATCAGTGCTTTTCGCTCCCCGATGCTAGGCATTGGGAATGAAGCGCTCAAGCAACAGCTCAAACAACTCGATAAGAATGTTGATGATGCCAATAACAACGAGAAACTTTCAATCAGCGATAAACTCAGCGTTTACAACAACGCCTTGATTGCACTTAAAGGTATTGTCGATGATCTTAATCTCTTTGAAGATCACGTGCGTTTGGCCAAATTGCGCAGTGTACGCAACTACCAAGATTCTCTCGAAGAATATACACAGCTAGTGACAAAATTTGATAGCAATCAGGCCCAACTCGACAAAGCACGCCAAAGCGTGGCCAATGTGATCTGGTTCTTCAACAACCAAGAGCTCTCGACACGTGCCCTTGAGAAGCAAGATCCTGAGGTGTTTAGCCATTGGTTTACGAGCGCTAAAGAAGAGTGGGACAACTTCAATCACAATAAGGGTGGCATCTTTAAAGCCCCAGATCAACCTCTCAATATCGTGCTTGAAAAAACCTTCAAAAGCGAAGAGCCAACGCCAAACTATTTCAGCTACTTGCTCACAGCCCTGCCCTTGCTCCTAATTGTATTGGTGCTGTATTTTGTCTTTTCACGCCAGATGAAGGGCATGGGAAATAGTGCCATGAATTTTGGCAAATCCCCAGCGCGATTGCTGACTAAAGGCACAAACAAAATTACTTTCAAAGATGTCGCCGGCATCGATGAAGCCATTGAAGAACTGCAAGAAATCGTCGATTTCTTAAAAAGCCCGCAAAAATTTACAGCGCTCGGTGGCCACATCCCGAAAGGGGTGCTTTGCATCGGACCTCCAGGTACTGGTAAAACGTTGATCGCTAAAGCGGTGGCTGGTGAAGCAGATCGTCCCTTCTTTACCATTTCAGGCTCTGACTTCGTTGAAATGTTTGTGGGTGTCGGCGCAAGCCGTATTCGCGATCTATTTGATCAAGCCAAGAAAAATGCCCCTTGTATCGTCTTCATCGACGAAATTGATGCCGTCGGACGTCACCGCGGTGCAGGCATTGGTGGTGGTCATGATGAGCGTGAACAGACCTTGAACCAGCTACTAGTGGAAATGGATGGCTTCGATACAAACGAAGGCGTTATTCTGGTCGCAGCCACGAACCGTCCCGATGTGTTAGATAAGGCATTATTGCGTCCAGGACGCTTTGACAGACGCGTAGTGATCAGTTTGCCAGATATTAAAGGGCGCTTTGACATTTTGAAGGTGCATGCACGCAAGATTAAGCTAGACCCATCTGTAGATTTAATGGCCATTGCTAGATGCACTCCTGGGTGTTCTGGTGCGGATTTAATGAATATGCTGAATGAAGCTGCGCTGCTGGCAGCCCGTAAGGGGCGGTCGGCAGTGACTGCCCAAGAGACTGCCGAAGCGCGCGATAAGGTGTTGTATGGCAAGGAAAGACGCAGTCTTGAAATCGATGAGAGCGAGAAGCGCACAACAGCCTTTCATGAATCAGGACATGCCGTTGTCAGCTTGGTGGTCAAACATGCTGATCCAGTCGATAAAGTAACGATTATTCCACGTGGTTTATCGCTAGGTGCCACGATGTTCTCTCCTAAGAAAAATCGCGTCAGCTATTGGAGAAATGAGCTCATCGACCAATTGGCTGTGCTAATGGGAGGACGTGTTGCCGAAGAAATTTTTGTTAGCGATATTTCTAGCGGGGCTCGTCAAGATATTGAGCAAGCGACGAAAATTGCTCGTAGTATGGTTTGTGAATGGGGGATGAGCGATAAGCTCGGTGCGGTGGCTTATGATGAACGCGCAGAGAATAGTCAATATTTCGGCGGCTTTTCTTCAAAGAATTATTCTGAAGAGACAGCAAAAGCTATTGATGATGAAGTGCGTCGCATCCTGGAAGAGGCCCATACAACAGCCACTACGATTATTACAGAGAAGAAAGCTCTTGTTGAGCTGATGACGCAGATGCTCATGGAATTTGAAACCCTCGATGCTGAAGATGTGCAGAAAATCATCAATAATGAGTGGGATATCGAAGAGAAGCGTGCGCGTTTGAAGAAAGCGGAAGAGCTCCATAAGAAAGCTGCTGCCGTTCCACCTCCACCGCCACCAGAAGCGACAGCGCCAACGAATCCTAGCGTGCAATCGACAGCTTCTGCATAGTCTTAAGCTGTGATTGTGAATTTTTTTTGAGGAGCATTATCTTTTACTTGAGTGTAAACTGAGTCTATGGTACTCTTACCGTTTTCATACGAAGAATTCTACTGGAGAATGTCATGTCCAAAATTTGTCAAGTGACCGGCAAAAAACCTGTGAGCGGTTTTAAATACGCTATTCGCGGGATTGCCAAGAAGAAAAAAGGTATCGGTCTTAAAATTACCGGTAAAACAAAGCGTCGTTTCCAACCAAACCTAATGAAAAAACGTATTTGGTTCGGCGAAGAAAATCGTTTCGTTACATTGCGCCTCTCAGCAAATGCTTTGCGTACTATTGATAAGCTAGGCATTAGCAAAGTCATCCGCAATATGCGTGCTGAAGGGATTGCTGTCTAAGAAATATAAGTAGAGCCTATTCTGCAGATGTGGAATAGGCTTATTTTTTTTATGTCAAGGGAAGCCATTTTTCATTGACATTGAAGCGCTTGTTGATGTGTTTGTGACGCTCTTGTTCAATCAACTCTTCGTCACTGCTATGAGGGATCTTTTCTAGCTCTTTCTTGAAGGCGTCGATCTTTTCTTTTAGCTTTTTAATATTATTCCAATCTTCCAAAGTCAAAGCTTCCGGATGCTCGATATATCTTTTGATGTCTTTTTTGTTAATGCCTAATTTCTCATAAGGCTTTTGCCCTTGCTTTTGAAGGTGTTTTAATTCTGTTTGGATGGCTGCAATCTGCTGTCCTTGGGCACCACTCGGTTTGGTGGAGGCCTTGTCGGCTACTTGGTCTTTAGCACTTTCGGTACTTTCCAAAAGCCGATTGACGGTCATTTTACGTAAGCCTTCATCGAGGGCTTCTTCGACTTTGGTATAATTTGTTTTAGCCATACTCTCACCTTACTTAGTATTATATTATAGATAGCGTTTTAAAATCAATTTGACGGCATCAGATGACTCACCGTACATGTTCAGGCAATGGTGTCAGCTTAAAGAAATTCTTATTAAGAAGGCGCTTGGACTTGGACGAACTGGACGAATTGGACTACCTGGACGAATTGGACAACTCATTCCGATTCCGTCCAGGTAGTCCAGGTAGTCCAATACGTCCAGTTCGTCCAGTTCGTCCATGTCCAATTGGAAATAAACTAGCCCAAATTTTTAGTTGTAAATATTTTTTTTAAATTGGCGCCATT
The DNA here is from genome assembly GCA_013286645.1 of Chlamydiota bacterium. Classification (GTDB taxonomy): domain Bacteria; phylum Chlamydiota; class Chlamydiia; order Chlamydiales; family Parachlamydiaceae; genus JABDFJ01. The sequence goes on along the minus strand of JABDFJ010000015.1, from coordinate 28,577 downwards.
GTCTGAATTTGTACGACTCACCTTTCTATTTGCGAAAATTAATGATAATGTATTATTATTTAGTTAATAAAAACTCGAATTAATTTGTGAATTAATTTAATGGTTTTCAAATAACAAGGAGTCCAGGTATGAGCGGGCCAATACAACCAGGAAGTCCAAGTCCATATAGCCATTCATCTAACAATGAGCTGCAACCAGGGGGAAACTCGCCATCTATGTCTAGCCAAAGCGAGGCTTCTGAGGTGGTCAAAAAAATGGAGCAAATTTCCCAACCTGCACTCGGCCAGCCATCTCCATCAACACCCTTGAGCCCAAGCAGCAAGAATCACAAAATCAGTGCTTCAGATAAAGCTCCACCCTTATCTTTAAGTCCGGTCTCTTCGGACAAAGTGCCATCCTTAGACCTCTCTCGTCTCGAAAAAGAACCGATCAGAAATATAATAGGAGGCGCAAAAGAATTTATTGTATGGGCAAAAAATAATCCAAACATATCCAATCAAATTGTCCAACTTGATTTTAGTAATTGCTTAGACATACAGGAAAGCGAAGTAGAGGATCTCTGTCGCCTCTGTCCCCACTTACAACACCTCAATTTATCTGGATGTTCTCAAATAACTGATACCGCACTTGCACCTATTGTACAATTGAAGGATTTGAAGGGGCTTTGTCTAATACAATGTTGGACATTAACCGATCAGAGCATGGAGATAATTTCTCAACTAAGCAATCTTATTTCGCTTGACGCCAGTTATTGCTCCAATGTTACTAATCACGGGGTTGAGTCAATTACCAAACTCCACAGCCTCCAAATTCTTAAATTAGGAGGGCAATTGAATGCAACCACTGCTGCTTTAACCCATATTTCTAAATTGTCAGAGCTTAGAGTTTTGAGTTTAGAGAATTGGGAATCTATCACAGGCTCTGATCTTCAGCCGCTGGAAGGCCTTAAAAAACTCCACACGCTTAACTTGGCATTCTGTAACCATATCATAGACGAGGGGAGGCTATCTTCTCTTACGCAGATGAAAGCACTCACAAGTCTTAAATTGCGTGGTGTACCGATTAATGGCGTAGATCTCTCCTACCTTGTGCATACTTGCAAAATGCTGGCTGAGCTTGATTTAGCGTACTGCTACAAACTTTCGAAAGATGATTTTTCGTCACTCACTAATCTTAGAGAACTTACTAAGCTATCACTTGTAGGTACGTCTATCAATGATGAGGTATTAGGGAAACTTGCATCTCTTAGCAAGCTTGTCCATCTCGATGTTTTTGATTGTCCAAATATAACTAACAATGGACTCGAACCTTTCAGCGGGCGTGAAGGCCTAAAAGTGCTCAGTTAATACCCAGCTAAGGCTGATGACGCCCGCATGGACACTATTTTATCTAGTATAATTTTTTGAAACGCATGTTGCAAACATCATTGCTGCTGAGATATACATAGAATTTAGAGCAAAGGAGTCATACGATATGGAAGAATTAGTTGCAGATGTTGTTGTCATCGGTGCTGGCCCCGCCGGACAAAAAGCCGCTATCCAAGCCGCTAAACTTGGGAAAAAAGTCATTGTGATTGAAAAATTGGTCGATCCGGGTGGCAGCTGTCTTTTTTCGGGCACCATTCCTTCTAAGACGATTCGCGAAGCGATTATCGATTTGACACGTTTTAATGAGCGCAGCTTTGCCGATGTATCTGTGCAGGTGAGTGAAGTCACCGTCCCTTCACTTGGGCATCGTTTAAATAAAGTTATTGAAGAAGAACGCACGATCATTGCACGCCAATTTAAGAAGAATAATATTCGCATGATTAACGGCACAGCGCGTTTTGAAAATGCGAAAATTTTGCTCGTGGTAGATAACAATGATAAGCTGCTTTATCAGATCAAAAGCAAAGCCTTTATGATTGCCACGGGCTCGCGTCCCCGCAATCCGACGAATGTGCCATTCGATGATGAAGTTATTTTGGATTCTACGCGCTTATTGAAAGTGACGAAGGTTCCAAAAACGGCCATTGTGTTAGGGGGGGGGATTATCGGCTCAGAATATGCGAGCTTCTTCGCTCCGCTTGGCACAGAAGTCACGGTGATTGATAAGAAAGATCATATTCTTCCTATGCTAGATGCCGAAATTGGCATCCATTTGCAGACAGCTCTAACAGATATCGGATTGACCTTCATGGGTAACAAAGAACCCGAAATCATCGAACGGCATGGCGACAAAGCCTATGTGAAATTTAAGGATGGGACCTCTTTAGAAGCAGATGTGTTGTTGTATGCTTTGGGTAGAATGGCCAATATCGAAGATTTGCAGTTGGAAAACACAGGCATAGCAGCTAACGACAAGGGGTATGTGCCTGTCAATGATCTTTTCCAGACGGTTGTGCCTACTATCTATGCTGTGGGTGACGTCATTGGTGGACCATGCTTGGCTTCGACAAGTATGGAACAAGGACGGTTGGCTTCACTGCATGCTTGTGGTGTGGAAACACACCGTTTTCCTGCCGTATTCCCTGTCGGAATTTACACGATTCCTGAGATTTCATGTTGCGGATATACTGAAGAAGAGTTGCGTGCTCTTGGATATCACTATGAAGTTGGCAGGGCTTATTACTATGAGATTGCACGCAGCCACATGGTTGGCAGCAATACAGGCATGTTTAAGATTCTTTTCCATGCAGAAACCTTGGAAATCCTTGGAGTGCATATTGTTGGCAGATCGGCCACAGAGCTGATTCACATTGGGCAGGTGGCGATGAGTTTTAGAGCGCGGATCAACTACTTCATCGACCAGGTGTTCAATTATCCCACCTTCGCCGAAGGTTATCGCATTGCCGCCTTGAATGGCTTCAACAAGATCAAGATACGCAACAATATCGTGTAGTAAGATTTAAGGGCATCGCACATTGTAGTATCGCACTATTTGACCGCGAAGACCGCGAAGCAAGCGAAGATAACGCGAAGGAAGTTTTTATCTATTAAAGTTTATCTCGAGACAAACCTTTTGGTGTTATCTCAGACCATTCTCTCCTCAGAAAAATCTTCGCGTTGCCTTCGCATGCTTCGCGGCCTTCGCGGTCAAATATGTGGTATCCTCATTTATGATGAGCCAGACCTAAATGCTTTATTGAGAAGACGAGCATTACTTTGGTAGCTAGCCTACATCCAGTGACACTATGGTCTATTTGTGAGTCGCATACCCAACTATGCCTTTATCCATTTTTAGCTCCACATTGCTTCCTGCAGGTATCTTCCCTTCGAGAATAGCTTTTGAGAGCAAGTTAGTGATTTCTTGTTGGATGAGGCGTTTGAGGGGACGCGCCCCGAAGAATGGATCGTACCCTTCTTGGGCCAAATGATCGATCACCTCTTTTTTTACTTTGAGAGTGACTTGGCGCTCGTGCAAGCGTTTGATCAGATGCTCAAGCTGGATAGCGACAATCTTATGCATGTCGTCTTTATTTAACGGCAAGAAAGGTAAGATATCATCGAGGCGGTTGATGAATTCTGGTCTGAAATGCAACTTGAGGATCGGATCTAAAATGGCCATGAGGGACTCTTTGGTGAGGTTTGCGCGGAGGTGCTCCATCTGTGCCAGCAGCTGATCAGAACCTAAATTCGAAGTCATAATGAATAGAGCGTTCTTACAGTTCACTGTGCGCCCTTTGCTATCCGTGATTCTGCCATCGTCGAAAATTTGCAGGAGGATATTAAACACATCGTGGTGGGCTTTTTCGATTTCGTCGAACAGCACGACAGCATAAGGACGGCGCCGGATGGCCTCTGTGAGCTGTCCTCCTTCATCATACCCCACATAACCTGGTGGCGAGCCGATGAGTTTAGAAACGCTGTGTTTTTCCATGTATTCTGACATATCGAAGCGCAGCAACGCTTCCTCTTGGTTGAAGAGCTGCTCGGCTAACGCTTTGGCTAGTTCGGTTTTACCAACACCGGTTGGTCCCATAAAAAGGAAGGCACCCATGGGGCGGCCAGGATCGCTCAGACCTGAGCGGGAGCGTCTGATGGCATCGCTGATGGCTGTGATGGCTAAATCTTGTCCCACCACCCGCTTTTCTAGTTCTTTCTCTAGATGGAGCAAGCGCTCTGCTTCTCCTTCCAGCATTTTATTGACCGGGATACCTGTCCATTTTGAGACAATGTGGGCGATGAGATTTTCATCGACCTCTTCTTTCAATAGGCGATGAGGGGTGCTATCTAACTCTTTTTGGGTAGCTTCGATTTCTTTTTGGATTTCGGGGATTTTTTGGTAGCGTAGCTCGGCGACTTTATTATAGTCCACCTTGCGCTCATACTCTTCTTCTTGGAAGCGCATTTGTTCGAGGGTATTTTTCTTCTCTTTGAGCGTTTGGATGAGTTTTTTTTCAAGATCCCAATGCTGACGCAGGACAGACAGTTCTTCTTTGACTTGGGCGATCTTGCCTTCTAGCTTTTTGGCTTCGGCTTTGGAATTAGGAGTATCTTCGCGGCGCAGGGCTTCCATCTCGATGATGAGGTTGGCAAGCTCTCTTTCCTTATTGTCGATAGGCAGTGGACGGCTGCCTATTTGCATGCGGATCATACTAGCGGCTTCATCGATGAGATCGATGGCCTTATCTGGAAGTTGGCGATCGGTGATATAGCGGTAGGAGAGAAATACAGCCGCATGAATGGCCGATTCTGTGATGTGTACACCATGGAAGATCTCGTAGCGCTCGCGCAGACCACGCAGGATGTTGATAGAATCTTCGAGGCTGGGTTCATCGACAAGCACTGGCTGAAAGCGTCGTTCAAGGGCGGCATCTTTTTCGATGTACTTCTTGTATTCATTGAGGGTGGTAGCGCCGATGCAATGCAGCGTACCGCGTGCCAAAGCAGGTTTTAGGAGGTTGGCGGCATCCATGGCACCTTCGGTAGCACCAGCTCCAATTAGAGTGTGCACTTCATCGATGAATAAAATGATCTGCCCTTCACTTTTATCGATGTCTTGCAAAATCCCTTTCAGGCGTTCTTCAAATTCACCTCGATATTTAGTACCGGCGATCAAGCTCCCCATGTCCAGAGCGACAAGTTGTTTGTTGCGGAGGGAATCGGGCACATCATTTTGGACGATGCGTTGGGCTAAACCTTCCGCGATGGCAGTTTTACCAACACCAGGGTCTCCAATGAGCATGGGATTGTTTTTGGTGCGGCGACTGAGCACTTGCATGGTGCGGCGGATTTCTTCATCGCGGCCGATGACAGGATCTAGTTTGCCAGCGCTAGCCAAAGCTGTGAGGTTCTTGCAGTACTTTTCTAAGGTTTGCAAGCTGGCTTCGGCACTTGGTGAATCCATATGTCTATCTCCCCGGATTTTTTTGATTGTTTCTTCTAGTTGATTGTAGGTGATGCCAGTAGCTTGCTTCCACTGTGCGAAAGGTTCTCCAGAGTTTTTCCAGTAGGAGAGTAAAAAATGGTCGCTGCTCGTATAGGAATCTTTCCACTTTTGAGCGATGCTTTGTGCGTCGGCAATGCGGCTTTGTAGATTGCGGGCTGTATTGGGTGGTTGCGGGGCACCACTGAAGGTCGGTTGACGGCTCACCTCTTGCTGCACCTTTTGAATGAGGGTGGCAGGTGAGGTTTTAAGGCTGGTTAGAATGGAGTTAAAGTACCCTTCGGGTTCTTCGAGGAAAGCGAGGAGTAGTTGGTTATCAGTGACTTCTGTGTATTGATGCTGTTGCGCTTGGGTGAAAGCTTGTTGCAGGGCATTGGTGACGCTATCTGTGAAGTTTGAGCTCATGGTGTGTCCTCATCTTTATCTAGGAAAACGACAGCATAAAAATAAATCCCCAGATTGTCAAATGACAATTTAGATGATTTTAAGGTCATGAATTAGCGTCCCGCACTCTTTGAACGCGAAGATCGCGAAGCAAGCGAAGGTAACGCGAAGATTTTTCTTCAGTGGATTGTTTGATGTTTTAATTGATTTCAATATTAGAGCGGTACTACTGATTCAGTATCGGCTCTTCTTCTCTCTTTGTGCCTCGGTGTATTCGTGTTGAATTTCTCTAAATACATTCCTTCTTGCTGCTTTATTCTATCCTTGCGTAGAAGGATAGAATGTGACGATATTGTCCTTGTAGAGTAGGATACTCTTAAACGCGAAGAGCGAGCTCAACGACAAACAGAAAGTGAACTAGGCTTTTCTGGAAGGCTTCTAGATTGGAAAGCTTTTATTTGTGCACAGTCCAGGTGTGTGCCTTGAGCTTGGATATGCAAGCACCGCAACTTTGTTTGATGCACTGCATAGCGCGAAAGAAGAGTAGCATGCACTTAATCGGTACATAAATAATCCAGCTAGCCGCCTGATGCAGCGTGGTTAAGAAGCGTCGGGTAAGAGATTTGTTGTCTACCTCAGGATCCAACTTGATGATGGTAATATTATCGCATCCTGAAAAGGCACGCGCATGCGAACTGATGGCGTTTTCTTTCACCCCTTTTTGGTGGGTCAGAATGTTAAACAATTTGACGTTTTCGGCTGTCGGCCACATCCCCATCTTAGAAACAAAGTCGTGGCGTTGTTTAAAGATATTCACATCACATTGCGTATCGAGCGTAACTTTCCAGCAATGTTTATAGAGTCCTGGAGGGACAAAGAGATCGATGCGTTTGAATTTTTTGGAATGATGGATGAGGGTATGCATGACCATCGCACCACCCAGGCTTGTGCCTGCGGCGTAGACATTTTCTTTGTCTTGCAGCCAAGCATCAATTTGAGCGTGATTGCGTTTGTAGACCGCTTCTCCCACAGAATAGGCGGGTGCGAAGTCGGCCAGTAAGGTGCCTGCATAGCCATCACCAGCAGGATAAGTGGTGCCAATATATGTGAGGTAGGGAGGAGCTTTTTCATCGTTTTGTGGCGTTAATCCCAGAGCGATCATGGGGGAAGACAAATTCGTTACAGTGAGTGGCATGACATGGATCTTGTAGTCGACGCGGCGACAGAGTCCATTCTCAAGGATTGGGATGGAAAAGATTTCGTCTTCAGAGGGGTAGGTGAAAGGTAGAAGCGCGATTACGTTGCCCAAAAAGGCTCTCCAAACGAGTTCTTCAGCTTTATTTTGGGGTGGCTGTGCGATGAGGTTATCTAATTCGCATTGCAGCTCTTGGCGGAAAGTTTTCAATAGATTGTGATCTTTAGCGATGAAAATGGCCTTGGCTACTTCTGTTTCTAGTGCATTGCCAACAAATTGACCACCGTGAAGAAGTGCTTGGATCACCATGCTTACTGTGGGGTTCGACTTAGGCAGCGCGGCGACAGGTGGGGCTTTAATGCCGGGTCCGTGATAGATGATCTTGGCTCGGATGTGATCATCGATCTGGCGGAGCTTACCAAAAGTGAGGGGGTCTGCTGTGTTCCACAATTTGCTAGCGTCAATGGCTTTCCAGACCTTTTTAAAATCAGCTAAATGTTCATAGCCGTGCTTTTTTTGCAAGAGCTTCATGATTTGATGCTGCATAGCTGAATCGAGGCGGTGCTTGGTTGAAGAATGGATAAATGATAGCCATCTTGAACTAGCAAGTTTGAGGCGTATAGGGTTGTCAATGATGGTTGAATTGCGCATGTGTATTGAATCATCGAGTAGACAAGAGGGGAGGGGAGTAACCATTAATAAACCTATTAGGTTGAGATTGTAGACTTTTTGTTTTAAAAATTACTGTAAATTAATATATATCAAACTATGATTTATTACAATCAATTTTAAATGTGTTTGTTGATAATATGTTGCAATTTAGCTTTTGAAATTGTATCCTTGCCACTCGAAGATACTACAGTTTTTATGGCTCATCCTGTTTTGTAGAACTTTGCTAAAGGGAGTTTTGCTTATTCCCCGGTAGGGGAAAAAGTGATTAGCCCCGGGTGGAGCGTTTAGCGGAACCCGGGGTATTGGGAAAAAAACACCAGCCCCGGTAGGGGCGTAAGAAAGATCGTGGTATAGAGATTTTGCCTAAACGCTTTCTTACGCCCCTACCGGGGCTATATTGTTTCTTTAAGAACCCCGGGTTCCGCTAATCGCTCCACCCGGGGCTAATCACTTTTTTCCCCTGCCGGGGAATAAGCAAAGCTCTCTTTAGCAGAGACCTACAAAACTGGATGAGTCGTTTTTATCCAAAAGGCGGATATAAGGAGTTATGATCGATGCATTATTGTGAAGCTATTGAACGGACGAAGCGTCGCCCTACACGTGAGGTGTTGGTCGGCAATGTGGGAGTCGGCGGCATAAATCCTGTGCGCATTCAGTCGATGACAACATCCAGTACACGCGATGTTGAGGCCACAGTGGATCAAATCATGCGCCTTAGCGATGCCGGCTGTGAAATAGCGCGTGTGACAGTCCAGGGCATGAAAGAAGCCGAGGCTTGTGAGCAGATTAAAAATACGCTAGTTCAACGGGGATACACGATTCCGCTTGTAGCTGATATTCATTTCTATCCTCCGGCAGCTATGAAAGTGGTCGATTTTGTAGATAAAGTGCGCATTAATCCCGGCAACTACGTCGATAAGCGCGCCACCTTTAAAGTGATTGAATATGACGATGTTTCTTATGCCGCCGAATTAGAAAAGATCGAAGAGAAATTCACCCCACTAGTTGAAAAATGCAAGCGCTTAAAGCGCGCTATGCGCATTGGCACGAATCATGGCTCCCTCTCGGATCGCATCATGAACCGCTACGGAGATACACCAAAGGGGATGCTAGAGTCGGCGCTAGAATTTGCGCGCATCTGTCGCAAAAACGATTATCACGAGTTTATGTTTTCAATGAAGTCGTCGAATCCCCAAGTGATGGTGCATGCTTATCGCTTATTGGCGGCTGAAATGTATCGCCTTGGTTGGGATTATCCACTGCATCTTGGTGTGACAGAAGCTGGACAAGGGGAAGATGGACGGATTAAATCGGCTATGGGGATTGGAGCCCTATTGTTGGATGGAATTGGTGATACCATTCGCGTGTCATTAACGGAAGATGCTTGGCGGGAGATTGATCCTTGTAAACGTTTGGTGCGCTTTGCAGAAGAATATGCGGCGATAGCGCCGATGGAGCCTTTTAGCGAGCTTTTACGTCCCATCGATAACATTCAAAGGCGACCTGTCGTAATGCCGCGTACTTTAGCGCTGCACCGTGCTGGTACAGTTATTGCAGGCGTGAATTCCAGTGATTTGGTGGATGCTGATTTAGTGAGAAAATTAGGCTGTGAAGTTAAAGAGGAGGGCTTGAAGTTAGGCGTCGCTAGTGCAGATAGTATCGTACTCAAAGCCATGCCTGCGGATAAGATATCACGCGAGGTTTTAGGACAGCTAAAAAGCGCGGGTGTTGGATTGTTAGGGGAGTCATCGATCCATTCGGAAGACGTCGTTAACGTTTTATCGTTGCAGGAAGCCCTGGAAGTGCGACGACAGCAAGAGCTTACAGCGCGCTTTGCACTCAAACTGATCAAAGCAGAACAATCGCCATTAGTCGTGCGGATTAGTGATGAAGGTCAAGAGATGTGGGAGAAGCTTGTTGTCATCCAACCATCCTTGATTATGTATAGTCCCCAACAAGATCGTTTGCATCAGGCTAGGCGCTTTTTTGAGTGGCTTAAGCAGCGCGATCTTAAGATTCCGGTGATGTTGAATTTTGCTTATGATTGTTCGCTTGAGGATTTGGTCATCCATGCTGCCACCGAATGTGGGGCGTTGTTGTGCGATGGCTTAGGTGAAGGGGTGTGGTTGGAAGGGCCTTATGACGTCGATGTATTGCGTCAGCTCAGTTTTGGCATCTTACAGGCAGCCCGTATGCGTATGTCTAAGACGGATTTTATTTCATGTCCTAGCTGTGGACGCACGCTTTTTGATTTGCAAGATGTTACAAAGCGTATCATGGCCCGCACAGCGCATTTACCAGGCGTTAAAATCGCTATCATGGGATGCATTGTGAATGGACCAGGCGAAATGGCCGATGCCGATTTTGGATATGTGGGCTCGAAGGCTGGTATGATCGATCTTTATATCGGCAAGCAATGTGTGGAGCGCGATATCAGCTTTGTTGAGGCCGACGATCGCTTAGTTGAGTTGATCAAGCGTGAGGGGCGTTGGCAAGAGCCTGCTGTGAAATAAAAGGACGAAAAGGACCTAAACGACCAAAAGGACCTAAAGGACGAAGTAACTCTGTCCCTTAGGTCCTTTTGGTCCTTTTGGTCCTTTAAGTCCTTTTAAGATGTGGCTGCCATTGGGTCTCTGGGGATTTGATTAAAAAATTCACATAGCGCGAGAGGCAAAATAAATAATCAGACAAACGATTTAAATAAATCACCACGCTCTCTGCGACGTCGCCATTGCGATGTAAGGGTAAGACGCGTCTTTCGGCGCGTCTGCAGATGCTACGAGTAAGATGCAGCATCGCGCCGCAAGGGTGTCCACCAGGCAATATGAAGGCGTTCAGAGGTGGGAGTTGGGTGTACATAAAATCGATCCAATTTTCTAAGAGTGTAATAGCTTCGCCTTCAAAGCGCGTTTTTTCAAGTTTGGTTTCTTGCGCACGCGTACGTGGGGTGGCGATAGCGGCCCCCACATCAAACAGGGCATGTTGAACGATTTCTAGTTGTTCGCGGATAGGCTTCATTTCGTGGGTGGTGGGCAAAAAAGCTAAGGCTGCTCCGAGGGAGGAATTGCATTCATCGACAGTGCCGAGCGCTTCAATAAAAGGATCGTTTTTTGGTACACGCTGACCCGTGAATAGTGAAGTTTCCCCTTTGTCGCCAGTTTTAGTGTAAATTTTCATAGATACCCTCATTGTTGCAAGTGGAACAAAACTATAGAATAAAAATACTATTTTACTGAAGTGAAATTCATTCGGGACAGAGCTTGGCAAGTTCCTGTCTTAAGGTGGTAAGGGCTTCGGGATCGTGTTGGCGCAATTTGACAAGTCGTTCGGCTGTGCGCAGATGTTGCCAGGCTAGATTGTAATCTAAACGCTCGGCATAGAGGGCCGCCAAATAATATTCGACAGAAGCATTACTAGGATCGATAGCATGATACCGCTGTAAGGCTTTCAAGGCTTCATCGGTACGGTGAAGTTGCAGCCAGGTGCCGGCAAGACTAAATAATCCCTCGCGATAATGAGGAAAACTTTTTAATGCCGTTTCTAGGGCCTGTCGTTTTTGCATAAGTGAATCACGGGTTTTATCCACATGCATAAAAACGGCTTTAATCCCTTCTTTTCCTACAGCTCCTTTTAGGTAGTCCTCGGCGGTAGTGTCTTTTGATACAGCATGCTCGGGGAGGTAGTTTTCTACTTGTTGCAGCAAAAGTTTGCCTTTGTCTGCATCGCCTTGCAAAATAGCTGTGAGTCCCATGAGGGCTGTGAGGTGTTTGCTTTGTGGCATATATAACAGGGCCTTTTCATAGGAAGTCATAGCTTTGTCATACTGTTCTGTTTCCCAGTAGACAGAAGCTTGGTTGAGGTGCGCCATGCCAATGGTTTCTTTAATATCACATTCAGGCAGGCTGCGTAAGTCGACACCCAAATATTCTTCTGAGGGCAGATTAATGCCCCGAGCTGTCGTTTCTATATTAATGATTTGGTCCCCTTTGCGCCAGCGCACGAAGATGTGGCCAGGAGGGATGACAATTTCTAAATCGAGATTTAGGCGCTGTGCGAGGCATAGATATAAGATGGATACGCCGAGGCATACGCCACGGTGTGAATCGAGCACGGAAGGCAAAAAAGTATATAGATCGATGTCTTTAGCATAAACAGAGTGGGGAGGGAAGCGAAAGCCCATTTCTTCAAAGATATAGTGATTGATAGCGCGGATTTTAACAGTGGGCGAGTCGTTAAAGGAGATGCGCGTCAGAATCTGCAGGGCCATCAAATCAATCATCGCCTCGTAGCTGCGGATTTTTCGCAGAGCTTCTGGGGTGTGGCCTAATTGTGAGAGGAGTAAGCCACGGGCAAGATCGATTTGCACAGCAGGGATTTTTAATACATCGTCTTCGCTTGTGGCTCTTGAGCCGCTGAGTCTTCTATTGGGGAGGTGCTGCGCCCATTTGTCGATGGTGGTAAGTTCATATTCAGCAAGCTCGACGGAGCTATCGCTTGGATGTTTATTGACGAGGCCAACGATCGCTTGGATGGAAGTCGAGAGTGCCTTAGGTAAATTGATACTGGTGTTGGTGCTGACATTGTCTCCACTAAGCAGTCGATAAACATCATGGAGCGCTTGTTGCCCTTCAGTGCGATCCTTGTATAATTCGTAGAAGGCTAGGTGTTGTGAAATGGAGGTGGGATCGAGGCTGTTGTAGAGGGCTTTAAGTTTATATGTGGAAGGGGAGGTGGATTCTGCGGCTGATGCGTGTATGTGAATCAGTAGAGTTAAACTAAAAATGGCGATACGCGTTGTCACAGACATAAAAAAGGGATATATTGATCTAGTTAACGCTCGGATTAACGACAAACCACTGATGATCTTTTTGCTGTCCGTTGGCTTCACCGGGCTTCGTATCTTTCTCATAGTAATAAAGGGGCTTTTGGTTATAGGTGACTTGTAATTTGCCATCTTCGCGTTTGATTACACCTAAATAGCCTTGTAGCGCTGAAGGTGCCGAAATCCGGTCAGCCGAGGCTTCTAAAGGCCGCCATGTTGAGCTACATTGATCATCACAAGCGCTAATGCCATTTTGATCTGCCGTAGAAGTATAAAGGGTTCTACCAAAGCCGTCAGTTAAAATAATTCCAAGATCGGGATCTTTAACAAATTTAACTGTGTATCTACTTTTGACGCCATCATGTTCAGTGGGGGCTGAATAGCTCTCATCTGCAGCATCTAAGGTTGTTAAAAGAGTAAAGATCGCGTATCCGCCCAGCAGTAGATATTTTTTCATATGCCTTCCTTTTTACTGTGTAAAAATATTTATACATGTCTGCTTGTAGTGAATTAAGCAGATCATATAGATTGAAAGAAATAATTGAAGTGGGAATTTTTGGACAACACCATGGAAAAAAAAATGAAAAGACCATCCGGGGCCTCTCTCTTAGAATTTGCTTTAGTATTGCCTATTTTGATGCTGCTAATTGTAGGAATCATCGATTTGAGTCTTTTGCTCTATGATAAAGCCATCATTACTAATGCCAGTAGGGAAGGGGCAAGGTACGGCGTGGTAGTGCGCCAGCCCACTTATGCTAGTACATCAGCGGTGATCTCCTATACGCAAACTTATTGCACGAATCACCTTGTCTCCTTCAGTAAAACACCAGCTACAGCTACTGTTACCGCGACCCCTTCTACAACACCTCCGGTATCAAAGGCGACCCTAACGGTAACCGTCAATTATACTTATACTGATTTGGTTCTCCATTATTTTATCAATCATCTTCCCACCTATAACTTGAGCGCAACAACGGTGATGTCATATGAATAAGCATGAAGATTTCCGACAGAATGATCCGGCATTTCCCAAGCACCTAAAAAATCAACGGGGACAAGTCTCGATCATGGTCGCTCTTATGACCATGGTTTTGGTTACCTTTACAGCTTTGTCGGTAGATATAGGGCATGTGATGATTGTTCGAAATCAGCTACAAAATGCGGCTGATGCGACAGCTCTGAGTGGAGCTGCTTATTTATATCCTGCGGTTGCAGGTGTGCCCAATTGGAGCCAGGCTCAAACCCAAGCCACCAGCTATCTTCCCAAAAATTCTGTTGAAAAGGTCGCGCTGAGTCAAGGGACCGTTATCACGGGGTATTGGAATATGACGAGCGCTACGCTTAAATCCACAAATTCCACTCCAGGCACCGGCGATGTACCTGCTGTCAAAGTCACGGTTTCTAAATCAGCAGGCAATAACGGAGGAGCTGTAAAATTGTATTTTGGGTCCGTTTTTGGCTACAGCACTGTTAACTTAAGTGCCACAGCCGTGGCGGTGGTGGGGTCGCCCTCTACGGTGAATGCGGGTGATCTTTTCCCTATCGCCATGGCGCAAGGGACGTATAATTCCTACTGGGATAGCACAACGAATTCCCCCAAAATCAATCCTTTAACGGGCCAACCATATATTTTTAATATCAATTCGGGACCCCAAGGTGGATGGTCGACTTTTCTGCAACAAGTGAATGATTCCCCCTCTATTATCAACCTCCTCACAAACGGTAATCCAACGCCTTTGCAAATTGGACAGAACGTGTGGTTATCCACAGGTGTGAAAGCCGACGTGTATAGTCATGTGGCTGTCAATGTAAACGTGATTGTGGCAGTGGTAGCAAATTCCTCTCCAGGTACGATGCAACCGATCGTGGCTTTTGCCGCCCTGCATATTATTTTAGCATTGGGGGGAAGTTCCAAGATTGTCGAGGTGCAATTTACCAATAACCTTAAAATTCCAGATGGTATCCCTGGGGGCCCCAATTATGGTGTATACACTCCTCCTACCTTGGCAAAATAAGCTCTTTTTTAGGGTGTTATGACACCAAACAGCAGCAGCACAAGGGTGACCATAGTCACTGCTGAGAGGTAGCAGCCGTAGGCCACTTCTTTGTACAGTACACTTTCTGTTTGGGGTTTTTTGGCGCCTAATACGCGCACGAGGGTGATGACAAAAAGCAGCATTAAGGAAATGGCTAACACGGGAAGTAGTAGTTTTAGACCGATGCACGCCCCAATGGCGGCATTTAGCTTGAAATCACCTGGATACATTCCTTCCCTATGGCGGAAAAAGCGATAGATTTCATTCAACAGCCAGAAGATTCCATAGCCGCCGACGGCGCCAGCAATAGCCTCTTGGGGGCTTAAAAACACAGGGAAAAGCGATCCAATGAGTCCCAGCCATGTGAGTGCTAAGGTTAATTGGTTAGGTAAGATCATATGATCCAAATCTGTTAAGAAACAGCACATCAATAAGCAGAGCGCTAGCAACACAAAAATCAAGGGAAGATTAACACCCGCAAAGAGCGTCAAGGTCCCAAAGATAGCGGCTACACAGAGTTCTAAAATAAAACCTCTACGCTGTGAAAATGTGCAGTTCGGGCATTTGCCTTGCAATGTATAATATCCGATAATTGGCAATCCTGAGCAGCCTGCGAAGGGATGCTTGCATTGCAGACAGAATGGTTTTTGAAAAAACCATTTAAAAATATCGCGTGGCTCTTTGCCTTTATCACAGCCTTCAAGAAGTATTTTAGGAAGATAATACCCCACCATGGCTATGAATTTCCCTACAAAAGCGCCAATGCAGATAGCCAATAAGACATTGAAAAAAGTCATGATTTTAGCCTCGGTGATTTAGAATTGGCATTATAGGGGGAATTCCGAAATTAAAACACATCATATTTTAGGCTCATCACAAATTAGAGTACCGCACTTTTTGAACGCGAAGGTCGCGAAGTAAGCGAAGATAACGCGAAGAAAGTTTTTATTTATTGAAGTACATGCTCAAGACAAATCTTCTGAGATCATCTTTGACCATTCTCTCCTTGAAATTAATCAATAATCCTGCTGAAAATCTTGTTAATTTTAAATAAGAAAGAAATTGAGCTTCGTGAATTTGTAAGAGCATACATAGAAGAAAAATCTTCGCGTTGCCTTCGCCTGCTTCGCGACCTTCGCGTTCAAAAAGTGCGGTACTCTAATTTGTGATGACCCATAGTTTAAAGAGTTTTTGAAAAAATACATGAACTTTTAAGCACTCCTAATCTCCCAGGGAGGTGTATAAAAATGTTTGTAAAAAAATAACTATATGGTATAATACATTGTAGATAATAACCTAAAGATAGGTTATGGGAGGTTTGGAAGGATTATAAATAGATTTTATTAGTAACTAATTGGTTTATCTAAGGAGGTTATATGACAAACCATGATTTAAACAATATTAAGGGTGCAACGATGATTGAGTATGTGCTAATCGCAGGCTTGATCTCTATTGCAGCAGCAGCTTTATTGACCCCACTGGGTACAAAGATCGGAGCTGTATTCTCAAGCGTAACTACTGCACTACCATAATAAAAAAAAGGTAGGTTTGTTTTCTTGTAAATGGGAAACCATTACAAGAAAATAAAACCCCTACCGATCTAGTTCCTATGTTACAAAAGATGTAATTTTGGAAATCATAGGTGCAAATACAAAGAACAAAAATAATGGGAAGAAGGCAATAATAATAATCGGAATAATAAATTGACCGATTTGAGTGGCTTTTTTTTCTATTAGAAGTAGTTTTTTGCCCTGATAGCTATCCGTCATTTCAATAATAGAATTCAAAATAGATGCGCCGTGCATGGGTGCTATTGCCATAATTTCAGCAAAATCAACTACAATTTCGAAAGGTATTCTTTGTGCCAGGCGATGCCAGGTTCTTGCGGGGTCTTCGGAACATTCTTGCGCATGTTTAGTGCGGCAAAGTTCTTCTTCTAATATTTTTGGCGTATTTCCTTTAATGGCATTCATGGCAAACTGAAAGGCCAAATAGTTATTCAACCCTGAATTTAAACCGATGATGAATATTTGCAAAATTTCAGGAAAGGTCTCAATAGTGTTGATTAGTTGGTCTTCGACAAAACCACTGATGATGTAATTTTCTAACATTTTGGCAATGCCATAGCCAACACCAAAACTTATCAAGATGGCAAAAAAGTCTTCACTAAAGCCGGAAACAAGATAGGCAAACACAAATCCTACAAATACAGGTCCATATTCATAGAGTTGTGTTTTCCACCACACCCACTTAATGCCAGAATACTTTAACATTTCTTCATGAGATAGTGTTCTTAAGCTAAAAAAATGGGTCACATAGGGTTTCATGGAAGAAGAGCGTGTATAATCCAATGAGGTAATACGAGTCACTATCAAAATCCCGACAGCCATCCATATCACCAGAAATATAAATATCGGCTTTAATTGGGGGGACACTAAGTATTTGAGCTGATCTTTCAATAAAAAACCCAGCGCCAAAAAAATCAACAAAAAGATAAACACCGTCAACCAGGCATAATGGCTGCCGCCCGCTAAAATCGAACGAATTTTTTCTTCGGCTTTTTCCCGTGTTGTAAGGACGAGTGCGATTCTTTTGAGAAGCGGACTAATCCCCACGCCAAGTTCACTGTAGGAGTTCAAAAGAGAGATAAGATATAGCAATCCAGTATTAGGAAATTTAGCATCTACCGTTCTCAAAAGAACATCGAGATTTTTGCCTAACGTATGTTTTAAGGCTAATTTTTGGAATTCGTTTTTTATCCTACCTTTCAGATAGAAGGAAGCTTGAATAAAAGCTTGTTCTAGAGTTTCACCCACAGATAGGGCATTCGACATAGCATCGGCGAAAAAAGGGATCGTGTGGGCTATTTCCAGTCGTTCTTTTTCTTGGCGTGATTTGCGCAATATATTTAGAAGAAAAAGAAGTGGAATATAGAGTAGTGCAGACCAAAAAGTTAGCTGAAAATTGGCAATGTATAAGAGCACTACGACATAAAATATAAAAATATTGACATAGGTGAGTGTGTCAAAAAAACTTGGCGTAATTAAAAAGTCGTTTACCAAAGCGCCAATCAGCGATTCTTCAGCCTTTCCTGCGTTATCGCTAGGACGTAGGGAATCAGGGGTTTTAGCTTTGCTTTTTAACATTTTCTAATCCATCAATATGGTTCTAGACACCATCGAAAATGGCTTGATATTCTTTCGACAATCCCGATACGGTCAGTTTATTGGCAATTCTTTTGGTGGCTGGAGTTGGAAATTTTACAAATTTGCCGATCAATTCTTCTTCGGTAATTTTTTCAATATTAAAGCGGAAAAGATCTTCAATTTTTACATCACCTTCTTCTGTGGTAGCTACTTGTGATATTGTCATCACTCGCCTCGAGCCATCTACAAGACGTGTAACGTAGATAATGAGATCCAAAGCACCTGCAATCTGTTGACGCACGCTTTCTGCTGAAAGGGCATAACGCGCCATTAAAATCATGTTGAGCAAACGAGAAATCACCTCTTCCGTACCACTAGCATGCAAAGTGGCCATCGTGCCGTCTTGCCCCGTATTCATGGCGTGCAGTAAGTTAAAGGCTTCAGAACCTCGCAACTCTCCTAAGATCACTCGATCTGGGCGCATCCGCAGCGCATTAATCATCAAATCTGCTAGTGACACTCCGCCTTTTCCTTCGGGGTTGGGCAGTCGCGTTAACAAGCGCACCGCATGGTGGTGTGATGGTTCAAGTTCTGGTGTATCTTCAATCGTAATCATCCTTTCACCGTGAGGAATCGAAGTTAACAGCGAATTCATCAACGTTGTCTTACCCGATCCCGTACCTCCACAGATGGCGATATTGAAACGCGCTTTGACGGCAATCTGCAGAAATTTGGCCATATCTTCATTGAGACTTCCACCAGTCACTAAGCTAAACAGGTCAAGTTTCTGAAAGGAGTATTTTCGGATAGAAACTTTGATGCCATCAATGGCTAAAGGGGGGATAATGGCATGAATTCGACTTCCATCAGGCAGTTGGGCATCAAAATAAGGCGAACCCAAATCAAGATGGCGCCCTGATTTAGAGGCTACTCTGTGCACCAAACGCAAGATATGCTCATCATTTAAAAAACGGACATTTGTTTTTTGGACCCGCCCACGCATTTCGACATAGGTGGCTTCGGCCCCATTGACAAAGATGTCGGTGACAGCTTTATCTCTCAGCAAGGGCTCGATGGGACCAAAACCAAGCACTTCATCCAGGACCGCCCCTGCTAAGCTTTTGCGTTCTTCCTCAGGAGGCGCAACTTTCATCTTAGCAATGACTTTATCAATTTCTTCGGCGAGATAAGTCCTTAAAGCCGTTTCATCATCTTTTAAAGCCTCAACTTTGAAATAATCCAACGCATCGAGCAGTTGTTCATGAATTTTGTGAACTTGAAGTAAAAATTCTCTGGTCGTTGTCTTCTCGTTGAGACTCGCTATCGCTTCTGTCATATTTTACGTTCCATCTTTATATCAAATACAGATAAACCACATACCAGCATTTTCAGCAATTGGATTTGTGAATATTAAAATTGAGTTTTAAATTGTGTTAAAAGGAAAAACTTTATAAGTTTCGATTTTTTACTGGTCAGAACGCCTGTGTGATGTGCTCGCTAGTTTATGGAGTTTGCAAGACTATTAATTTTAGAAAAGGTCCTCTCGAATGGCTAAAGACCGCATCTTTTTTTTACTCTCCTTTGCTTTTATCGGAATAGTGGCTGCGTTTTTGTTTAGCAAAAAAGCTAAAGAACCAGAAGCTCCCCCTCCACAAGCAAAAACGCCACAGGTTGAAGAAGTCAAGGCACCTGAAGTTTTGCCTCCAGCAGATGGTAAGATAGCCGTGCCAGTTCAACTAACTTCGCGATCCGGTATCGTGCAGTTTTTAACGCCTGGTAAATATGTCGACATTATTTTTACTTCAAAACCTGAAGGGGGAGTCGGGACTGTTACCTTCACCCTTTTGAAAAATGTGCGTATTTTAGGTATAGGGAAAGATGCTGAAGGTAAATTTTTTACAGATAAGGCAAGCTTATATAAGTCGAACAATCCGATAGAAATCTTGCTTGAAATGTTGCCTAGACAATCTGAAATTTTTGCTTTTGCACAGCTAAATGGTGATGTGACAATTGGCATTGAAGATAAACAAGCAGCTGAACACTTTCATGAAACTGAAAAGCTTGTGCAAGACCTTTTGAAAAGCCGTTCAGACCAGAATTTTAATTCGATTTTAGTTTCACATATGCTCCGAAAGCTTTTCCCAAAGGCGGATATCCAGATCATTGCCACAACAAAAGGATTTATTGTTTCTGGCTATGTTCCTGACCAGCAAACCTCCGACAATATTGTCAAAATCCTAAATATGTTGAGCGCAGGGGGGAGTAAAGATGTTGTCAACTTGGTGGAACTGGAATCTAATTCCACTAAAGAAATCAATTCAGGCAGAGATCTGACAAGTTTTTCTGTCGCTGCGAATAAAAGAGCTGTCCTGCTAGAACTCAATGCGCGATTCCCTATTATTCCCGATTTGCATCCAGGATCGATTGTGGATGTGAAATTTACCTCTAAAGCGGACATCGGCTTTAAACCAGTCAGTTTAACACTTCTAAGGAATGTTGAAGTGCTTTCCATTGGAAGGAATATTATTGGTAAAAAACTTGAACAGAGGGATGCGCTAAATCCCGATTTACCCGTACAGGTCATTCTGGCGATGGATCCGCTCCAAGCGCGCATCTTCGCGTTTGCTGTGGAGTCTGGAATAGTGACATTAGATAACACTAATAGCTCTTTGCTGTATGAGGATAGTGGTCTTCTTGAGATGCTTTTTGATAGTGATTCATTAGAGGATTTTCAATCTATATTAGTCACTTATATGATCAATACTCTTTTTCCACTTGTGAATACAACGGTTACATCGACACCTCGAGGGTATATTGTGGAAGGGATGGTGCCAGATCCCCAGATGGCTACAAAAATTATAGAGATCATCTCGAAGTTAGTCCCTAGAGGTGATAAAGCTGTCATTAACCTATTGGATGTAGAACCACAACAAGTTCTTATCGCTATCAAAGTTTTCGAAGTAAAAAAGGACATCCTTTCTAGAGTAGGTATTAATTGGAAAGTGCTATTTCAAAATGCCAATCAATCTTTTGCTGTGGGCTCAGTTTTTCCCTCACCACCACTCACAGATCCAAATTATTTTCTAAATGGACAAGGGATTTTTGGAAACTACCAGCTGTCGGCATTAATCGATATGCTTGAAGAAGATACAGGCACTAAAGTTTTGGCTGAGCCAAATTTGACCACAGTTTCTGGAGAAACAGCGCACTTCTTTGCGGGAGGGGAATTTCCGATTCTTATTCCTCAAGGTGGAACCTTAATAGGTACGGTGACAGTAGAGTTTAAAAAATTCGGGGTGCTTTTAGATTTTACCCCCACAGTGGATCTTAATGGGTTGATAACACTCCACGTCGTTCCTGAAGTGAGTGCTTTAGATCGAGCCAACTCCGTAATTTTGGAAGGCTTTGTCATTCCAGGGCTTACGATCCGCCGTGTTGATACTATTGTGAAACTCTGGCCAGGACAATCATATATCATTGCAGGAATGTATTTGGATGAAATGACCAATACGAATGATAACCTGTATGGTCTCAATAAGATTCCAATCATTGGTTCGCTTTTCAATTCAAATCGTTATCAAGATCAAAAAACCGAGTTGGTGGTTATTGCAACACCATATCTCATGCATGAGAGTCGACCTCCAGCAGGCATTGGACCATGTTCGAATAGCGTTGAAATCGATTTAATGAATAGCGCTAACAATTGTGCCGTTGAAGTGGAGCCTCCTTGCGACTTCGTGGAAACTCCATGGGAACCCAGCTCTTGCGCCTTATGAACAGTTAGACCTTAACGCCCACAATGTCTTTCATGGAAGTTTTTAAGGCTACGTTATTGACAATGTCTTCGATCGAGGGACGGAATCGGTAAGTCCAATTGGTCTCTGAAATTACTCCTGGAATATTGATTCGTTCCTCGTTAGGTGTGGTCCAGATCATATGTGGAATGAGAGCCAAATATTCTTGCAAAAGATTGATGTGGAATAAGCTGCTCGAATGATGGCTGGCTTTCAAAATAGTGTGGCGGTACTTTGTTGATAGTTGGGGTTCATAGATCTTATTTTGCCCTTCTGCATAAACTTTCGATTCTTCAGGACGATCCTTCCACCACATTTCAAGGGTTTCCGAGTCATGTGTGGAGACTGTGGTCATGCTTTCAGGGATGTAATCGCTGGGGTCGATGAATTCCTTATCGGTGAGCCAATGACGTTCCCAGCGCATGACTTTGGTGCCACAAATGCCTAATTTGCGCATAGACACTCTAACTTCCGGAGGGATGGTTCCTAAATCTTCGCCGATAGGCAGCATCTCACAGTGTTTTAACATCATTTCCATGATTTTCTCCCCATGGGGAATCCATGTGGTTTGATCTTCAGGGATAAAATGTCCTTCTTTAGCCTCTTTGTTTAGAGGGATGCCCCAGATGCGATAAAAGCCGACGATATGATCCAGGCGATAGATATGATAGTATTGGCTTGCAACATGCAAACGTTCAATCCACCATTTATAGTCTTGCGCTGCCATTGTCTCCCAATTGTAGATGGGAAAGCCCCACTTTTGCCCATCTTCTACGTACATATCAGGAGGGGCACCAGCGGCAAAATCGAGATTGAAAAGCTCTTGATGGCGCCAAACGTCAGCACTTTCGCGATTGATCAGAATAGGGATATCCCCTTTGATGTAGATCCCTGCAATTGTGGCTTGCTGCTTGAGTCTTTTGCATTGTGTGAAGCACAAGTATTGGACAAAACAGTGAAAATCAATTTCTTCAGCGTTCTTGGCGATTAAAGCTTGGAGCTGTTCTGGCGAAGGTTTTTTTAGTTCTTCAGGCCAACTTTCCCAGGCTAGCCAACTCTGTTGGATCTTAAGCGTTTTAAAGAGCGCAAAATCTATTAGCCATGTTTTATTTTGTTCTTTAAAGAGGGTATATGCTGTTTGGGCGGTTATGGCCTGGCCAAATTGCTTGAAATAGCTTCTCAAAAACGTTTCTTTGCTTTGTTGGATCGTATGATAATCAACTCTTTGACAGCGATTCAATTGTTGTAGCTTACTGATTTGCTGCGACAACGAAGGAGAGTAGGAAACATGCGGCAATTGACAGAGGCCCAAATGGATTGGATTTAGGGCGTTGGCGGATAGCGCGCAGTAGGGACCAGTGTCTGGTCCTGGATCATTTAAGGGGAGCAATTGAATGACGTCGAGGCCTATATCGCGGCACCAAGGGAACAGGGCTTCGATATCGGTGTATTCTCCGATGCCGCAGCTATTTTGGCTGTGTAGTGAAAATAGGGGGATGACTATACCATGATGGGGGCGAATGCCAATTTTCCCCCATTGGGAACCTGTCGCTGAAGATTGAAGCTGCTTTGTAAGTTCTGACATATGTTCTACTCGTGCATGTTCACGGAATGCGCAGCTTTCGTGCCCGTGTGCGTGCCCGTGCCCTTGCCCGAATTTATCTACACGCTATTTTTAGAACTTTAAACCTTTTAACGTTCCCAAGCACGTTTTCATTCTCACTCTTCTTTCGGGCTCCGGCACGGGCATACATACCGGCATGAAAGCTGCGCATTCCGTGAACATGTATATATTCATGTATGTATTATCGTGTATCACTAAATATTTTATTGCAAGCAGAGAAATTATTACTAATACCCCGGAAACTCCTCAGCGCGAATGTTGTCGTCATCGATTCCACAGGCATTAAGCATTTGTTGCGTCGCCGCCACCATTGAGGGAGGACCTGAAATGTAATAAATCGGCTCAGACAGTTCATCAATATATCGTGAAAGCATGGCACAATCGAGATGCCCTTTTTCCCCCTTCCAGGTTTGCTGTGATTGATGCATAGACGTCATGATGGGGATAATCTTGAGGTTAGATTTTTGATTTTCAAGCGCTTGCAATTCGTCTAAAAAGGCAGTTGTTTCGGGAGTGTGGTTAGCGTAAAACAAATAAATGGTATGGGG
The DNA here is from genome assembly GCA_013286645.1 of Chlamydiota bacterium. Lineage (GTDB taxonomy): Bacteria > Chlamydiota > Chlamydiia > Chlamydiales > Parachlamydiaceae > JABDFJ01. The sequence continues at coordinate 4,989 of JABDFJ010000015.1, read as the reverse complement.
CAGTTTGTCGTGAACTGCTTGGAGAATTATGCTGCGTGCAGGAGTAATGCCAATGCCACCGGCAATAAAGACGGCAGGCGTGGTTTGCTTGTGATGCAAGGTAAAAGCTCCGTGTGGACCATCTAACGTAACTTCGGTGCCTAGAGGAATCCGTTGCATAACACGCTTAAATGCTGTATCGCGCAATCGCGTGGTGATCATAATTTGCTCAGCAGAGGGCGGCGAAGCAATTGTAAACGCCCGCCCATTCCCCTCACTGTCTGTCTCAGGAGGATTGATTAATGTAAATTCCCCAAATTGTCCCGGTTTAAATGTAAAGTTGCTGGGCTTTTCAAAGAAAAAAGAGATTGTGTCCTGAGCTACTACCTGACGATCTTGTAACTTAATTTTGTAAGTTGCCATTTGAATTTCCTCTTTGTAAATATACCGACCGTTATTAAAGGATTTTTATCTCAAGCCAAACATTCCACCACCCAACCGATCAGAGGTGAAGGCTTGATTGACCACGGGCACATCACCCCGTTTGAGTGCAGAGGCCCATATGGCGGCTTTTTCGGTGAAAGGTTTTATTTCGGCGGCGACTTTTTCACCATTGAGATCGGTGAGGCTGATTTTTTCGAAGAGGACTAAATGATTTTTCTTCTGGCTATAGCAGAGAATGCCATTTAAGGGATGGGGAAGATCGTTAGCTTTTAGGGCTTCTCTAAAGAGGTTTTCACGATATTTCCCTGGAGGAACACTTCCTAAATCAGACGCCAGCAGTAGAAACTGTCCGCTGCGTTCAAGTTCGATTTGAATGGTGAGATCATCTTTGAGCTTCAGGAAGCATGCGTTATTTTGATCTGGATGTAATTCAAGATGTCCTAAGGAATCTCCTAATTCCTTTAGAAGCCCACCAAACATATCTGTAACCATTTAACGCCTCCTTTTAGCTATTTTGTCCCTGATCATCATCGTCATCATCGTCATCATCGTCATCATCTTCTTGATCGGCTAAATCCTCGAGTTGATCTTCAAGGTCTTCAAGGGCTTCCAAAATGGCAAGATACAATTCATCACGGTGTTGCAAAGATTTGTACACTTGGTTGATAGCGACTTGGCGCACGGCATCTCGAAATTGTGTGAAGGCGATAATTTTTGCTAATATCCATTGATCAATACCTAACTTTACTGCTTGCTGCAGCACTTTAAGGGCCGAAGGGTAACGATCTGCGGCTAAGGCCATGAATTGTTTGGCCATATTTTCAAATGTCAGCTGTGAGGGCATGTCAATGCCTTCTTTCATAAACATCTTTTCTACTAGAGGCATGCGCATTCTAAAAAAACGATAGACTCCTAGAATGGCTTGTAGTGAGCGCGTTTCGGTAAATAGCCTGTGCAACATTCCTCTTGGAATGGAGGGGCCTTTGGCTTTCATATCAGCGCCAAGCGAATGCAATAGAAATTCAATGACTTTTTTGAGGTCTTTGAAGGCGTATTTGTTTGATAATTCTTCGAATAGTGTGGGGGAGTCGCGGGGATTGCCTGTGATGTCGCGATACATATCGCGCAAAGAAGTCGTTGTGCCAAGTCCCTTTTCTGCCGCAGCTCTTACCTGCACCTGGATGTTGCGTCCGGCAGCAATCTCTCTCCCTTTTTCTGTATTCAGTTTTTCTTTGGCGTTTTTGACCGCGTCGGCAAGCTCGCCTTCAGTTGTTTCAAGTAAGAAGTCGAGGGCTTCATCTGCCAAGGATGCATCGGGGTAAAATTCAGAGACTTTTCTGAGGATGTCGTCTTCAGTGTCGTCGGGGGATATCATCTCGCGCAATGAACTGAGAGAGCCAGATTTCAATTCCGGATTGCGTCGTTGGAATTTTTCGGCTGATTCTTTAATTTGTTTAATAGGCAAGAGAGCACCGCGGACAGTAGTGCCTGCAAGCATTTGCTGAATGCGCCCTTTTTGTGATCTAATGTCTTTTTGTTTGCCCTCGGCTTTCTGGGCAAAGGGGTTGATGTTATCTTCAAGATCTTGTAGGGACTCTGCGCTTTCATCTTGAATCATTTCACGTGCAAAGAGTTGTTCTTCTTTGGCCACTTCTTTCATGGCAGCAAGCGTCAGATTGACATTCGAATCGCTGCCTGGTACTTCTGATGGACCACTCATATAGGCCTCCGATAGCTTTTTCTGCTATGCATTTCTGGCTTCAATTACGAAATCTGCACCCTACCTAACGGTTGTATGCGTATCTCTGGCACAATTTCTTGGTAGGAAACAACAGATATATCTGTGAATTCCATTTCAATGAGTTTGCGCACAAAGCGCCGTACGTCAATAGCAGTTAGAAGCACAGGAGGTTGACCTCCAGGCGGTGGGGGGGCAACAGTATTTCTCACACCTTGCAGGATAAGTTGTACTGAATCAGGATCCAGCGCAAGATATGAGCCTGCTGATGTTTGCTTGATAGCGCCTCGAACCATATCTTCGATTTCAGGATCTAGGATATAGACCGAAAGAACGGATTGTCCTTGGGAATATTTGTAGCTGATGTAACGCTTAAGGGAAGAGCGCACATATTCAGTGAGCAGGACAGTATCTTTTTCGGTCTGTGCCCATTCACTTAAAGCTTCCAGAATGGTCCGCAAGTCTTTAATAGAGACTTGCTCTTGAATGAGGCGTTTAAAGATATCAGTCATCTTTTGTAAGGGAATGAGGCGTGTGACTTCTTTGACAAGATCAGGAAATGATTTTTCAACAAATTCCAACATAGATTTCACTTCTTGGATGCCTACAAATTCATTGGCATAGTGTCTGAAAAAGTAAGAAAGGTGCAGAATCATCACTTCGAGTGAGTTCCAATATTTAATGCCTGCTTTATCCAAGAGCTCTTTAGACTTAATATCTACCCACAGAGAAGGCAGTCCTAGGGAGTTTTTGTATGTTTGGAATTCAAGATTATAGCGTTTGAGATTCTCTTCAGATTCATTTGTTAGCACAAACCCTTCAAGGACCTTTCCACGCACTATCGGTACTTCATTCAGGTGGATGGAATATTCATCACCTGCCAAGATCAATGAATCTGTGCGTACATGCACACCAGGGAAGCGCACCCCCAGATCAGAGTAGAGCGCCTGCCTCATCCTTGGAATCATCTGGTCGATGAAACTTTGTCCTTTTTGGGCCTTTTGAATCTCTGCGCTAAGTCCCTTGCCACATTCGATGATTACCGGCAATGTTAAGGCGTAGCTGTCAATGCCCCCACCTGAAATAACCTTATGTCCTTTGACGGATGTGTCAACTGAGCTGTCACTACCAGCAGCACTCGACAGCATACCACCACTTGTGCCGGCGGCGGTGCGACGCGCTTCAATTTGTTGTTCTTCTGTAGACCACAGTGCATAGCCGATGAGGGCTAACGCCGAAGAAATAATCAGGAAGGGCGCTTTAGGAAAGCCTGGCAAGATAGCCATGCCCATCAAAAAGGCGGCAGCGATCATCAACGCTTTAGGTTGCTTTAGGATCTGGCCAGAAATTTCACTCCCTAAATTGGAATCTTCCTTATCTGTTGAAACACGAGTAGTGACAATACCGGCGGTGATTGAAATTAACAGGGCAGGGATTTGGGAGACTAGACCATCACCGATGGAGAGTAGTGAGTACGTTGTTACAGCTTCCATGCCTGACATATTATTGAGCGATACCCCGATGATCATACCGCCAATGACGTTGATCAAGGTGATGACGATACCGGCAATAGCATCCCCTTTAACGAATTTCATGGCACCATCCATGGCACCATACAATTGGCTTTCCTTTTGAATCATCAGGCGTTTTTCTCGGGCTTGGTTGGCATCCAGGATGCCGGCGCGCATGTCGGCGTCGATACTCATCTGCTTACCAGGCATGGCATCCAAAGTAAAGCGGGCTGCCACTTCGGCTACCCGTTCCGCACCTTTGGTGATCACGATAAATTGCACTAGGGTGATGATTAAGAAAATCACACCACCTACGACGAAGTTACCACCCACAACGAAGTTTCCGAACTGAAAGATAATATCCCCGGCATTGGCGTGCAAGAGGATCTGTCTAGTGGAAGCAATGTTTAAGCCTAGTCGATACAAAGTGGTGATCAGCAATAAAGAGGGGAATATCGATAGTTGGGTAGCACTAGGAATGTACAAAGCCACCATCAACAAAGCCACAGAAATCGATAAGTTTAAAGCGATAAGATAGTCGATGACATGTGGATTAACAGGGATGATGATCATGGCCAATATGCCGATGAGCAATATAGCGAGGGCAATGTCGCTTGAGCGTGATATCCTTGATAGCGACGCTTCGCCGCCTAAACGTGCTGTGATACCGTCTAGTATGGCTTTAATAATATGCATTATTCACAACTCCATTAGTCTTGGTCTTTATCTGATGAATAGACGTATGCGTCTTCCGTTTGTAAGGCTGCAATCCAACGTAAGATCTCAGCGATAGCTTCGTATGTTTCTTCAGGGACGTATTCATAAACGTCGCCCTCATTCCACAGTTTATGCGCTAATTTGATATTACGCACTATAGGAATACTATTTGTTTCCGCAATAGAAACAATGCGTTCTGCTAAAATATTTTCTCCCATCGCTAGGATGTAAGGGGCTGCATCAATTTCTTTATTGTAGCCAATCGCGATGGCCAAATGTGTCGGGTTAGTCACGACAGCTTGTGCACGTTTTACGCCCCCTGTGGGACCCTCCTGATACGCAATTTCTTGTGCGATCTGCTTTCGTTTACTCTTGATGTGGGGGTCACCTTCCGAGTTTTTATATTCTTGCTTAACTTCGAATTTTTCCATCATCATTTCTTTAGCAAAGTCTTTCTTCTGATAGACAAAGTCGGCTACGGCGATAATAATAAAGAATAGTCCAACTTTAATGACAACTTCCATCAAAAAAGCATGGAAGATTAACAATGCCGCACCCATGGGCAGTTTGACAGAAGCGATCAGCACTGGCAAGCTAGAA
>JABDFJ010000014.1 GCA_013286645.1 Chlamydiota bacterium | reverse complement strand
GTTGGAGCTCTTTAAACCTCTTCATAGTAAGTTACTTATCTCTTAACTTAATGACATTGGGCTTGAGCCTAAGCTACAATGCTTTGTGCTACTGAACGCTTGGATAGTAAGATCACACAAATGGCGCTCAGGAGCGCACAACAGATAAGCACAAAGATAGCGCTTAATGGCATTTGCGTGAACTCGATAAGTCCCGTCATCACAATAGGCAATCCTCCCATCAGCGAATACGTCACATTATAGCAAATAGCAAAGCCGGTATAACGCACTTCCACAGGAAAATGCGCAACCAATATCGGATAACAACTCACCGTAAGCAAAGCCTGAAGCGTTTGATAGATCAGCATAAAGCCTATCAGGCTATACAAGCCGCCCTCATTTACAAGGTTAATAAAGACTAAAATGCTCGCCCCAAAAAAGAGCGACGCAGCCACCATCACCCGAACTTTTCCTATGCGATCTGCGATCCAACCACACACTGGCATCATTAAGACAAGCCATAACAGAGCCCAGGTCGTGGCCAAATAAATGTCACTAGGTGCATAGCCAAAATAAACACTCAAATAGGTGGGCATATACAGAGCAAAAATGACCAAACTCGCAATGAGCGTCGTCATCCCAATACCCAACAATAGATCAATGCGATAGCGCTGCAGCAACGTGTGGAAAGGCTTTTTAATCGAACGTGCTGGTTGGTCTTTTTGCTCGCGAAGGAATTCGGGAGTCTCTTGCAAATTTTTGCGGATATAGTAATTAGCAATGGCCAATCCCCCACCTAAAAGAAAAGGAATACGCCATCCCCATTGCATAATTTGTGTTTGCTCAATAGTACTAGAAAGCAAAAATAGCACCAGCGAGGCCAACGCAGAACCAAGGCAGACACTAGAAAAAACAAAACCAAAATAGGAGCCGTGGTTTTGTTTTTTGGCATATTCACACACCACCGTCAGTGCACCAGGTAGTTCGGCGCCAAACGACAGCCCTTGCACGAGGCGCAACAACACAAGCAAACAAGATGCGGTTGTCCCTATTTGCGCATAGGTTGGCAATAGACCGATACAAAAGGTTGAAATCGCCATCAGCACCATGACAGTTTGGAAGGTTTTCTTCCTCCCGAAAGTATCCCCGATCATTCCGAATACGATACCCCCAAAGGGACGCGCTAGATAGCCGATAGCAAAGACTCCAAAAGCTTTTAGCAATGCTATCCATGCTAAGTCACTGGCAAAGAAAAGCTGACTTAAATACCCCGCCATCATCCCATAGATGATGAAATCATAGTATTCTAGCCCAGCCCCTAGGCTAGCCAAAAAGGTCGCTTTATGTGCGCTTTTAAACATCCAGATAATCCCAGTATGAATTGTAAGGTATATGTTCAGGGCATATGCAGCTTGCCGCGGTAGCGGCCTAAGAGATTAGCCCCGGGTGGAGCGATTAGCGGAACCCGGGGTCTTAAAGAAACGATATAGCCCCGTTAGGGGCGTAAGAAAGCGTTTAGGCAAAATCTCTATACCACGAGCTTTCTTACGCCCCTACCGGGGCTGGTATTTTTTTTCCAATATCCCGGGTTCCGCTAATCGCTCCACCCGGGGCTAATCTCTTAGGCCGCTACCGCGGCAAGCTGCACACCCCGTGAATATGTACATTGAAAGTAGTGTAGCATAAACAGCAAAAAGAAACAGCAGCAACCAAGTGACGTAATTTGAAATTTAACCTTGTTTTCACAGAACATTTAAATACGCAAATGGATGAACTAGAGGCTGCAAATGATAGGAATTGATTAAAAAAATCTGTTGAAAAATAATTTATTGAAATTTTACTATTTTTCATTTATACTACCTGATAGTGATTTTTTATTAATTTTTAATAGAGGTTTATAATGCAAGTTAATCAATCTAATCAATCTGTAAAAACGAATCTGTTTAGCGAAAAAAATGTGGTTCAAGGTATCCCTACCATTGTTGGAGTAAGTACAGCAGCGACGATCGTAGTGCCAACTGTACTATTGACACCGGCTCTTGTCACATGCATCATGGCTGCGGATGCACCAGGCTCGGGAACAAAAGAAGTCTGTACATGTCTAGCTTTAGGGGCGACTATTTTGGGTTGTATGATGATCGGTGGAGTGGTTTTAGGATGTGCCACAAAAAAACTCACCGAAATCGCCCTTAAACGTTTTGTTTTCAACACAACGCAAAATGATACGTCAATGCCAAAAATGAAGGTGTAACGTCTACATATCTTTTGCGTCATTCTAGCTTCTTTTTTTGACTGAATCTCTTAACCATGTTAATCTGAAGTCTAGCTACTACAAATTATTTTAGGTGATATGAAGAGTCCAAACCGTTTGATTTTTCGTCTTCATGCACTGCAACGAATGTTCCAACGTCAAATTTCTGAAAATGATATACTTATAGTATTAGCAGAAGGCCAAACGATTGAAGAGTATATAGATGACACGCCATATCCGAGCAGGCTAATATTAGGATGGTGCAAATCTCGACCACTTCACATCGTCGTTGCAGACAATATTGTTGAAAAGGAAGTAATCATAATTACAGCATACGATCCAGATCCTAATCAGTGGGAGCCCGATTTTATACGGAGGAAGTCATGAAATGCGTCATTTGTAAACAAGCAGAAACAAAAGCAGGCACCGCAACCGTAACTTTAGAACGAGATGCTATGACACTCGTATTTAAAGGTGTTCCAGCACGCGTTTGTCCAAACTGCGGTGAAGAATATTTAGATGAAAAAACAAGCGCATTGCTTTTAAAGTTGGCAGAAGAGGCGGTCCGCGCTGGAGTGCTCGTCGATATTCGGCAGTATGTGGCAGCATAATTAGATATGATGCATAATCAGCAAAGTTATTAAATTTTTCCCTTGATAATACCCCCTTTTAGAATTATGATCGCAAAACAAAAATCATAACTTCCAAAGGGTGATCGCATGCCAGAGCAAAAGCCACCAACAATCACGACAGCAGCTGGTAAAGCCGTCGCCGATAATCAAAATTCCCTCACAGCAGGACCCCGTGGTCCAGTTTTACTTGAAGATGCCTATCTGCTTGAAAAGCTCGCTTTTCAAAATCGGGAACGCATTCCAGAGCGCACTGTGCATGCTAAAGGATGGGGGGCACATGGCACCTTCACCGTGACAAATGACATCACTAAATATACAAAAGCTAAGATCTTCTCTAAGGTTGGCAAACAAACGGATCTCATCATACGGATGTCTACAGTGGCTGGCGAGCTCGGAGCCGCGGATGCGGAACGGGATGTACGAGGGTTTGGCATCAAGTTTTATACTGAAGAAGGCAATTGGGATCTGGTGGGCAATAACACCCCCGTCTTCTTTGTACGCGATCCATTAAAATTTCCGGATTTCATTCATACACAGAAGCGTCATCCTAAAACAAATCTCCGCTCCCCTACCGCGATGTGGGACTTTTGGTCGTTATCTCCCGAATCACTGCACCAGGTCACCATCTTATTCTCTGATCGCGGCCTGCCGCAATCTGTCCGTTTTATGAACGGCTATGGATCGCACACGTACAGCTTTATCAATGCCAACAATGAGCGCTTTTGGGTCAAATTCCACTTTAAAACCCAACAAGGGCACAAACACTGGACAAATGCCGAAGCAGCAGCCATTGTAGGTAAAACACGCGAATCGACGCAAGAAGACCTTTACAATGCGATTGAACGCAAAGACTTTCCTAAATGGAAAATGAGCGTCCAAATCATGCCTGAAGCAGAGGCGGAAAAAACGAAATACAACCCCTTTGATTTAACCAAAGTGTGGCCGCATGGTGATTATCCGCTGATTGAAGTGGGGATGATTGAATTAAACCGCAATCCTGAGAACTATTTCATGGAGATCGAGCAACTGGCCCTTTCCCCTTCAAACCACATTCCAGGCGTTGGCTTCTCTCCTGATAAAATGTTACAAGCGCGTGTGTTTTCCTATGCGGATGCACACAGACACCGTTTAGGCACCCACTATGAGGCGTTACCTGTAAATGCGCCGCGATGCCCTGTACACAACTACAATAAAGATGGTGCCATGCGCTTCTTCTCCAACAATCCCAATTCCGACGCATTTTACGAGCCAAATAGCTTTGGTGGCCCTGTAGAAGATAAGCGCTTTGAAGAACCACCATTGAAGATTTCGGGTGATGCAGCGCATTACAATCACAGAATTGGCAATGACGATTACACCCAACCCGGCAATCTCTTTCGGTTATTCAACAGCGAGCAAAAGGCACGCTTATTTATGAATATTGCTGCATCAATGCACGGCATTCCACAAGCCATTATTGAAAGACAACTAGGCCATTTCGAAAAAGCTGATCCTGCCTATGCCAACGGAGTGCGAGAAGCATTGCAAAAGCTGGACAACAAACAATAGCAAAGATTTTGGGAATTTCATGTCCGCCGATGATTACAGCCAACTTATCACTGCACAGTTTCAGTGTAATACTAGTGTCGCTGAAAGCAGTCATGCTTATCTATTTTTGACTGAGCGACATCTGCAAGCGATGTGGCTAGAACAAAAGTATTTCAAAAATCTTGTTACAGAAGATGGGATGCCTATTGAAGTGCTATCGCCAGGCATATGGAATGGAGAGTCGGGTCCTGATTTCTTAAAAGCCCACCTGCGCATCGGTGAGCAAGAGTATCGCGGCGATGTGGAATTACACATCTCCGAAGAAAGCTGGTACCAACATCAACATCATGTGGATAGTCGCTATGATGACGTCGTGTTGCACGTGAGCTTTTGGAAGCCAGTCATCCACAAGATGGTGCAGACATCAACGCAACGATCTATTATACGAACACACCTAAAAAGCTTTTTAACTATTCCTGAAGCTCGCATCGTCAAGTTGATCGATTTAGATTTATATCCCTATAAACATTTTGTTGGCAGTGGATTGTGCGCCCGCACCCTTTTTAACAAGTTATCTGAAACCAAAACCACTTCTTTATTTCGGTCTGCCGCCACATGGCGTTTAATACGAAAAAGACAATTTTTAAAAGATAGGGTCCACAATCCAGAGGATAGCGCCACTGCTGGCTTTGCCATGGCATTAGGGTATAAGCAAAACACCGAAGCTTTTTTAGAAATATTCTCGCGCATGAAAGAAAGCAACATCACGCAAGAGCAGGGCTTGTTTGCTCTAGCCCTTGGAATAAGCGGCTTCTTCAGCGAATATCATCGTCAAAAATGGGCAGATTCCCTCTATTACCAATCTCTTTTGTCCTATTTTGAGGGCATCCCCCAAAGCGATAGGCCATCATTGATTTCTATTCGATGCGATAAAGTCAGACCCGCCAACCATCCCATTCGAAGGTTCGCAGTGCTAGCCAAAATAGTCACAGACCCTTCGTTGAAAGATCTTCCTAGGCGTTTGAATAGCTGTTGGAAGTCACTTTGGCAGGAACGCAAATGGCCACAATTGCGCAAGGAACTCTTTGCCTTGCTTCCCAGCTATAGCGATCCCTATTGGGAACATCATTATACATTCGAAACCAATGCCAAACCTAAATCGTTAGCGCTCATGGGTAGTGATTTGCAACGCGAGATTTTTATTAATGTATGCCTACCACTTTTGCATGAGGTAATTGCAGCACATAACGATCCCCATGAGATGGCGGCATTTGAAAACTTTTATGGGTCAATTCCAGCTTCCAAAACAAGGAAGGGGGTTTATTTAAACCACCGTTTTTTTGGCAACACTAACCGGCTTAAGGTATTTTCGCACGCTGATCTGCAACAGGGAGCGTATCAAATTCATCGCGATTTTTGTATCCACTACGAAGCTAGTTGCATCGGGTGCCCTTTCGTAGAAAGATATGTCAATGCTTTCGGCAACTAATACAAATTGTTTTTTTCTTTTCTCGTATTACAGCGATGGCGTATCTTATACGCCGAAATGACACCTTACGGAGAGATCAATGAACCTTGACGCACTTCAAACCAATGTGTTGAATTATGCCCATATCGCCTTAGAAGCCACCAAACAATTCACAGCCACAGCAACACAGTATGCGCAGCAACTGAACGCACAGTTCATAACGCCTGCCGTTGCCAAGATCACAGAGATTGCCAAAGCGATTTTTCAGCTAGTGCGCCATGCCATTCAAACAAGATCTCCAATGCCATTTGCCATCGCCACTGCCCTATTCTTCACAGGCATTATCGCCTTCAAAATAGCTGACAGCAAGGCCTATGACGAATGCCGATGGAGCAAAACAGCCTGGAAAGTGGCTGGGGTTGCCTCTTTTGTTGCAGCTACACTAGCCTCAAGCATTGGTATCGCAGCCTTCATGGTGTAATTTTTCCTGACTTCTGCCATTTAGTGCGGCTTTTGGCATGACGAAAAAAAGTAACTACTTGTAAATCAATCTACTTTTTAGAGCGATTGCGTGTTATTCAGTTTTTGGCAGAAGCTAGGAAAGTTTTACCTCGCAGCAAGATCAACGATGGGAACGATGTAACGATATAACGATAAGATTTTTTGGATGTTCAAAACGAAACAGGGTCTTCAACCTTGTCTACATCAACAATACAGTGTCCAAGTTCTTTCATCACTTCAAAACAACAGTTCAAAATGCTTCTTGTCATTTCAAAGTGAGGTAGTTTTTTGTCTTGTTCTATCATTATATCGTTTAATCGTTTTCATCGTTAACTTTACTTTCTGGCAGATGTTAGGAGCCTCAACCATTGTGAGGGTCGGATTGGGATCGAGCCTGCGATTTGCGATTTGAGAGCGTCTATAAGTTAAAGTCTATTCTGATCTCAAATCACAAATCACAGGCTCGACACCAATCCTTTTACCCTACTCCAAAACGATGTTTAGGAGCTTATTTGGCACAAAGAACACCTTCTGGATCTTTTGCCCATCGAGATAACGTATGATGCCTGCATGCTGCTTTGCGGCCGAAAGCACATGCTCTTGGGGCTGATCTTTAGGCAACTCGAAACGCCCACGCACCTTGCCATTCACCTGCACCACATAAGTGATCGTTGCATCTTGCAAATAAGCCTCATCGTATGTTGGGAATGGTTGGTACGAAAGCACCTCCCTACATCCCAATAGCTGCCACACCTCTTCCGCTAGATGCGGAGCAAACGGCATCAACAACTGCGTTGCTATCTTGACAACGCTGCGCGGATAGCTCGGCAGGCGAGTGAAATCGTTCATGAACTCCATCATCTTAGCAATAGCCGTATTAAACTGAAGTAACTCTAAATCCTTTTCAACGCCAGCCACTAAACGATGTCCTAGGCGCAAAGCTTCGGGAGTATCTTCCCCACACAATTTTTCTGAGTGTGCCAGATCATAGAAACGACTTAAGAAACGCGCACAACCGGTCACCGCATCTGTAATCCACACTTTTTCCTTTTCAAGGGGTCCCATAAACATCTCATAAAGACGCAAGGCATCAGCACCAAATTCTTCGATGATATCATCAGGTGTGATCCCATTGAGCTTCGATTTAGACATCTTTTCGATCTGACTCTTCAGTTCTTCCCCTGTGTGCACATCACTGTAAATTCCATTTTTCTCTTGAACATCGCTAGGATCCACATATCCGCCGCCTTTGCGTTGAAAAGAGCGCGCCACAATCAATCCTTGGTTGCGGAGTGATTTGAAAGGCTCTAAATCAGAGACCAAACCGCAATCATAGAGCACCTTATGCCAAAAGCGGGCATAGAGTAGGTGGAGCACAGCGTGCTCGACACCACCCACATAGAGATCGACAGGCATCCAGTATTTTTCCGCTTCTGAGCTCCAGGCCGCAACTTCATTATGGGGATCGCAAAAGCGCAGGTAATACCAGCAAGATCCTGCCCACTGGGGCATGGTGTTGCTTTCGCGCCAAGCCTTTTTACCTGTTTTAGGATCGATGATTTCGATCCACTCTCTAACACGTGCCAATGGACTTTGTCCATCGCCCGTTGGCTTGAAATCTGTCATTTGTGGAGGCGTGAGTGGCAATTCATCTAATCCAAGTACACGTTTAGAGCCATCTTCCGCATGCAGAATCGGGAAGGGCTCCCCCCAATAGCGTTGGCGCGAAAATAGCCAATCGCGCAATTTGTAGCAGGTGGTGCGTTTGCCAAGTCCTTGCGCTTCCAACCATACAATCACAGCCTCTTTAGCAGCTGCAAAAGACAACCCTGTCAGCGAAACATCGTCGTTCTGACTATTAATATACTCCCCTTCACCCGTCCAACATAAATCACCATGCAAGACGCGTTCAACGCTCTCAGCCGTGGTTACTGGAGATGTCGCAACATCCTGTGGTTGGGCAAGATCTGGACGTTTAACAGGGATGATATGCAGGCCGAAGCGTTTAGCAAACTCGAAATCGCGCTCATCATGAGCGGGCACGGCCATAATGGCACCCGTGCCATAGCTCATCATCACATAATCGGCAATCCAGATGGGTATAGGTTTTCCATTAATCGGATTGATCGCGTGGCAACCTAGGAAAACGCCTGTTTTTTCTTTATTGAGCTCGGTACGAAACAGATCTGTTTCGGCTGCGGCCATCTTTTGGTAAGCTTCAACCTCTTGGCGTTGCTCCTCAGTAACGATTTTGGAAACCAGAGGATGCTCTGGCGCCAGCACTAAGAATGTCGCACCAAAAAGCGTGTCTGGACGGGTAGTGAAAACGGTGATTTCATCACCACTCGTCTGCACTTTAAAGATTACTTGAGCGCCTTCACTTTTACCGATCCAATTGGTTTGCAATCGTTTCAGACTGTCTGGCCAATCGACCAAGGCCAAATCATCGAGTAAACGGTCGGCATAGGCGGTAATTTTTAAAATCCATTGGCGTAAAGGGCGGCGCTCAACTGGGTGGCCACCTTCAGTGGATTTGCCATCTTCAACTTCTTCATTTGCCAAGACAGTACCAAGTGCTGGACAATAATTCACCATTGCCTCTGCTTCGTATGCTAGGCCTCTCTCATACAGTTTTGTAAAAATCCATTGGGTCCATTTATAATAGGACGGATCGCTAGTGGCAACTTCGCGATCCCAATCGTAGCTAAAGCCAAGGGCTTGCAGTTGACGGCGAAAGTTATCAATATTTTTATGCGTAGTTTCTGCGGGATGTGTGCCGGTGCGAATGGCATATTGTTCTGCTGGCAGACCAAAACTGTCCCATCCCATAGGATGGAGCACATTAAAGCCTTTTTGACGTTTGTAGCGAGCAACAATGTCTGTAGCAGTGTAACCCTCAGCATGTCCTACATGTAAACCAGAACCCGAGGGGTATGGGAACATGTCTAGCACATAATATTTTGGCTTGCTAATGTCGATTTCGGCTTTAAAAGTTTTGTTTGTCAGCCAATGTTTTTGCCATTTAGCTTCAATAGCTTTGTGATCATATTTCATAGTGAGTTAATTTTGTCTGTTGTTATTGGAATTAAGGTGTGTTATATTAAAAGATTGAACCGAGTATAGCAGAAAAAGTGTTATTTCTCCATGTCAAATAACAAAAAAAAATCACACCAAAACGAGAGTAGTCTTATTCCAAAGAAAAACAGTAAACAAAACAAACTTTTCTACAACCTTCAAAAAATCCTCCAGCAATTTATGGAAGGGCGGGGTTTCGTTCCTCTGACACAAGCCGAACTCATGGAGCGCCTCCATCTGCCTGAACAACACACCGAAGTTATTACCGCTGCCCTGCATGACCTAGTCAATCAAAAAATCCTTAGAGTTGCTAATGGACGTTACTCCATCAGCGAAAGATCCGACAACTTACTTACAGGCATCTTACGCCTCCACCCGCGCGGCTTTGGCTTCGTTAAAGCTGAAGTGCCGGGCATGGAAGATATCTTTATTCCGAAGCACCTCACCCAAAATGCCGTCGATGGCGATACTGTTGAAGTCATTATCAATACAGATGCAATATCGGAAAAAGGACCGGAAGGACGCGTCGTCAGTATTCTTTCGCGCGCGCGTACGCACCTTGCCGGCATCATCCGCGAAGTGAGCAGAGGGGGAAATTATTACGCCTACGCCCCCATGTTGGGTATTAATCAACGCATTATCGTCGAAACAGACATAGACATCCCAGCTTTAATCGTGGGCGATCGTATAGTAATGAAAGTCATCGAATGGGGCAATAAAGATAGCGCTACGATCTGTAAATTCTCCCATCATCTAGGGCACATTTCCGATCCTGCTTGCGATGTTCCTGCTGCCATCGAAGAATTTGAAATACGCAAGGACTTCCCTTCCAAAGCCGTGGAAGAAGCGCGGCAATATGGACAAAAAGTCACTCAAAAGGAAATTCGTGATCGGGAAGACATTCGCGAGCTCACCTGCATCACCATCGATCCCGATACAGCCAAAGACTTCGACGATGCCATCAGCTTGAGCAAAGATGAGCAAGGGCATTACCACTTAGGAGTACACATCGCTGACGTCTCTCACTATGTCCATCCAGGCACAGCGCTAGATGATGAAGCCTGCTTACGCTGCAACTCTACCTATTTCCCTGGCACTTGCATTCCCATGCTTCCACCTGAGCTGTGCGATAACCTATGTAGCTTAAAGCCCAATGTCAACAGACTCACAATCTCTGTTTTTATGGAATTTGATGGCACGGGCGAGCTCATCACCTATCGCATTGCTAAGACCGTGATACGCAGCGCCAAGCGCTTCACTTATCGCGAAGCCAAAGCCGTCCTTGATGGGAAGAAGCAAAGTCCACATCTCGATACCTTGCGTCTGATGGTCGAGATGTGTGGACTGCTCAAGCGCAAGCGTTATGAGCGTGGCAGCATCGAGTTTGGTATGCCCGAACTTGTGGTTATCGTCGATGACAAAGGCGTGCCCACAACAACCGATTATGTGGTCTATGACATCACGCACCAGCTTGTAGAAGAATTTATGCTTAAAGCGAATGAGGTGGTGGCGTGGCATTTGACAAAAGAAGGGAAACACCTCACCTATCGCGTGCACGATGTGCCAGCAGAAGAAAATCTGAAGGATTTCTCAATATTAGCCACTGCTTTTGGCTTTAAGCTCTCGCCAACACCTACACCTAAAGAAATTCAAAAGCTCTTTGACGAAGCGATGCAGACCTCTTATGGTGAGTATTTGGCGACAAGCTACATCCGCAGGATGCGCCTTGCTGTCTATTCGTCGGATAATATTGGCCATTATGGCCTTAGCTTAGAGCACTATTGTCATTTCACCAGCCCCATCCGCCGTTATGTTGATTTAGTGGTGCACCGTATCCTCTTCAATCAATGTGAAGAAAAGGAAACCTTAGAAAAGATTTCATCATTGTGTTCAGATCAAGAGCGCATCAGTGCCAAAGCTGAAAATAGTGTCGTTATGCTTAAAAAGCTGCGCCTCTTGGACTCCTATAACAAAGTAAATCCAAAGCGGCAATATGAAGCTGTGGTCACGCGAGTGAAAAATTTCGGCATCTATTTTGAAGTGCTAGAGCTTATGTTGGAAAGCTATCTCCATGTATCGGATCTTGATAATGACTATTTTGTCTATGATGAGAAGGCAGTACAGCTCAAAGGTAAATACAATGGATTTACTTACAAAGCTGGAGATAAGCTCACTGTCATGCTTAAAGAGATCGACTTCATCACTATCGACAGCAAATGGCATCTTGTTGGCGGACGCAGTGAAGCACACAACAACTACGACACGCTAGAAAGTTTTGAACGTGCCGAGCCAACCTCTAAACAAAGGCCAAAAAAATCTTTCGAACGTGCTAAAGCAGCACCTAAAGAGCGGTTTGATATCAAAGGCTTTTTTTCTAAAAAGAGCAAAAAAGCAAAGCCCACGAAACAAAAGAGCAAAGCTAAGGGTAAGCCCTCTAAAAAGAAGCGATGAAATGCTTACCTCTATCTTATTATCGCAATGATGATGTCCTTTTTTTGAGCCGCGATCTGCTTGGCAAAGTCCTCATGACAAATATCGATGGCGCCGTGACAGGCGGCATCATTGTCGAAACCGAAGCTTACCGCGCGCCGGAAGATCGAGGTTCACATGCCTTTGGGGGCAGACGTACAGCACGCAACCAAGTGATGTACGGCAGCGGCGGCCATGCCTACGTCTATCTATGCTATGGCATTCACCATCTTTTCAATATCGTCACTAGTAAAGTAGATATCCCTCACGCTATCTTGATCCGCGCTATCCAACCCATTGAAGGCATTCCTGCCATGCTAGCTCGACGCAAAAAGAGCAAATTACATCGTACCCTCACTGCCGGACCTGGCGCCTTAAGCCAAGCTTTAGGGATCACAATAGCGCGCAATGGGGCACAACTCACAGGCCCAGAGATCTGGCTTGAAGATCGAGGGATTATCTACGATGAGGATGACATCATTTCGGCACCAAGAATCGGCATCGACTATGCTGGAGAAGATGCGCTTTTGCCTTGGCGCTTTTATGTAGCAGGCACCCCCTGGGTTTCCAAAATACACAAAGAATAGCTTCAGCTGGACATGGACGACCTGGACGACCTGGACTAACTGAACGCTCTGTCAAATGGTCCAATTCGTCCATGTCCAGTTGAAGCTACTCTTTGACAGCGGATTGCAATTGTGGTACAAGAATATTCTTTACAAGGTAAGGCATTGCATTATGGGCAACAAAGCATATGAAGTGAACTTCGATGGCATTGTTGGTCCCACACACAACTATAGCGGCCTGGCTTATGGTAATATAGCCTCAGGCACAAACCAATATCAACTCTCAAATCCCCGCGAAGCTGCCCTGCAAGGCCTTGCTAAGATGAAACTGCTGGCCGACATGGGCATCAAGCAAGCTGTCTTACCTCCCCACGAACGTCCTCATTTACCCACATTGCATGCCTTGGGATTTAGAGGCTCCAACAATACTGTCCTCGAGCAGACCTTCCGTGTCCAACCCGAAATTCTTTTTGCTGTTTCTTCGGCAGCTTGCATGTGGACAGCGAATGCCGCTACAGTATGTCCATCAAGTGACAGCGATGATCACCGTGTTCACTTGACACCCGCTAATCTCACAAGCTTCTTTCACCGCTCGATAGAGAGCAAAACGACCGAAAGAGTATTAAAAGCCATTTTTAAGAACCCCTATCTTTTCACGCACCACTCTCCCCTGCCTGCTGGAGCATACTTTGCTGATGAGGGTGCGGCCAATCACTGCCGGTTCTGCAAAACACAAGCCGAAAAAGGTGTACAGCTTTTTGTTTTTGGGCGTAGTATCTTTGCTCCTAAAACTGCAGCGCCGCAAAAATATCCCGCGCGTCAAACGTTAGAAGCTTCGCAAGCCATAGCCCGCTTGCATCGCCTGCCTTTGAAAAATGTGGTCTTCGGTCAGCAACATACTGCAGCCATTGATGCAGGGGCTTTTCATAATGACGTCGTGGCATTAGGTCATGAGAACCTTTTTTTATATCATGAAAATACTTTTGAAAACCAATCATTGCTCCTCGATGCACTGCGGCATAAAGTTGGTGAGACGTGTCAAACTCATCTACATCTCATTGAAGTTAAGGCCAATGACATTCCTCTTCACACAGCCGTTGCCACCTACTTATTCAACTCTCAATTGGTGACACTGCCTTCTACCAAGATGGCGCTGGTTGCGCCGTTGGAATGTCAACAGAACTCGCAAACGTATGCTTTTTTGAATGCCCTGTTAAAGGATAACACCACGCCAATCGACGAATTGCACTTCGTTGATCTCCACCAAAGCATGCACAATGGCGGTGGTCCTGCTTGTCTGCGTCTGAGAGTCGTTTTGACAGAAAAAGAACTCTCTGCCGTGCATCCGGCAGTATTTATGGATGATCTCCTATACCACAGACTGACCATGTGGGTAAAGAAGCACTATCGCGATCGATTGCATCCAAATGACTGTGCCGATCCAAAGCTACTAGAGGAAATCTATTGTGCCCTTGATGAATTGACTATCATCTTACAGCTTGGCACAATTTATGACTTTCAAGATGTGAAGCAAGGCACCAAGTATGAATGAATGTTTCCGAGAACTTAAAGAGACGCTAAAAAGCGAAGTGCGCTGGGACAGCATTACACGCAAAATCTATAGCGTCGATGCTTCCATCTTCGAAGTCGAGCCCCTTGGCGTAGTCCTTCCTGAAACTCAAGAAGAGCTGATCCTCACTTTACAGATTGCTGCCAAGCACCATGTGCCAGTCATAGCTAGAGGTGCTGCCACAGGCATAACTGGCAGCTGCCTTGGACGTGGCTTGATCATTGACATCTCAAAATATCTCAACCAGATCATTGAGATCAATATTGAAGAAGAATATGCCATCTGTGAACCCGGCGTAGTGCAGGATAGACTGAATGAGGCGCTCTCTCCTTTTGGCTATCGCCTAGGACCAGACACATCGACAGGAAATCGTGCCACCATTGGTGGCATGATGGCAAATAATTCTGCAGGTGCGCGCTCACTGCGATATGGGCGCATGGTCGATCACGTGGAAATGATTGAACTCGCTCTTGCAAATGGTGAACTACTCACTTTTTCTCCTCTTTCAGAAGCGCAATGGGCGGATAAAATGGCACAACTAGATCGTGAAGGCACAATCTATCGCGATGTAGATGCTATTCGCCAATATTACGCTCCAGCCATCTTGCAACACTTTCCTAATATCCCTCGTCGCGTGTCTGGATACAATCTTGATCAATTGCTAGGGAACTATCCATTAAATCTTAGTAAATTGATTGTAGGCTCTGAAGGCACCCTCGGCATTGCGACAAGGATTAAAGTTAAAATCGCCAAAAAACCCAAGCACACAGCACTTAGCATCATCCATGTGGAAGATATGATCCAAGGCCTGACACATATCGGCGCGATGCTCAAGCACAGCCCTCTAGCGCTGGAGATGATCGACGATAAAATTCTCTCGATGGGGCGCCAATCCCCTGCTGTTAAACACAAGATGGAGTGGCTTAAAGGCTATCCACAGGCCGTTTTTGTGGCTGAATTTGATGGCAATACGAGCACAGAAGTCCAAGAAAAGCAAGCGCGCTTTAAATGTGAGATGCAAGCATTAAACCTCGGATATGCCTACGTAGAGTTGAGCGATCCCCTCCAGATGAGTTACGTCTGGGAAGTGCGCAAAGCAGGCCTAGGCTTGTTGCTTTCAAAACGGAGCTATTCACGCGCAATTGCTTTCATTGAAGATATATCGATAGCTCCAGATAAGCTAGCAGCTTTCTTGCAGCATTTTACAAGGTATCTCAAACAAATGGGTAAGGAAGCTGGCATCTACGGCCACATAGGCTCTGGCTGTATGCATATTCGTCCTTATATAGATTTGCGTGATCCTAGTGAGCTTAGCATCATGCATAAGATCATGGATGAAGTTTCAAGCATGGTTTTAGAGTATCAGGGAGCTATGAGTGGCGAGCATGGTGATGGTTTAATTCGCTCCTGGCTTAATGAAAAAATGTTTGGACCGGAAGTTTATGCTGCCTTTAAAAAAGTAAAATATGCTTTCGATCCTCAGCAGCTCATGAATCCTGGCAAGGTTGTCGATGGTCCCCCTCCCTCGCATGATTTAAGGCTCTCGCCTTCTACTCCAAATATGAGTATTCCCACATTTCTCGATTTTGGTCGTGAAGGTGGGTTTGAACTGGCTGCAGACCTATGCAATGGCAACGGCCAATGCCGCAAGGCTGAAAATGTGATGTGTCCATCTTTTCAAGCTTCAAATGACGAATATCACACCACGCGCGCACGTGCGCAAACGCTGCGCTCCATCATCCATGGCAAATTGCCGAAAGAGGAATTTACCGGGCAAGGGCTATTCGATGTTTTAGACTTATGTATCGAATGTAAAGGATGCAAGCGGGAGTGTCCTTCACAAGTTGATATGGCCAAAATGAAAGCTGAATTTCTATACCAGTATCAGGAAAAGCATGGTTACACCTTGCGTAGTCGCATTTTCGGACATATTCATGCTTTTAATAAGGCCGTAACACCCTTTGCAAGCCTGGTCAACGGGATACTATCTAGCAAGCCAGGAAAATGGCTATTAGCCCGCTTTGGTATAGCGCCGCAGCGTGCTTTTCCCCGCCTGACAACTGAAAGGTTTTCCACTTGGTTCAAAAAACAGACGCAGACACATTCTTCGAAACGCATTGCGCTGTTCAATGACACCTACACCGAATTCAACCACCCAGAAATTGGGCAAGCGACATTTAAAGTTTTAGCGGCTCTAGGCTATGAAATTACGCTCATCAACGATCTTTGCTGTGGCCGCCCGCTTATTTCCAAAGGACTCCTTAAGCAAGCCAAAGCTAATGCCATGGAAGTTGTGGACAAATTACACATACTAGCGCAGCAAGAGCTGCCTATCATCGTGCTGGAACCTAGCTGTGCCTCTGCTTTGCGCGACGATTTCATCGGCCTTGTGGGTAAAGATCTCTCCATGGCGCCAAAATTAGAAGCGGTAAGCAAGGCCGTCACTTCGCTAGACGAGTTTTTACAAACAAAGCTAGTGGACGGAATATTGCCCCTCTCTTTTAAGGCAGCGAGGCAACAGGTGTTAGTGCATACGCACTGCCATCAGAAAGCGCTCGTAGGGAGTCAAGCTTCGCTTGATGTATTGCGCGGCATTGCCGCCTTCGATGTGCATGAAATCAGCTCTGGCTGTTGCGGCGTGGCAGGCTCCTTTGGTTATGAAAAAGAGCACTATGATTTTTCAATGCAGATTGGAGAGCTTCATTTACTGCCAGCAGTGCGTCAAGCCCACGCAGACACCATCATCATCGCTAGCGGTGTCTCATGCCGCAGTCAAATCACGCACGGCACGAAACGCCGCCCCATGCATCTCGCAGAAGCTATTGCCAAACAATTGAAATTGAAATTAGAAAAGTTCTGAATGTGAGCCAAATCGAGTTAAAAATATAATATCACCCTCAATTTTATAAATAAGCAAAACATCATTTCTCACATGACATTCTCGATGATTTACCCAATTGCCGGTCAAATTATGATCCCTTTGTTTAGCCGGTAAATTTCTTTGTTTAACTAAAAGACCAATGATTTCTTGCAATTCTAGGAGCACTTCTTTTTGATGCTTATATTTTTTTAGATCCTTCTTTATTGCATTGGTCAATTCGATTTTAAGCATTCGGATCAATCCCGACAACTTGCCAAAATTCTTCAATTGAGTTGCAGCGAGTCAGATTTTTTCTCTCATCTACGTCACGCATTGCTTTTTGCGTCTCGGCATTGGGTTCATTATGTGGAATGTTCGGCCTAACATAGGACATGATAAACTCACTAATGGTCATTTTTCTTTTGGTCGCCAATATTTTAATATAGGTCCTTTCATCTTCAGAAACATCAATGGTAACTTTTACTCGATGAGCACGTGATTGGGCCGACATACATACCTCCTTAGGTTCATATCTTTATTGTACCAAACAGAGTTTTTGTAGGCAATCCTAAAACGAGGCAAGTCAACAACCCTAATTACTTGATAATAGTGCCTTTTCTGCGCCAAGAGAAGAAGTCTAAGAATCTTGCAAACCACGATTTGTTGCTCGTAGCTTGAGCAAAAGCGGCCTCTGTTTTTTTTGCTGTGAGATAGACAGGTACGTGGTCCGAATAGCTTGCGGTGGGGTCGAAACCTGGACTAAACTTGCCTTTAGTTGTCGCTTTTAAATCCCGAATGCCTAAAAAAGCTTTGATTCTGCCGAGCAAGCTTGGTTTTTGCCAGATAAAGACATGATCCAATTTTCTTTCAAATAGATGCTGAGCTGCTACAGGATGGGTTGTTAGATTGGTGGATTCCTCAGGACTATAAACTTCAAAGCCCTGTTTTTCCCAAATTTCGAATCTCTCTTTATAAATCTCGCGCGAGGTATTTAAGTCGCCACCAACGGTGATTGTTTCACAATCCGCACACTTTGTTTTGATGAGAGCTGCAATGGCTTGGCTTTCTTTGTCGCCCCATTGTGCAACTTGTTTCATGCTTGTTATGTTTGGTTCTTCCAAAGGAAAGCCAGCAATATGGACCGAAGCAAAGGCCACCTTTTTTTTGGTTTGTTTATCGATAGCCGTTACTAAGGCCACATCGCCAAGCCCTTTGGGTTGAAACGATAAATCTGTGATGGCATCATACTTTTTGGCATCAATGGCAATAGCGGTATCATGACGACCTTTAGGCGCAATGATTTGGTAGCCTTGGGCTTTAAGTTCGATGATTTCAGCGCGATTGGCATGACCTACTTCTTGCAAGGCAAAAACAGCCGCCGCATGTGGCAGGGCTTTGGCCGCACAGCGTTGCGCACTTTGCGCAGCTTTTTCGATATTCACCCGCAACTGCACATTTTCTGCCTCTGTCAAAGCGTTGGTATTCACGCCATAGTATCCAGCGATATTGGCATAGTCACCGACATTGGTGCCTAAATTGTAGGTGGCAAAGGTGTAGTCCTTTTCATCTGGTTCTAGAGCGATACCTGTATTTTCTTTAAAAGCATCGATTCTAAAATCCCCTTTGACACTGTTAGCAGCACGATTAAAAAGTTCGTGTAGAATGGGCACGGTTTGTTCACGTAAAATACTAATCTCGGCATCAGGAATCACGGAATTTTTGATTCTTTCTTGGGGGTGGTCAGGGTCGATGGTTTTAAATTCTTTTTTCTCAAGTTCTGGCAGAATTTCTTTCAAAAACTTATCTTCTAAGAACTCGATATCTTGAGGAAGGCGTTCTAAGCGTTTTAATTCCGCCTCTTTGGCTGCAAGAGGTGCTTCTTGGGATTTATCTCCATTGTCGACAGCTGCTTTGAGCTGCTTGATGGCGTCTTGGCAGGCTTTTTTATTGTTTTCAAGGTCACCTTGCTGTCTTTTCATATCAGCCAATTTATCTTGTGCACGTGTTTTAAGCGCACAAAAGCTATTCCAATCCCCTGTGCTGACTAATTCCGATTCTGCGCCATAGCTTGTTTGGGCTAACACCCGCAGTTTCACAAGATGATCCATGGCCTGCATTAAGCGTTCGCCGAAATCGGGGTCGAAGACCCCTTTTGCACATAGTGCTCTCACTCGTTCGAAAGTGTTGGTTTGAGACACACCACATAGCTCCGCTAGCTTAGCCACAATAATTTGTGGAAAACGATACAGCTCATGTTTGACGTGGACAATTTCAGGCAGTTCGTTGGCTGTAATGGGGTTAGGGGCAAAGAGCGGAACTTCTTCTAGATAGTCTTTGACATAGTCTTTGATGGTTTGGATGGCACGTTGTTGTGCATCCATTGAGGTTACAGTTGAGTTAACTGTGGAAGCCATCGCTGGCGACGCCGCTTGACGCAGTTGCATGTATTGTTGATACAAAGCTGTATTGCCTAAAATCGGCAGACTATCACTGATCACACCGCGGATGAATTTTACATCTTGCTGCTGGATCTTATTTTTAAGTTTGTCTATTTCAGCCGTAGGCAAAAGCGATAGTTCATCTGGCGTGGGGGCCACAAAAAGCTCGCGCAATCCCCCATAAGCTTGCGCTTCACAGCATTCAATTTCGTCCTGCATCTCATTTTGTTCCGCTTGCAATTGTTCAATTTCTTTTACAAGGGCAGGATCGGGAGCGGATGGATTTGTCAGGGCTTTTTGCTTCAGATCGAGTTCATCAGTGATTTTTTTCAATTTCTCATATTTTTCATTAATTTCTTTGGCCTTTTTAGACGGACTTAAGGCGATAAGATCCTTAATTAATTGATCTTCTTGCGCTTGCAACTGCTTGTGCTCTGCCTCAAGTTCGGGGGTTGCGTGGTCCTCAAGTTGAGCCTTTAGTTTAGCCCGTGCGAGCACGACTTTTTGCAAGTCGCCCCTTAACTCAGCGATTTTCTTATCATCAGCAGTTGGGGATGTTTCGGCAGTCTCACTAATATCCAAAACAAACGCTGCGCGCGGATTTTCCGTATAGCGGAAGTCATAACGCAAATATTGGGGGTTGATATTGCCGCTACAAAAGCGCAAGCCTGCTTTGCCCAAATGCTCCGCTTCACCCAGACGATAGATTCTATCTGCCACAAATTGGTTCAATTTGACAAAATAGTTCAGCGTTTCTGGGGTCTTTTTCTCGATCACCAACATGTTATCGAGATCTGGATAGGGTCCAGACTCTTGACGCGCAAGTGAACCAAAGACGACTAAACAATAGTCACAAGGGGGCTTACCTAAATGTTCGATACCCGCTTCATACTGGGTTGCGACGAAGGTGGCCAAGCTTTGGCTGATTTCACGCGTGATTTGCTCTGCAGGTACACGTGCTAAAGCGTTCTCTTGAGCTTTAGCACGGATTTCGGCCAATTGCTTCTTATTGGTCACTTGGATGCTAAGCGCCTTGGACACATCTGAAGCATCTAACTTGTGTTTGGCTTTGGCAATCAGGGCGTCTGCTCTATCTACATAAGACTGCAAAGCAGGATTTTGCTTGATACCTTCAATGATTTGTTGTTTTAACGTCTTTAGTTCTGAGAGCAAACCCAATTGGTGGCGAACTTCCCCCTCTACATCGCTACCCAAGCTAGGGTGTTCCAACTGTGTAGCAATAGACAGAAGGTTAGCCTCAAGCTTGGAAGGCTGTGTAGCAGTATACGTAGCTGCCATGTGTTGCTGCAGCTTCAGACTTTTGACTTTGCTAATCTCATTCAATGTCTTTTGCAAGGCTGGCTTGGCAGCACTTAACTCTGTGTCCTGGATGGCGACATTAAAATTTTCTTCTAAAACGGTGATTTGGTCGGTGAGTTTTGATAAATCGGCAGCTTTGCCTTTGAATTGAGTCGTGAGCTGAGTGACTTCGCGTTGGATTTGAGCTAGATCATAAGCTAATTCACTAACAATCTTACTGACTTTATGAGCTGTTGTTTGATCGCTAGTAGCAGCCTTTAACTCATTCTTGGCATTTTGCAATTGAGTTGTAAAGCGTGCAACTAAATCATTAAATTGAGGAATGTTTTGCATAACACACCAAATAAACTAATCACTAGAATTTATTATAATCAATAGTTAAAATAAATGTATTTATAAATTAGTTAAAATTAGACGATATGGACGATATGGACGATATGGACGATATGGACGATATGGACGATATGGACGATATGGACAAAGGGTCGCCCAGTTCGTCCAGGTAGTCCATGTCCACTTTACAAACGTGTTATCTTTGAGGCTGTACTGACAATTGTGGATGAGCAAACCCTTGTTGATAAGCTGTAGATGAACCTAGACTGTATTGTGCGCTAGAGCCGTTGCTTGATACAGCAGGTGAAAATGGAGCTACATGATTGGCAGGTGACATTTCTATATGGATATGTGTGTGTGTCCCAACAGGTGTTAATTGTGACTGATGTTGCCCGTTAACATATACCGCTACGTGACTTGGGGTTAATGTCGCACAATTTCTGCGTTGCATCCCTTGAAGTTCTTGTCGTTGTTGATCTCTTATTTCCAACTGCGGAATCATCGCTTCGTTGAGTACATGAAGTCGATTGAGATTCATCAATTGTTGTTTCAAATGCTCATTTTCACTACTTGTTCGCTCCAATTCAACTGCGAGTTCTCCATTTGCTGTTAAAGCCGCATTATAGGAATTTGAACATTCAGAGTACTTAGCTCTAAAAGCGTGGATTTGTTGCTTCGCGTAACCTAAAAGTTTGATTGCATTCTCCGTTGTCACTATAGGAGGCATGGCTTGCCCAAATACCTCGTTTTGCAAAGCATTTATAGCGATTAGCAGTCTTGGATCAACTTCTGGATTTTGCTGGCTTTCATCGTTCTTCAGACTAGCTATTTTGCGTTTTTTTGATCCTGCAGTCGACGCTGTGCTTGTAGCCATAGAAGAACTCGTTAATGCTGCTGTGCTTACACTTTGCACACTTGAATCTAAATGGGATGAACTTGAGGATGAAGATGAAGATCCAGCAGACTGACTTAGTGTTGTTGTGCTTGACGTTGAGCTGCTCGCTGGAGTTGTGCTGCTGTTTAGATGCGCTGCTGAACAGCTATTAGAAGCTAATGTAGTCAAAGCTGACATAGTTAAACCTTAGATAATAGATTCAATAAGAAAAAAGTAAATAAATTTATCACACAATAAAATAGCAAGCAACAATAAAAAACAAAACAGCAACCATAAAATCAAATATAAAAGTAAAAATTGACGATTAATTAAAATATTATTTAGTATGATATATAGAAACCGGGAGGTTCTTATGGAATCACAAACACCAATGGATACACTGCCCCCAACCACCTCAACCAATCCGATAACTTCGTATCCAGCGAGCTTTGATGTGGACTATCCACAAAGGCTTGACAAGCTGACCACATTTTTTAGGTTGTTTACGGTCATACCTATCTTGTTATTACTAGCCATTTTGACAGGAGGAACGGCCAACGTGCAATACTTTGGTCAAGTGGTGATTGCTGGACAAGGCGTGGTGTTCTTTGCGCCACTCCTCATGATCTTGTTTAGGCAAAAGTATCCCCGCTGGTGGTTCAATTGGAATCTCGAGTATACGCGCTTTCAGTTTCGCGTTATGAGTTACATGTTTTTGCTACGCGATGAATATCCATCGACGGACGAAGAGCAAGCTGTGCATGTAAATTTAGTTTATCCTAATGCCAAACAGCTAAACCGGGGAATGCCATTAGTGAAATGGTTTTTAGCCATCCCGCATTTTATTGTGCTATTTGTATTGTTCTTTGTTGTAGCGTTGTTGGTCATATGCGCGTGGTTTGCCATTCTTTTTACTGGCCGCTACCCTAAAGCTATATTTGATTTCATTGTGGGATATTGCAGATGGTCCTTACGTGTAAACGCTTATGCATTTTTGCTGATCACGGATGAATACCCACCTTTTAAATTTGATCCTTAAGGTGAAAATAGAGCTGTGCCTATGCGCACAATTGTAGCACCTTCAGCAATAGCCCATTGGAAATCATGTGACATCCCCATCGAAAGGTGGGGTAATAGCTTCTGATGATTACTAACCACGCGCAAAGCATCGCGTAGCTGCCGTAGTCCAGCAAAGCACGAGCGCACCAACTTCTCATCACTGCTAAAAGGGGCCATGGTCATGAGCCCTTGAATAGAGAGTGCAGGCAATTGAGCAATCTGTTCAAAATTGTGTCTGCATTCCTGAGGCGTCATGCCATGTTTAGATATCTCGCCTGAAGTATTGACTTGCAGCAATATGGAAGTAGTCAGATTAGCCTTTTGGCTTTGTTGTGATATTTTTTGCGCTAAGGCAAGTGAATCGACGGAGTGGATCAAAGGAAAGTGCCCAATCGCTTTCGCTACTTTGTTGCTTTGCAAAGTGCCAATCAGATGCCAAGCACAGTCCTGGGGGGCTACTGCCATTTTTTCAAAAGCTTGGTGTAGCCGATTTTCCCCAAAATCACGCTGTCCCATATCGTAGAGGACGTTAGCCTCAGGCCAGCCGACTGTTTTTGTGACAGCGATGAGTTTAATATCCCCAGGCTGACGTCCACATTTCTCAGCGGCAGCAGCAATAGATTGCTGGATGCGGCTGTAATTACTCTCGATGATTTTCTTGCACATCAGGCAGGTCACGTAGAGCTAGGGGTTTATCGAAAATTTCCCGAAAAATTAGCATATCACGCCGGCTGGCAAGCTTATGGATCAGCCGTCCACCACGCGAATCTTTGCGATCGCGAATCACTTCGTAGGCCGGTGCATCCCCAAATTTATCGCCTGGCGCTTTAGTGCTTTGTTGTCCGTAGCTATAGGCAAAGTGATGTGCTGTATGAGCATCGTTTTGGTGTTGAAAAGCCTTTTGCGGTGGACGCTGCACTGGAGCTGGCATTGGAGGCGGCTTGAGCTTACTTTTAGAAGGTGCTAGATTGGATCTAACGCGCTGGAGAGGTCTCTCATCGGCGTCCAAATCCTCCTCTAGTTCGTCTTCATCGGCCTCATGCTCTAGTGAAGCATAAAAGTCTTTTAGGGCTTGTTGCTTGCGTTGTTGCTGCTGCGCATAGAGTTGGGGATTTTTACGACGTGACCGCTCTTCGTTAGCTTTTTTTATGAAGATAAAAAGCATAAAAACCACGCTAACAACAACACCGATATAATCCGACAAATCCATTTTTAACTTTTCCACTATGTTTTATTCAACACGTTTCATTCGGGCACGGGCACGGGCACGCACACGGGCACGAATTTTGGTAGTGCTAGCAGACTAATGAGCACCACCACGCTTGATATCATCTTCTGGACGAGCTATCGCGCTGCGCATCTCTGTATCGGCCTGCATATTCTGGATGCGCCAGTAATCCATGATACCTAATTTTCCGCTACGGAAAGCTTCTGCCATCGCTTGTGGGACTTGTGCTTGTGCTTCGATCAATTTAGCCTTCATATCTTGCACTTTAGCCAAATTTTCTTGTTCCATTGCCACGGCCATAGCACGGCGCTTTTCAGCTTCAGCTTGGGCAATGCGTTTATCCGATTCAGCTTTATCAGCGCGCAATTTAGCACCGATGTTTTCACCGAGATTCATTTCCACGATGTCGATGGATAAAATAAGGAACGCTGTTGATGAATCCAAACCTTTCTCTAAGACAAGCTTTGAGATGCGCTGTGGAGATTCTAGTACATGCAGATGTGTTTCAGAGCCACCTATGGCGCTTACAATGCCTTCACCCACGCGGGCAATGATGGTTTCTTCGGTAGCCCCACCCACGAGCTGGGCGATGTTTGTGCGCACCGTCACACGAGCGCGCACATTGATCTGGATGCCGTCCTTGGCCACCCCTGTGATGTATCCTCCATGGCTTGGGCAGTCGATGACCTTAGGATTCACTGACGTCTGCACGGCATCACGTAGATCGCGACCGGCCAAATCGATAGCTGTGGCGCGGCGCCAATCTAAGGAGATGTTGGCTTTATCGGCAGCGATCAAGGCGGTTACCACTTCAGTCACGTGGCCGCCTGCAAGAAAATGCGTTTCTAGATCGGAAACGGTGATTTGTCCTAGACCTGCTTTAAAGGCATTAATGCGCGCATTGACGATGACGCGTGGTGGAATTTTGCGCAAGCTCATACCAATGATATTAAACAAAGGGATCGGCGTCCCTGAAACAAAAGCTTGAAACCACAAACTCAGGAATTTGCCGAGGATGCTCAACAAAATGAGGACGACGATCGCCAGAATGACAAAAAGGAAGTAAAATTCCATGCCAATTTCTGCAAATAACAAGGGATAATTCATGTGTGTGTTTCCTTCTTAACAGGTTTTACAATAAGGCTCTCTTCTTGGCCGCCAATAACAATAACTTCGGTGCCTTTAGTCAAATAACCACTTTGTGATATAGCTTGCACGCGCTTTCCCTCAACAACAATGTGTCCACCAGGTTTCAAATCTGTCACCACAGTCCCCTGCTTACCAACGAGCGTTGTATCGAATGAGGAAGCCTGAAAGCCCACTTGTGCATCCGCAGAATAGATGCTACGGCTAGGTTTGGCTGTCCGTATGCGCCACAAAGCGAATTTAATCAACCCTGTGAGCAGCACGCCCACGCCAATTACATAGGCGGCAATCATCAAGGGCGATTGGGCCTGCATAGCAAAAACAATGATGCTAATAAAAACCAGGATGCCGCCACCAATTCCCAAGATAGCGCCGGGGAGATAAAACTCAAAGAAAATTAGCAATAAGCCAATGAGCAGCAAAAGCCATGGTGTCATGAGGATACCTCTTGCTTAGAAGATGCGTGTGCCGCCACTACGATGGTGCTACCATCGAGCTTGACGACGATAATAGGGGTCCCTTTTTCAATAAAGGAGCCGTCGCTAATCGCATCGTACAGCTGGTCGCCAATAGCGACTTTACCAGCAGGACGCAATGTCGCTGCGGCTTCTCCAATAGAGCCGGGCTGCGGCAGATGGGTAGGGTTGTCGCCGGCAATAAATCCTGTTTGTTCATTGCCTTTGAGCACGAAACGGTTGAACCCAGAGAATGAGGGTGTGACATAGCGGGCGAGCAAAGCGATCAAGATAAAGGCAAATACTAGTGTACCACATAACCACGCCAAACGTTCGAAGAAGACATATCCCGCCGCATTGAGCGTTTTAGTATCGAATTCAAAGGAAATGGAACCGATACCCGGCAGCATCATCCCAAAAAGACCTACAAGGAATAGGATAACGCCAATAAATCCCAACAAGCCAAAGGTGGGCAACACAAAAAGTTCAACCAGGATGACCCCCATGCCGACGAGTAGCAAAATAAGCTCTAACCAATTGGCTATTTCGAGTGAGAAACTCGACAAGATGATCAAAAACAGACAAGTCACGGCTAACGTACCGGCGACACCAAAACCTGGGGTGCTAAATTCAAAGTATAAGCCTACCATTAGTCCTAGAAAGAGCAAAGAGGATACTGCGGGGGAAGCAAGCAAAGCAAAGAAGCGCATCTTCCAATCCATGCGATAGGCATCGATGGTGGCATGTGGAATCTCCGCAAAAAAGGGCTGATGGAATAGGCTCGTCTTTTGCGCCGGCCACTTGCCACTTTCCTTTTCTTCGGCCGTAATGGCTTCAGTTTTTTGGGGTGGAACTATCAAGTCTGCCACACCGTATTCAATCATCTGCTGGGCATCAAGGGTTAAGAGCTTGCCTTTGGCTGAGATGACGAGATCGGGATCTGTGCCTTCTGAGTGTATCTGTGCGTCCGAAGTAAGTTTTACTACCTTCCCATGGCGTTGCACGAGGATCATGTCTTTATCCACCATTGCTTCGGCAAGCAATGGGTCGCGGTCAAAAAAACGCGCGCGGTTGGCAAAATCGGCGCGTAGCGCCGAGTTAATCTTTTCTGAGGCAGTCTCCATCTTGCCCTCAGCATTGGCAATGATCGGCTCCGCGGCTCCCATACTGCCATCTTTGGCAGTGACAATGAAACGGCAAGAATAAGCCAGCATTGCACCCGCCGAAATCGCCCAGTTGTTGATATAAGCCACCACGGGAATGTTCTGCTGCGTATCGAAGTCCTTCAGGGCATCAGAAATCTTTTGGGCAGCAAAAACTTCGCCCCCGGGTGTGTTCAACTCCAAAATGATAAAGCAAGGCTTTGATTCTTTATAGTGCTCCAGCGCCTTTTTGACATAGAGCCAGGTGCCTTGGTTAATGCCTTCCGTGCGGTCATCAAGGAGGATATGACCGATGGTATTGGGACCATTTGGGTTATAAATAATATGCTTCTTCAACTCATCCATTAGTAGTTTAGGAGGTATGGCAGCCCCTTCCAGCGTAGGAGTAGCGTCGGCATGAGATGTTTCGGTCGTACCGACAGGATAAAGCATTTGAAACTTATCGCTACTAACGATGTGGGTCACTAACCCCAGTTCTTTAAGCTGATTATGATTAACAACTAAAGCTTCATCTTTGGATTTTACGTTGGCAGCGGCAAGATCTTCCCCTTCATTCGCTAGGTGCCAGTTGTGATCGCGATCTGTGACGATGCGTACACCAGGGTCGCACATGCCAGCAGCTAGAAGACGAAGTTTTTCCGCATGTGGCTGTGAAGGCATAATCAAGCTTGTCACGCGATTGCGCAAGATATTGATGGGCAAGATTTTCTCATTGCCCAGTCGCACATCACCCCAAGCCATGAAAAGAGAAATGTCTAATTCGTCGGCCAAAAACGGAAAGAGCGCCGCAGGCCCGATGGCATTATCATCGATATAGACCACCACAGAATTATGCTTCTCTGTCTTGATTTCATAAATTTTTCTAGCCAACTCAAAAGCTGCTATCAGATCGCCCGAATTTGAATTCACGGTGATGACTAACAGCTGTTCAGCAGACAATTGTTCTAAATGGCGTGAAGCATCTTCCAATGTTTGTTTGCTCAGATGACCTTTAAGCACGATTCGCGCAGCGTCAACCTTGGTGATTTCGCCAAAAGCACTATTCCATGTCCATAGGTAGAGCGCATAGACAATCAACAAAAGCAGGATACGACGAATCCACATACGATCAACCATTTGATAACTCAATCCTTGGGTTGAACATAACATAGCTTATCCAGGAAAATCAAAGAATCAAAATTTTGCCCTTGCAAACGAGAAAAAAAGGACCTAAAGGACCTAAAGAGGTAATTGCATAAGTTCCGTTTAATCGATTTTTGGATGATTTTGGCAAGATTCGCCATTTTGCGCAAATCCACATACTCTTAAGAGTAGGGGATTTGCGCAAAATGGCGAAGATTGGCAAAAGCGCCAAAAAGCGATAAACGGGAATTATGCAATTACCTCTAAACGACCTAAAGGACTAAAGAGCACTGTCGTTTAGTCCTTTAGGTCGTTTAGGTCCTTTAGGTCCCTTCTGACGCCTACAGGACACCTTCACGACTGAAATCGCGTAAAGAAATCATAGACAAATACTATAGAAAAGATTTACAAAGACTCAATTCGGCTGCCATAGCACTAGTAACAGGATTTTGATAGACATGCCACGCAAATATCTTGGAGAACTCCCCAAGCACGATCCTCTACATGACTACCTGACGCGTGAAATTTTCCCCCAGGTGGGGCACCAACTGCACCATCCCGATTTTCGCGTATTCAGGATGCACGGCTCTAACAACAAAGTGTATCTATATGAAGAAAAACAATCGCAAGCCAAAGTCGTGGCCAAATTCTTTCGCGATGAAAGGCATCATGCTGCCAAATCAGCCAAGCGTGCCCAGAAGGAATTTCATAATTTAATGATTTTACGGCTCCATGGTTTTGCCTCCTCCCCACTGGAAGTGGTCAAACCCCTGGCTTATAATGAACACCTAAATCAAGTGCTTATCGAAGAGTACATTCCTGGCGATCACCTAGGAAAAATTCTTGAAAAGGCAATTTTTGAAGAAAATTATGAAGAAATATACCACAAACTAAGCTTATTAGCGTATTTTTTAGCCTCCATGCACAACCGCACAGGGAATGGATATCATGTGGATTTCAATCACGATTGCCACTATTTCTCACAGCTAATCGAACATTTAAAAACACTTAAAGGATTGTCCCACCCTGAAGCTCAATACTTCATGATGCTATGTCACCAGTGGAAAGATAACCCCATCATGTGGCTAGACCAACAAGTATTAGTGCATGGCGATGCAACACCCACAAATTTCATTTTTGACAAAGAAAACCACATTATTGCCATAGATCTAGAACGGATGAAATATGGTGATCGTATTTTTGATATTGGCCGTATTGTAGGTGAAATCCAACATTACTTCATGAAAGCCAATAAGCATAAACTCGACGCCGAATCATTCATTGGACACTTTTTATGGGAATATACGCGGCATTTCCCTAACCAAAATGCTGCTTTTCATGCAATTACAGCCCGCCTGCCCTTCCAAATTGCCATCACCCTCATGCGCATTGCTAGGAATCCATGGGTTAGTCATGAATATGGCACAGCATTATTGCAGGAAGCTAAGAAAACTCTCGGAGGTCATTAATGGATATTCACGCCATCTTATTCGATGTCAACGGCACCTTAATCGATATCTTAACCGATGAACATATGCCAGACATCTATCGTAAAATCCGCAATTTCCTTAGTTATCAAGGGGTTTATATCCACAGAACCGATTTGCAAGAATTGTACTTTCAGCTCCTCAAAGAGCAGAAAAAAAACTCCAAAGAAACCTATCCCGAGTTTGATGCTGTAGCTATTTGGGATAAAATCCTGCATCTGAAGGAGACAGAATACACGAAAGCTCTGCCACCTAACGTCTTAGCCGCCCTCCCCCTCACGCTCGCTCAACTATTTCGGTCAGCTTCCTTCTGCCGCAAGCTGCGCCTATACCCTGATGTTCAAAAAGTCCTGGATCAACTGCACATGCATTATCCGTTAGGTATCGTGACTAATGCCCAAAGTGCCTATGGGTTGCCTGAATTGAGAAATGTCGGCATCGCCCATTATTTTAACCCCATCGTTATCTCAGGGGACTACGGCTATTGCAAACCAGATACGCGCCTCTTCCAAAAAGCTTTCGATGTGCTAAACGTGAAACCAGAAAATACGATCTTTGTGGGCAATGATATGTTCCATGATGTCTTAGGTGCCAAACAAGCTGGTTCAAAAGTTGTCTTCTTTAGCTCCAATCAAGGCGATCAATCATACTATGATGTCCACCCGGATTATATCATTAAGAAATTTGCAGATTTACCCCTGGCGATCGACTTCTTGAAAAAAGCAAAAAACTAAAATAATTTATAGACATTCGTTAAAAAAAGGATTATGTGATAAAATGTAATGAAGCAAGGATTTATATGGCGCAAAATTACCTCGGTAGCTTGCCTAAACATGACCCACTGCATGGCTATTTAAGCTATGACATTCTACCCCAAGTATCTGATCGGGTAAGAAGACCTGAATTCAGGGTTTTTGGACTCAATTGCACTAATAATCAAGTGTATCTTTACGAAGAAAAGCATACGCGCGCAAAAATCATAGGGAAATTTTTCATCGATGGACCACACCAATCTGTGGATAAAGCATCGAAGCGGGCTCGCCGCGAATACCACAATCTCGTGAAGCTACGTAATCATGGGTTTTCAGCTAATCCCCAACAAGTCATCAAACCGCTCGCCTACAATGCAAATTTGAATCACCTTCTCGTTGAAGAATACGTACAAGGAGAAGATCTAGGTAAAATCCTACATAAAGCTCTTTATGAAAATCAAAGCGCTCTCCTCTATAGTAAACTCACCTTACTAGCACACTTCTTAGCGTCGATGCACAACCGAACAGCCATCGGTGAGCGCGTCAATTTCAATCAGGATTGTCATTATTTTACCCAGCTGGTTGGACAACTAAAATGCAATAAAGGTCTATCATCATGGGATGCTGATGAGTTGTATTCGCTATGCCACCAATGGCGTGAAAGCCCTCAAATGTGGTATGACCAACAAGTATTGGTGCATGGTGACGCCACACCCGTAAATTTCATTTTTGGCAATGAGCATGAAGTTACGGCCATAGATCTCGAGCGTATGAAATATGCAGACCGCACTTTTGACGTGGGACGCATCGTAGGCGAAATCCAACATTACTTTTTAAATGCAAAAAGAAGAAAGTCTGACGCAGAGCCTTTTATAGGACATTTTTTATGGGAGTATGCAAGGCATTTCCCTGATCACTCAAGGACATTTGAAGCAATCACCGCCCGCTTGCCATTTCAGTTAGCGATCACATTAATGCGAATCGCCCGCAATCCATGGATTACCCCCGGCCACAGCCATTACCTTATCAAAGAAGCCAAAAAAACCTTAAGGGGTGCATATGGAAATTCATAGTATTCTTTTCGATATCAATGGAACTCTCATCGACATACTTACCGATGATCACCAACCGGATATCTTCCGCAAAATACGCAACTTTCTTAGCTATCAAGGAATCTATATCCATAAGGCAGAATTGCACGATCTCTACTTTGAAGTATTAAAAGAACAAAAGCGTTCCTCCAAAGAAAAACATGCCGAATTTGATGCCGTTAAAGTATGGGGAAAGATTCTTGACCTGCGACAAACACACCACTACCGGGCTCTAGCCCCTGAGATTAGAGAAGCATTGCCCGTCATTTTGGCACAAATGTACAGAGCAGCCTCCTTTTGCCGCAAGCTCCAGCTTTACCCAGGAGTCACAACAGTGCTTGATGAATTAAAAAAAGAATACCCTTTAGGTATTGTCAGCGACGCCCAAAGCGCTTATGGCATCCCCGAGCTACGTAATATTGGCATTGCACACTATTTCTCACCGGTTATCATCTCGGGCGATTATGGCTATAGAAAACCAGACACCCGTTTATTTCACACTGCTTTAGAACTCATGAAAGCAAAGCCTGAAAATACGGTTTACGTAGGCAATGATATGTTTCACGATGTCTATGGAGCCAAAGAAGCAGGCATGAAAGTCGTCTTTTTTCACTCTAATCAGGGTGATCAAATTCCTAGAACTGGCGTGGAGCCAGACTATGTCATCAAGCACTTTCCAGAACTTCTAACTGCCATCGAACATCTAAAAAGCATCTAAATATGACAAGATGAGATCGCGTGTATCTGCCAAATGCTTCTCATCATGCGCTGTCGAAACAAAGCATGCCTCATGCTGAGCTGGCGCAAAATAGACCCCATGCGCCAAAAGATAACGGAAAAAATGGGCAAATCTCTTCAAATCAAGCTGCTTCGCATCCTCCATACACGTCACCTCGCGCGCTCCAAAAAACAGCGTGAACATTGATCCCACTTGTTGCATACAGGCATTAATACCCTTAGATGCTAATAACTCTTTCACTGGCTGCGTAATGATATCAGCCTTCCGCTCTAGCTCTGCATAGATGCCCGGACGCTCCAAAAGCTCGATAGCTTTGGCACCAGCTTCCATGGCCACAGGATTACCTGAAAGCGTTCCCGCTTGATAGACTGGTCCCAATGGCGCCAAGTATCGCATGATATCTGCCCTTCCCCCAAAAGCTGCCGCTGGGAAGCCCCCTCCAATGATTTTGCCAAAACAGGTAAGATCAGGAGTGATCCCATAAAGGGCCTGCGCCCCACCTAAGCCTACACGGAAACCGCTAATCACCTCATCCCAGATGAGCAAGGCACCGATCTGTTTTGTCACATCACGCAGCATCTGATGAAACTCAGCTTTCCCAGGTACACATCCCATATTGCCAGCAATGGGCTCTATGATCACTGCCGCCACGCGCGAACGATTGTCAGGGTGTTGTAAAAAGTCTCGACAAGCTTTTATATCGTTATAAGGTAGACATGC
The DNA here is from genome assembly GCA_013286645.1 of Chlamydiota bacterium. Classification (GTDB taxonomy): domain Bacteria; phylum Chlamydiota; class Chlamydiia; order Chlamydiales; family Parachlamydiaceae; genus JABDFJ01. The sequence goes on along the minus strand of JABDFJ010000014.1, from coordinate 12,066 downwards.
CGTATGCTTGATGATATCCTCTGGAATACCAGCCGAAGTTGAGGTGGGTGTCAAACCAAACATGCCAGATCCTGCCTGAACTAAAAAGAAATCGGCATGACCATGATAATTTCCTGTGAATTTGACTAATAAATCCCTTCCCGTAAACCCTCGCGCCAAGCGCGCTGCACTCATTGTCGCTTCTGTACCAGAAGAAACGAAGCGCACCATTTCAACCGACGGAACATGTTTCGTAATCAAACGAGCGAGCTTTTCTTCGGCAGTAGAGGTGATTCCAAAAGAAGTCCCCTGGGCCAAACGCCACTGCGCCGCTTCAACAATAGCGGGATGGGCATGCCCATGTATCATTGGACCCCAAGACCCACAAAAATCTATGTAGGAGTTGCCATCAACATCATACACCATAGCGCCAGCAGCACGCTCAACGACCAAAGGGTCTATGTCTAGTCCCTTAAAAGCGCGCACCGGTGAATTGACCCCTCCTGGTACCACCTCACACAAAGACTCGTAACATTTTTTGCTCTTAGGACGTTTAGGGAGTTCTATAGATAACGTAGTTTTACATGTCATAAGTCACCTCGTGTGGTAGGGTAAAAAAATAATGTAGGGCACGTATTTTTTGAAGGCAAGGAATTTTTCATCATTCATCCATGATTTTATCCTGTCTTCTGCCAAATCTAAACAACTCTGCATCTCCCGAAAAATCACACTGAGTTACAGATAGTTACATTTTCTCAGGGCAATAAACCGCACTACATGGCAGAAGTCAGGAGCTATCAAGGAAAAAAATAACGGGATAGGCATGATAGACAGGATCTGGAGAAGAAAATTCCACACTTTGTAGTCTACAGGGATGTTTGCATTATTGTTTGACTTTTTTTTCAACGCAAAGGAAGGCAAAGGTCGCCAAGGCGCAAAGAAAGACATGTCCTATGTGAAACGATCTATAGCATAGACAGTAGAGATGCAAGAATGCTGAGAGTGTATGATAATGCGCAGCACCATCGCGGCAGCAAAAATCTCCAGCGGATTGCCTCAGCAATCCGCTGGAAGCTTCACCCAATGATTGCGATACAAGCGGTGCTGAGCCAAACCACACACAACAAACTAGTTCTTCACTGTTATGTCGTGTGTGGTTTGGCTCAGCACCGCTTGTATCGCAATCATTGGGATTGGTGTAAAGGTTCATACATCTTAGCTTCGAAGACTCCTTTATCGCAATATCATGTCTATCATGCCGCTGTGCGATCTTGCCAATCCTGTAATCGTACACGATTTTTGGTTAAGATCTCATTGAATAGGCTGCAGTCTATGCTATAGATCGTTTCACATAGGACATGTCTTTCTTTGCGCCTTGGCGACCTTTGCCTTCCTTTGCGTTGAAAAAAAAATCAAACAATAATGCACATAACTCTGTAGGCTACAAAGTGCGGAATTTCCTTAAGTTACATTTTTCTTTGGGCAATAAACCGCACTACGTGGCAGAAGTCGGGAGAAAGCGAGGTAGTGCCTTTTTTGAAGGCAAGGAATTTTTCATCATTCATCCATGATTTTTTCATACATGAGAGTAGCTAAATTTTCGAGGCCACGCATGGCCATTTGCCGTTTTTCTGGAGTTAGCTGTTGCGTTCCCCAAAGAATGGCATCTACGACACTATCGTTAACATACGGTAACATCGCCACAAAAACCTGCCGTTCGTCACCTTCAAAATGGGGTTCTGCTAAAATACCGAAAAGATTTGTTAACACTTGGTTCCACTCATCACTTTCCGGAATCATTGTAGATAGCATGATGACGCAAGCTAAACTGCGATTAATAAACTCTGTAGAGCTCATAAGAGGCTCGACTGAAGTCAACTGTTCCTTAGCACCTTCTAAACGTAGTAGAGCAATAAGTCCATATCGCTGTTCAAGTGGTGATGGTGCATTCAAAAGGCGATTTAACACTTCTTGGATTTGTTTGCGATAATCAGGATATTTCCATAAAACGATCGTCGCTTCACATCGCACTGCGGGATCGGGATCCTTCAATTTAGGCACCACCATCATGTCGATCATTTCCACATTAAGAGCTAAAATCGTTTGCATAGTCATCATGCGCATCGGACCTTCCGCATGATCTAACAATTTTGCAACTAATCTTGGCAGCTCATGCGTAGGGTAGAAGTGCAACAAAAACTTTCCCGCTTCCAGCCGCACGATGCTTGATGGGTCATGATTTAATAGATACTCCATTTCGTTCAGCAAATAATGCAACGCAAAAAAATTGCGCTTCAATGCTTTAAATGCCACCATCGATGCAATCGCCTGCCCGCGCAAAACAGGATTGGGATCTTTGAGAAAGAGGGATAGTGGACGAAGAGAAGTGACATTACCAAGCCTTGACAATACATCCATGACTTTGCTTTTCACTTCAGTATCAATCGTTTTACTTGGTTTTAGCAACATATCTGTTAAAGCCACAGTGACTAATGGTTCACGCCGCTCCTCCATGGATTCTAAAGCATCGAGCAATTTTGGCTGCTCTTCGATATGCAGATTATCGATTAAGTTATCGATATAAGCCTTGCGTCCTCGCCACACCAGATACAGCCAATACACGCAAACAATACTCCCTAAAATACTTGGAAATAGATAACTAGCACTAGAACTACTCAAAAAGGAGCTCTGCTGAAAAACAAGTAACAACATACCACCAACCAAAGCTCCGAGCGGACTAGCAATGCCCCCACAAAACCCTCGCAACCGTCCCCTAATGTGTGCTGGAAAAACATTGAAAGAAAGTTGATAAGCATTGGCAAACAACATTGTACCAACAACATTCCAGCTATATCTCAGCCACACACCTTCCCAGAAACTAAATTGGATCATCAACAACACAAAAGCAATTAAAGTTGCAAGCGGCAGCGCCGCAAACCCGCGGAAAACACCAATGTTAACTAATAACTTCTCAGCGACAAAAAGCTGCAGAAAAATTGCCGTGCTATACCAAACAATCGAGTATGTGCCATAAAACTTGCTCAAACTGGCTTCGGTATGAAATGTGGCATTCATCACTTGTGTGTATTGGAAATCTTGGGCTGATGACACAATATAGGAACAAAAACAGATGCACACAATATACAAAGCCACAGGAGATTTTCTGATATAGTGCCACACTTCGCTATTCGCATTAATATAAGCGATAAATCCTTTTGAAGCACCTGCAGCCTCCACAGGCCTCCAGCGCATTCCTCCACCGAATTTACGATCTAACAGCATAGCCAAAGGGATCGTGGCAAATAAACAAAATGCCCAAGCAAAGATGAGGTTACCAACACCGACAAGTGGTACTAAAACATGCACTAATAGACCACCCAACATCCCCCCGATCAACCAACAAAGTGAAAAAATGGGATATACTTTTTTGCCTATGGCTGGACGGTAGGAATCATTGATCGTCGACCAAATCTGGGTATTCAAAGCTGCTGTGCTAAAACCTTGAACGACATATATTAGTAAAAAAAAGAAAACGAGGTCCCACGACAACACACCAAAAGATCCATGGGATGCATTGGTGATTAGGAGACGGGCTACTAGCAAGACCCCTCCCGAAAATAGCAACAGAATATTGAGCAATTGCACTCGTTTTATCTTGTCAGCATACACCAGATAGACTGTTGAACCCAAAATGTTGATCAGACTCAATACAATGTAGTTATAAGGAAGATAATCGACGCCTAAACGTTTGACGAGGATTGTACTTGCAGCGGTCAATCCTAACATAACTCCAATGCCGAGCAAGATAAGCATCGACATAAAGAGTGCAGCTTTAAAAATATCTTCCTTTTTAAAGCTATACATTGACGGTATCCATTATTTTATTCGTATCTTATGTAATACATGTTCAGGCTAATCTCTTAGGCCGCTACCCAGGATGGGCAAAAATCGTCAGTGCGAGGGCTTTGGCGTCTTTTTCGCCATCTTCAGAAAGTTATAAATCATTAACCAACACGTGGTTAGATGATTAATAACTTTCTGAATCTGACAAAAAATACGCTCAAATCCCGGCTGCTGCCAATTTTTGCCCATCCTGTACCGCGGCAGACTGCACATGCCCAGAACTTGTACAATGTGTATGCCTTTCTCAAGTTATCTGTCAAATCGTTAATTGCGTCTTGCATTTTCATTTGATAAACATTCTGTATAAGTTCATAATAATTCTAGTCTGTAATTTATCCCTTTTATTTTAGAAACATGGCGTTAATCCACAAAACAATCCTCAACATCGCATGTTTACTCATTGCTTGCTCTTGCCTATACGCTACCCCAAGCATCAGCTTCCAATATCATGTCGAATTTTATGGCTCCCACGACACTAATTTGCTTGCCCTTCTCAACTCTGCTTCAAAGTTAGTCGCCCTAGAAAATTCTCCCCCTACAACAGCAGCGGCTTTAAACCGCCGACTCGAAGAAGATATCCCCAATCTCCTTAAAGCTTTGCAAAGCATGGCCTATTATCACGCCAAAGTCGATACTGTGGTTGATGCCACGCAATCTCCAATCCTCATAAAGCTCACGGTGGAAACAGGACCAATCTACCCATTCGCTGCTTTTAAAATTCAAACCTTAAATGAGGCCACTGCGGATTGCGTCTTCCCTTTGCAATCCATAAGACCGCAAGATTTAGGCATCATCATAGGCGCCCCTGCATTGCCCGAAAAAATCATCGAAGCCGAAGAAAGGCTAACCACTTTGCTAGCTAAAGAGGGATATCCCCTCGCTAAACTGATCCATCGCGATGTCTTAGCGGATCAAACTGAAAAGTCCATCAGTGTCGTTTTTCAAATCGACATCGGACCTCAAGCAACATTTGGAACAACGTATATTACTGGTGATAAAGAAATTTTACCCGCCTTCTTTAGCCGTAAAATCGCTTGGCGCGAAGGTCAGAAATATAACCCCAGCGCCTTAGTGCGCACTGCGAATGCGCTTGAAGCAAGCGGCTTATTTAGCTCGATTAACATCTCGCATGATGAAACAATACAACTCGATGGCTCTCTTCCCATGCAAATAGCAGTGAAAGAAGCCAAACACCGCAGTGTAGCCTTTGGTGTGGGGTATGCCACAGACCTCGGGTTTGGTGTCAATGGCGAATGGGAACACCGCAACATGCGCGGCATGGGAGAAAAACTACGCTGCGTAGCCAATATTTGGCAGATCAAACAAGAGGGGTATGTCAGATATATCATGCCCGATTTCTGTAGCTCACGCCAAGATCTCATTTGGCAGGCCGAGCTCGAACACGAAGTCACCAAAGGGTTTAGAGAATCTGCTATCAACCTATCGGGAACGATCGAAAGGCAATTAGATGATCAAACTCGCATCTCCTATGGAGGGATGTTTACTATTTTGCGCAACTCTCACTCCAATAATAACAGAGACTTCAATATTTTCTCTGTGCCTTTCCAACTCTTATGGTATCGCACAAATAGTCTCTTAGATCCCACCGAGGGGATTGGAATTCATTTCAAGACTACTCCTGCTTTACAAACCCTCGATCACCCCTTCGCCTATGTCACCCACCTTCTTACAACCTCTGCCTATTATCCTTTAGATGCCTGCAAGCGCTTTGTGCTGGCAGCAAAGGGTACGATTGGGTCGATCTGGGGAGCAAGCGATCAGCGCATCCCCCCATCCGAGCGTTTATATGCTGGTTCAGATACATTACTGCGCGGCTATCGCTATCTAACAGTCAGCCCCCTTGGTCCACACCACAAACCCATCGGCGGCAGATCGATGATGGTTTTTTCACTGGAAGCCCGTATGCGTATTGTCGATCCTTTTGGGTTGGTGGCTTTTTATGACGTTGGTAATGTATACAAACCATCGATTCCACAATTTGTGCATCAACAGCTTCAATCTGTAGGATTGGGATTGCGCTACCACACACCTGTGGGACCTCTCAGACTCGATATTGCTTTGCCGTTGAATAGGCGCCCACACTTAGACCCTAGTTTTCAGGTTTATTTTAGCATTGGGCAAGCGTTTTAATATGAAGGCTATAAACGATGATGCTGCGTAAAATTTTGGGTTACTTTCTCTGTTTCATATTGCTCACAAGCCTTGGAGCCTGGTTTGTGCTGCATTCAAACTACGTGCAAGATTATCTCAAGCAAAACGTGGCTGCCTTTGTTAGCGAAACTTCAGGTTATCCGGTAAACATCGGTAGCTTTTCGTTTGCTTTGCCAAACCACGTCATCGCAAATGAAGTCGCATTAGGTAATATCCACGATCCTTGGGCTAATGCCGACCAAATCAAATGCACTTTCTCGTTTTCCCGATTATGGTCTAGGGACTATCGTCCCTGTGGCATACGGATCAGTACTTTAGATATACACCATCTTCCACAACTGCCTGTATCGATAACACCAACAGGAAATGGTTCTGCACCTCTTGGCATCCCTATAGAAAACATCGTGATCGATTCACTCATTGTTGCCCCTGCTGTCTATCGCCTCTGGCATCTCCCTCCAGAAATATTCGCCACACCTATTCAACTTGTAGGGCGATTTCCTGAAGCTTCAAACATTTATCTTGCCTTTCATAATGCTCAGGACGCTAAATTATCGTTCAGCGGAAATATCGACTTTACGCCAGCTTTGGATATTAAAGAATCCAATCTCCACATATCCTTAGCAGACTTAACGCTGCTTAGTAAGCTTATTGACAAACCACTCGAAGGCAACCTTGACATTGATGCCAAAATTTCAGGCACAATCCCCTCCTTGCATGCAGACATAGCCCTTAAAAGCAAAGGCATACAAGGTTTCTTAGCCCCCATTGCAAGCACAAGTGGAATCATCAAATGTGACATCACACCCACCCAAATTGTCGGTGAAGCCTCTGTCGCCTCGTTTCTCAACACCATGCCTTTTAATATCGCTACGTTATTCTATTGGAAAAAAGACAATCCTACTGCGCTTACAGAGGTTCAAATCAAAGCCCCTCATATGTCGATTGAAGGCAGTTTAACCTTTTCTCACAGCGACAATTGGATCGAAGGAAACCTATCGGGTAGTCATCATAATATTGCTCTTTTGCAAGAATGGCTACCGTTCCATGCGCATGGTCAACTTAATGGCAATATTCAATTCCATCGCGATGCTCAGGTATCAACGCAAATTGAAATATCATCACCTCACTTATATCTCGATGATATGCACTTTAACAACATTCATCTGTCTGCACTGGCCTCTCAGATCTTTGCACAACCCAAAGGTGATATCACCATCACCTGTAATAAGCTGATCAAAAATGACCTCAGCTTACATCATGCAATGCTGACGACATCCCTAGACTCTGAAACATCAAATTGGCCTTTCGCCCTACAACTTGAAGGACTAACATCTAAAGAATTTTTCATCCAGTCGTCGGGCGAATGGTATGCCAAAGAGAACTTCATCCAAGCCACAATCCAAGCGTTAGATGGACAATTTGCACACACTCCCTTTAGCTTGCAAACGATCACCACGCTGCGCGCCACCCATTCATCTTTCAATTTAGGTGACACCACATTAAGTATCGGCTCCAGCACCCTCCACACCTCACTCTCGCGAGTCGAAGAGGAGTCTGATATAAACTTAGAAGTAAGCAACTTTCCTATCTCTTTACTATCTCTCCCTTCTCCTCTCGCCGGAAATCTGTCAACTAAGGTGCGTATTTCGGGTCCTTTACATAACCCTCAAACCACCATCGTACTCAATGCCAAAGATCTAACATACAATCAGCCGACATTCGAAAAGCTCCCCGCAGCCAGCATGCAACTTACCATGCAACTCGATGAGAATGGCACATCAATCAAAGGATCATGCGATTTGCCCAATTACCTTCCACTCGAATTCGATGCGCAACTCCCCATCACCGCATCGCTATGGCCTTTCAATCTAAATATTGATAAACAATCCCCTATTTCAGGACATTTAAAAGGGACCACAGAAATCACTTCATTGCTCCACGTAATGGTAGATCCTCCCGTTCTTTCAGGAGACATTAAAACTGCTCTATCCCTTGCTGGCACACTTGAAAACCCTGAAATTACCGGACATTGCAACATCACAAATGGCACCTTCGAACTCCTTAAAATCGGCGCTACTTTACACGATTTTTCTGCGCACATCGAAGCTTCAAATTCACAATTAATTTTACATTCATTAGCAGGCAACGACGATAACGGAGGCACAGTCACCGCCACTGGCCATATGCACCTAGATACAGCTCGCAACTCCCCATTTCATGTCGCTTTCGATATCAAAAAAATGACTCTTTTTAACCAAGACTATGCCCAAGCGCTTTTTAATGGGCAGTTAGTCATGGAAGGAGATACCATCGCCGGTAAACTTACAGGTGATCTGGAAGCTATCAAAGCTGATTTTGTTATCCCCGAACAACCTCCAGCTTTGATGAATACGGTTGAAGTGACATACATTAACCTACCTAAAGATGAAGCCCCCCCACAAGCACACCTCAAAATCCCCCCACCTTCAGATTGGCCGCTTGTCATGGATATCAACCTCCATTTTCCAAGCAACTTAAGCATCAAAGGCACAGACCTAACATCTGAATGGAAAGGCGATATAAAAGTCCAAGGGACCACACCCATAGCACAATTTTTTGGCGATGTCAAAGTCGCACATGGTCAATACAATTTCAATGGCAAGCCTTTTACAATAGATCAAGGAACTATCACCTTTGCCGGAGAAGTGGAAAAGAAAACCACCCTATATATCATTGCCAGCAAAGATCTAGACGAAGTCGTAGTGGATATTATCCTCAAAGGGCCAATCAAAAACCCAAGTGTTTCTTTTCGCTCAAACCCTCCCCTTCCTCAACGTGAAATCCTCTCATGGATTCTCTTTAATCGGGGTACCTCGGAAATATCGCCCTTTCAAGGTTCTCAACTCAGTGAATCAATCACCAACCTCGGCAGTAGAAGCAAAGGCCCTGATGTACTCACCAAAATACGCAACACCCTCGGCATTGACCGCCTAGATATACGCAAAAGCGATAGCGAAGAAAGCCAAGTGACTGTACAGGTAGGCAAATACATCTCAGATAATATTCTCATCTCCATCAACAAAAGCGATGTAAACTCCCTTGCCATTGAGGCGGTCCTCACCGATCAATTCAAGCTACAAGCCGAAGTTGGTGACGACTCACAAGGACAACTTTTGCTGAAGTGGAAACGAGATTATTGAGGGAAGGGCTACGAGCGACATTTTGAAACACAGAGGCACAGAGAACACAGAGAGGGCAAGGAAAGACGACACTGCACTCAATTAATGAAACGAAATCCCTTTCTCTGTGTTCTCTGTGCCTCTGTGTTTCAAACCAATGTCTACGCAAGCGAGATTATTGTGATACGGGCACTAGGTTGGCATGGGCAATCCACTGCCAAACACCATTAATATTTTGCCACACGCTCATGCGCGGACTTGTTTTTTGCACCAAACGCTCTTTATCAATCGTTTCACTAATAGTGATATTGTAAGTAAGGATGATGGTACTTTGTGTGCCACCTGTGGCTTGGAAATCAGAGATTGTGTAATCACTGATGTTTAGCTGCTTGATCAACGCCAGCTCTTGCTCTCTAGTTCTTGCCCCATCGGTGTGTATCGATTGAAAGTAGGGAGCTAACTTCGATTGCACCGCCACCCAATTATGAGCCTTGATATCCACCCACATTTGGTTCTCAAGCCCTTCCCCCTCCGAAACAGCCGCATTTAATGCGAGAGGAAAACATGTTAACATGCAAAGAATAAACGTTTTTAACATAAAACCTCGTGGTTTCATAAGTATGGACAAAAGGACTGACTCGCAAACTTGTAAAGTATTTATTTAATCATAAAACGTCAAGTGCACTCTTCGCTTGATCTTCGCTTGCTTCGCGCTCTTCGCGTTCAATTAGGGTGGTACACTCATTTGTTATGAACCAGATCCTCCACCTAGCCTTCTTCATCTCCCCCCCTCTTTGGGGGAAGACCCTCCTTTGCTTTTTGTGCGCTTGCAGGATTCTCTTCCGTATGCTAAACTCTTCGCATTAAATCCAAATTTTGTGGTGCCGCTTTGAGTAATCCAAATGATGCAATTCTCTATCAATTAAAAAACATCGTATTCTCATACAAACTAGGCTCATATCACATTGAAGCTCTAAGAGATATGAGTCTCAGCATCGCCAAACACTCCCTTGTCACCATCTCCGGCCCCTCCGGCTCCGGTAAATCGACACTGCTCAATTTGCTAGGCTTCATCGAACCTGTCCAAAAAGGGGAAATGGCTTATCAAAGCACCAATGTAGCCCATATGAAGCAAAGCCAAATGAATGCCATCCGCAAATTCCAAATCGGCTTCATCTTCCAACAATTTCACCTCATCCCTGTCTTCACGGCTGAAGAAAATGTCTCCTACTTTCTTGCGAGACAAGGCCTCACCCCTGACGAAATTAATCTGCGCTGTCGCGACTCCTTAGAAGCCGTTGGCCTGTGGCAACACCGCATGAAGCGCCCATCGGAACTTAGCGGCGGACAACGCCAACGCGTGGCTATCGCGCGCGCGATTGCTAAAAAACCCGAAGTGATCATCGGTGATGAACCCACGGGTAGCTTAGATCAACAGACGGGCAAAGAAATCATGGGGATCTTCGACCAACTCGTGAAGCAAAAGGAACTCTCCGTGATTTTAACGACGCATGATCCCATGGTCCAAAAATATGCGCACGATAATTTACACATCCAAGATGGTGTCCTTGTAACCTAATTAGAAGCCAGGCTATATATCATGATATTCCTTTCCTTTATGAATCTCTTCCGCAATTACAGACGCACGATCGCTGTATTACTCACCGTAGCCATGGGTACAGGGGTATTGTTTGCCTTTAAAGGCTTTATCAATGGAGTTTTGAATAATTACCGCGAAAGCACCATCCACGCTATGTATGGACATGGTCAAATCAACACCAAGGGGTATCGCAACACAGTATACCAGAAACCTTGGGAACATTGGATAGCCGATTGGGAAAACATACGCACATACCTAGCTGAACAGGATGTTGTCAAACAAATATTCCCCCGGGTTAACTTTCCCGCGTTGCTAAAGAAAGGCAACATCACTGTCAGCGGCGCTGGACAAGGCATCGATGCCAGGGAAGAACACACTTTCTTCTACGACCTCAATATTGAATCTGGGGAACAACTTGTCGATCAACCCAATGGCTTGCTCATCGGCATTGGACTTGCCAAAGCACTAGATCTGGTCATCGGAGATAAGGTGACTGTCATGGTCAATTCCATCGAAGGCAATATCAACCAAAGTGAGCTCGTTGTCACAGGCATCTTTAATACAGGTACCGTCGATTTCGATAGTCGCATCTTTCGTATCCAATTGAAAGAAGCTCAAAAGCTGTTAGCTACCAATAGCGTTGAACTCATCGCCCTTGGCCTTAGGGATTACACGGATTGGGATGTTTTTGCCAGCGCTTTTGAAAAAGCATATCCCGCTTTAGAAGCAACATCCTTTGCGGTGCTCGATTTAGTCTACTATCAACACTCTGTAGATTGGCTAGAAGCTCAGTTTCACATCATTCAATTGATCATCTTATCTATCGTCCTGTTAGGGATCTTCAATTCTATCTCATCTGCCATCCTCGAGCGCAAGCAAGAGATTGGCAACTTCAGAGCTAATGGAGAGTCTGTCACTGATGTGATGCGCCTGATAACGCTGGAAGGGGCATTCCTAGGAATCCTCGGCAGCTTATTAGGGATCGCCCTCACTTACTTTATCCTGAAGACCTTTTTGGAGAACCAAATCCTCCTACCACCGGGCCCAGGTATGACGATTCCGTTCTATATTTCATTTAAGTTCCAAGCTGAAATGATTTTCAGCTCGATGGGCTTAAGCACTATTGCCGCCATAGTAGCTTCACTATTGGCTGGCATTAGAGTGGCTAAGATGCCTATCGCTGAGGCTTTGCGATCCCACTAAAAGCTAAAGGCGAAAGGCGAAAGGCGAAAAAAAAGGTACATGTTCAGG
>JABDFJ010000013.1 GCA_013286645.1 Chlamydiota bacterium | reverse complement strand
TGGATTGACCGGCTTTACTGGCTCAACAGGCTTAACAGGACTCACCGGACAAACTGGCTCTACGGGGCTGACTGGACTTAGCGGTTCTACCGGCCTCACTGGCCTCACAGGAACTACCGGCTTAACCGGCGTGACTGGATCCACCGGTCTTACTGGGTCAACCGGCTTAACCGGTGCGACAGGCCTCACTGGCTTTACTGGCTTTACAGGCTCAACAGGCTTAACAGGACTCACCGGACAAACTGGCTCTACGGGGCTGACTGGACTTAGCGGTTCTACGGGCCTCACTGGCCTCACAGGAACTACCGGCTTAACCGGCGTGACTGGATCCACCGGTCTTACTGGGTCAACCGGCTTAACCGGAGCGACAGGCCTCACTGGATTGACTGGCTTAACAGGACTCACCGGACAAACTGGCTCTACGGGGCTGACTGGACTTAGCGGCTCTACGGGCCTCACTGGCCTCACAGGAACTACCGGTATAACCGGTGTGACCGGATCCACTGGTCTTACTGGGTCAACCGGCTTAACCGGTGCCACTGGCCTCACTGGATTGACCGGCTTTACTGGCTCAACAGGTTTAACAGGACTCACCGGACAAACTGGGTTGACAGGGCTTACCGGCATGACCGGACTCACAGGCGCCACAGGACTGACTGGATTAACTGGATTTACAGGCCCTACGGGAGCAACAGGTCGCACGGGACCAACGGGACCTACAGGACCAACCGGATCCACAGGGCCCACAGGTCCGCGTGGGCCAGTGGGATTTGCTTCATTTTATACTACAGGTAATACGGCCGCGACCCCGACAGGTTTTATGAGATTGGATTTCCAATCAAGTAATTCAGATCCCACGACTTATTCATGGGGTGGCAAAGGAAGCACTTCGATCACAGTCAATACATCCGGCACCTTCCTAATTCAGTATGGTGTATCAATAAATAATGCTGGGAATAGAACGATTTCTATCAATGTGAATGGCACCACCGTCCCTGGAAGTGATTTTCACTACACCCCGACAGCGCAAGCTTTTGCTTCATATTTAGTTGTGACAACTCTTACTAGTGGAGACATGGTAGCTATAAACCAGACGGTAGCCGCTCCTTTACAAGTAGCCCCAGTGGGCAATACAGATCTCTTTTTGATGATCCAGCAGCTACAATAGAGATATAACACGTCCCATCTATGATAGATATCTATTGCGAAACCTGCTTTTGGGCACTCCAACTCCCGCCAATTTTAACCATTGCAGAATAAACATTTGTTAGACCTGTGGTAGTATCAACAGCATTCCATAGGGCTACAACATTCTTATTGTTGTTGACGACTAAGATATAGTCACTAGCCACATTACATTGAGAAGTAGAAATCTGGACAGGTGTAGTCCAGTGCCCTCCAGTACCTGCGACAAGCATTGAAGCATAAAGTACCATTACCTGATTCGTAGCATCTACAGCAGTCCATATCACTACGGCATTATCACTTGAATCGACAATAATTTTTGGAGACTCTGCAACTTGCCCTGTAAGAGATAGGGTAGCAGGAGTACTCCAAGTACCGCTCGCGGTCATAGTAGCCACTTGAATTAAGCGATTGTTGCTAGCATCCACGACATCCCATGCAGCAATGGCGTTGCCTAGAGAATCGATCCCTAATTGGAGATCATTGTTTTGGTTTGCACCAACAGCGGTTTCACCAAAAAAAATCCCCCCTATCAATACACCAACTGATATGAACTTCAAGCTTTTTTCAAACTCCATATAACCTCCATAAAATAACCATTCGAGTCTGCTGAAATTACCCCATATGTCTTCACACAATGGTGTCGGCTTTTGTATACACACCTTTTCACCCTAAAAGCAATCTGTTTATTAGTCTTTTTAAGATGAAGGAAACTCTTAAATCCATTACGCTATCACCTTCAAGTTGTCAAAAAACAAGAAACCTAACATGTACTATTTACGCCTCTTATGCATAGTATGCCTTGCCCTTAAAGCTTCGTATATTCACCCTGAAGGCACTTACACAAAAAAACAATTTGTGCACATCTGCCAGCAAGCTGCCACAAATGATGTTGCTTTCTCCCAATTTAAAAGAAATCCCTACTATAGATACTTTTTGGAAAATGTTTCATATGAAGAAGGCCTTAAAGCTTTAGAAGCTATCCGTAAAGAGTATCCCGAGCTATTGGATTTCAGCGAGCAATTCCGCCTGAACGATAGCTTGGGCAATCCTATCGTTTACAATTATGACAATCTCGGAAAATTCTCTCCTACAACATTGCGCTATATCAAGATCGCAGGTGATTTAAAGCGCGAATTCGGTGACAAATTAAACCATATGCACATTCTTGAAATTGGGGGTGGTTATGGAGGGCTCTGCAAAATATTAGCTGATATATGCCATTTTGCTAGTTATACCATCCTTGACCTACCACAATGCAATGCGTTGAGTCGCAAATATCTTGGTCTTATGGGCATTAAGAACGTGCATTTCATTGATCAAACCGCTTTTGATCAAATTCAAAAATATGACCTTGTCATCAGCAACCTCGCTTTTTCAAAAATGGAGAGAACGGAGCAAACCATCTATTTGGAAAAAACCATCAAATCCAGTCCAAACGGCTATCTAACCATGGATTTGGCTGGTGATGCTGGCGACCAGCTTTCAATGGAGGAGCTGATTTATGAATTATGCATGGCAGATAAACAAGGGCGAGTCTTATCTGAAAAACCGTTAATGTTAGCCGAAAACAAGCGACTCCTATGGAAAAATGACAACGACAGGAGGTCTACAAAGCTCCAGAAAAAAAAATATTTATACCCCACTTCTGTCCCCCAGAATCAAAACGCCATCACCTACAGCTTACATAGTGGGTTGTTTGAAGATATTTTGATGGCCTACGCTCACGCCAAATGGATTGCACGCCAATATGGACTGCCTTTTCTGTATCGACCGTTTCTTTTTTCAGATGAGTTAAGACTTAGTGAATTGGATCAACATCTTGAAGGCCCGTTCCATTTTAAAAAAACGTTGACGATCTCTCACATATCTCAACTATTGGAAGCCCCCCCTTCCACGTTGCTGGTGATTCCTACTGCATCTGAGATTAATTCAAATAAGCTACAGAAAGATCTCAATAAATTAAAAATCCCCATCGACTGGGATGATGGTGAATTCCGACGAGAACTTGTGGAGTGTCTAAAGCAAAAAAAAACTGGAGGCACGACGCAACCAACTCCTTCCACTCATACTGCCATACATGTAGCTGTAGATGTCCGCAGAAGCAGTAAGATCTACACCACTACCTCGAAATTCCGAGAACTCGACTACCTACTCTATCCACCACAAAGTTACTATATCTCCGAAATTCTAAGAGTCGCACAAATATTTCCAGACAAGCCTCTCGTTGTTTATATTTTTACGGACAACCCAAATGCGCAACAAATTGCCATCAACTTTGCTATCGCTCTTCAAAATCCCAACATTATTTTCTCGCATACACTCAGTCATCAGCACACTCTTCAGGCACTGCTTGAGGATATTGACGCCATGCCCACATTTGATTGCCTTATCAAATGCCAATCCAACTTTTCGATCATGGCTGAACTGTTATGCGATCCACAAATTGTGGTCACACCTTTGCACGTGAACTTCGATGGTAAAGAACCCATCGTCGATCAGGTAGAAATCAAATTCAAATCGTTGTAGCCTTAGCTACAACAACTCAGGAACCAGAGACTCTTACAGGTGTGCTCCAACTTCCTCCCAACAAAGCTGTGGATGCATATACGCCACGATTCATGCCTACACTGTCATAGGCACTCCACATGGCCACCACATTCTTTGCAACTAGACCATCGTTGATATTCACACTATAGCCGTTAAGCACATTATTGCTTGAAGCCGCAATTTGTACAGCTGAGGTCCATGTAGCAGTAATCAAACTATTACCAACAGTAAGCATCGCCCCATAAAGA
This sequence comes from Chlamydiota bacterium, assembly GCA_013286645.1. GTDB lineage: Bacteria > Chlamydiota > Chlamydiia > Chlamydiales > Parachlamydiaceae > JABDFJ01. The sequence goes on along the minus strand of JABDFJ010000013.1, from coordinate 42,406 downwards.
AGGGTATTTCCCGTGGTAGGATCCACGGCACCCCATATGGCCACGGCATTACCCAAACCATCCACAGCTATAACAGGGTTTGTGGCATATTGTCCTGAGGGAGAAAGAGTGACAGGTGCTGACCAACTGCCCCCAAGTGGGTGTGAAGCTGTTTGCACATAATAGTTGCCATTAGTGTCATATGTTTGCCACACAGCAATAATATTCCCAGAAGCATCGATTCCCATTTGTGGTAAATCAGAATCGACTGCCAGCACTCTAGTCCCGAACAAAACAAACATCAAAAAACACACCAAATATCTCTTTAGCGGCCTTTCCAAAGTATTCATAGAAAACTCCTCAAGAAATAATGAATAAAGCTAAAAATAAAGTAACAAAAAATAATTTAACAGAAAAACGGTATATATGGACTCTTCACACATGCGAGTGGTTGCCTGTACATGTTCACAGTAGCAATCTAAGTGAATAAATTTCGTGCCCGTGTGCGTGCGCATACCGGTGCCCGAATTTATCTACACGCTATCTTAAGAACTTTAAACCTTTGAACCTTATCTATCACTTTTTCATTCAAACTCTTCTTTCGGGCACCAACACGAGCACACACACGGACAGGAAAGCCACACACTCGTGAACATGCAATGGTGTCAACTTAAAGTAATTATTATATTGAAAATAGAAATGAAAGAGTAAAAGTATCTGGATAAAACATGTGTTTATGAAATAACAAGATAGGCAAGATCGCAAGCGGCAGGATGAAGCAAAGGACCTTGTTGCATAAATCCAATATAACGATAAACCATTGAAGATAAAAAATTTAAAACACAGAGGCACAGAGGGCACGGAGAGGGAAGAAAAAATAAACTGTCCTTAGGCATATACCACAATCAATCTCTAATTTTTCTCTTTCTCCGTGTTCTCTGTGCCTCTGTGTTTCAAACCTGTTTATGATAAAAGAATTACGGTGTGCTCCATTTATGCAACAAGGCTGAAGCAAAGGGGATATCCTGCCGCTTAAGCGATCGTGTTTATCATGTTTTTCTTTTTTATAAGTACATGTTTTAGCCAGATACTTGTGCTATATATTTTCTATTTTTATACTAACGATTTCTTTAAGTTGACACCATTGCGTGAACATATACGGTTTCCTGGGAGGTATCTGTATGAATAAGTACAAAAGGTAATGCTTAATATACTTGAATTTAAGTAAGCATTAACATATAATGATTAAATATAATATTTTTAATTAAACATCGATCCCAAGCCTTTAAATTCAAACTTCGAGGTTTTTATGCCATTTCCGGTTAGCTCAGAACGCACTCATCTTTATTGGCCACTACAATTGAACGCAACAAATTCACCTACAGCAGAACCAGACCTTTGGGCTATGGATCAATTCCATGAAACCCCGCCTCCAGCTTTGTTGACTCCGACGTCATTTGCAGACCAAAGTGATGATGAAATGCACGGATTCGCTGATGATGAAACCTCGACAAATCTTCACGATGCATCAACCGAAATCGAGTCCTCCTCCTCTGAGAGTAGCGTGAGTGATGATAGTGACAGCGATAACGATTACAGAGTTAGGGGGCAGATAAGACAACGTATTACCGCTGGGTGGGACACAACTACTTTACTGTCCAAAGTCACCGCCAACTTAAACGACAGGATTTCAGCACAGGTTTCCTTGATTTTTCCTCGTGAAATTGACGCCTACTCCCCTATACATTTCCGCTTTAAAAATGACGCGCTCGATCCTATTATTAATGCATTTTTAACAGATGATTTTTATGCAGCTTACAAAACATTGCGAAACTCCTCAGTAGACGAAGAGCAACTCACCCAATTCGATGCTGCTATGTCTTCCTGCGTCAACCACATCAATCAAGTAACTAGAAAGAGTATGATCGCTTTAAAAGAGGCTCAACTGTCGCGCTTAGCTGATTATCCTGATTATGCTGAAGCCATGCGAGTCCAAATCCAGGTATTAAAAGACCCACGTAACAATGCAGCTATGAGTGAATGGAAAACGCTTCTGGGGATCAACCAAAACATCCCTGAACTACGCCAGCCCACTGTAAAGGAAAAACAATTATATCGATTGTTTAAAGAGACTTTTGAACGTCTGGTGCCGACAGATCTGCTAGATAGGAACCTACAATAGTTATAAACAGCGCTTAAAAGCCCCTCCACCAAGAAAGCGCTTTAAACTTTTAAAATAGCATGCACTCAACAGAGCCACGACGACTAATGTCAAGGCTCCTAAAATCAAAAATCCTGTGCTAGCATTAAGGTGAAAAACTTCACTTAATATATACAGCAAGCCGGAAGCACATAACACCCCAAAAAAGCTTAAAAAACGAGAAGCTGCAATGATCTTACCGCGAGACTCTTGCGGACTTTGCAATTGAATATTGGATTCTTGTGGAATGTCGAACATGCCGCCAAACAGTCCGATGAGAATAGCCAATATTACTACGGCCGTAAAGCTCACAGAAAAAATATCCATGAAAAAGCAACAAACTCCCATGGCAACCCCTACAATTGGAATTAAGCCCAATTCAACAGTATTGCCCGAAATTTTGCCCGCTAAAAGGGAACCTGCTCCTATACCAACTGCACTCAGTAGGAACAAGTAACCACCCTGCACATCTGTCATATTTAATGACTGCATGGCGAAAGGGATGATATTCAGCTGGCAAAAGGCCCCAAAAAACAAAAAATACGCCGCCCCAAAAATCGAGGGCAAAAGCGAAGGATACTGGTAGGCCAATTTTAAACTGTCGTATATCTCTGCCAAGAAAAATAATTTGATTTTATGCTTACCTCTGTTCGGTGGCGTGTATTCAACACATAGACTCGCTAATAATGATAGCGAAGCGATGAAAGTCAAAAACATTCCAGCCATCACGAAATTGTGGTTGGAAATTTCGAGAATAAATGAAGCTGAAAAAGCACCGACAATAATCCCCAAAAAACTAAATGAAGCCATGATACCATTGACTTTAGAAATCTTCTCTTTGGGGATTAATTCAGGCAAAACGCTATTTCTAGCGATCGTAAAAATGGTGCTAAAAGTGGTCAGAGCAAAAAGGCAACAATATGCACCAAGTTTACTTTCGAAATGAAAGGCTAATATAGAGAGCAGACCTACTACCAATTGACAGAGGCGTGTTACAATAATGACGTTACGTTTGCTGAAGTGATCGGCTAACTGCCCCCCTACCCTGGAAAAAATTAAAAACGGGAGTACATACACAGCTCCCGCCACCGCCAATAACCGCTGGCTATTTTCGGCCCCCTCCATTTTTATCAAAAAGTAACCCACGAGCAATTTAAAGAAATTGTCATTAAATGCGCCTAGGGTTTGGCTTGTATTAAGGTATGCAAAAGAGGAAAAACGTGAGGTTTGTGTAGTCATTATCCACCTATATAAAAATAACTATGCTAGGTTTAATGAAAATGAATCGTTCCTGTCTATTCTTTTTTTAAGCAATAATGCACGCGCAGGTGGTCGATTCGAACTCATTGTGAGGCTCATCGCGAGGATTCTTTTGCAACACATAGGCCTGCACATTGAAGGCTTTATTGCGCTGAGGAGCGCTAAACCAAGTCCATTTCTTAAGTTTTGTAACCTTAAAATGTGCACTCGTCGTAAGAGCTGTTTCTAGTTCCGCTAAATAAAACCCACTCTTCGGCTTTACTAATTGTTGCCGATCAGTGAGTCCAACATATTCGATCGCATTAAATGTATCCCCAAAATAAGCCTTTCCAGAAGGCTTGACAAGCGCTGCTATGTCTTCAATATGATTCTTAAAAAGAGCCTTAGCCAACCGATCGAAGGCTTTCCTGTATTTTTCCTTTTGTTCGGTTGGAATTTGGAATGTCGAACCTTGCCATAGAGAAGCCAATTCATCCAACTTCTCATCAGTATACTCGACACAAAATGCCGGCAACTGGCTAGCCACCAGTGATGATATGACATAATCTGCGTCTATACGCGCAAAAAGTTTTTGCGGAGTGAAATCATTCAATAGATCGATGATTTCTTCGTGGACTTGACATACGCCTAATCCATTTGTGTAAGCTCTAACAAAAAGGGCATCTATTTGTTTGCATAACCCACCAGTTAAATCAGCATTAAGAATAGTGACTTTTTGCTGTTCGTAAAAATCTAGCTGCCGCGTAACCTCGAGGGGCATTGTTAGATCATAATCTATTAGAATCAACTCACTGCAGCGCCTAATGAGCTCTCTTAATGGCTCTAAAGGCCCAGCACCCAAAATAACGATCGTCCCCTCCCCTTTTAAATGCTGCGCATTGGCAAGCATCAATTGACGGCTCTTGGCGATGTGTCGGCTATTATGATGTTTATTTCTTTCAAATCCATCTCTAATCACCGTGTTAATAGTTTTCAAAAGATCGGAGGCATCGAATCGAGATGTCGGTGTCAGGGCTGTAGTAGAGGAGCTTAGGGTTGCATGAGGACTATCACATATGAGGGCTAATGATGACGTTGTCATAAGTGTATGTTCACCAGCCCCCTCCTAGGGCTTTAATCAATTGGATGGTAGCAATATACCGATACCCCTGTAGGGCATTCAGCGTGATTTGAAAATTGAGTAAATCTCGCTCAGTATTTACCACATCGATGTAATAGATGACTCCCATGTCATAACGGTCAACATAGAGTTGATAGGCTTTTTGTGCCCATTGTGTGGTGGCTTGAGTGCTCTCATACTCCTTAGCATAAGCTTCAATATTTGTTAACGCATCTTCAACCTCTTGAAAGGCTTTAAGTACTTGCTGTTGGTATTGACCACTAGCCTCTTGAAAACGCATAATTTGTTGTTGCAAGGTATAGGGCGTTTTAAAGCCATCAAAGATGAGCTGGTTAATTTGTCCTCCTTCCACCCAATAGCGACTAATCCATTTCAAAAAGTTTTTGAAAACGGGACTTTCAAATCCTCCTGTGGCTGTCAGTATTAAAGATGGATAAAATTGAGTATAGGCCTCTTTCACCAAAGCATGAGCAGCACGGGTATTATATTCTGCTTCAGCTATATCAGGACGCCGGAGAAGCATTTCAGAGGGAATACCTTCTGGTATACATGGAGGCAGCCCTTCTAGAGGCTGGTAATCCAGACAAAATTGAGAAGCTGGCATGCCGATTAAAACAGCGATTTGGTTTTCCAAAACACTTCGTTGACGGAGCACTTCATGATATTGGGTGAGGACACTATCAATCTCTTCGGCAGCAAAGGCGACGTCGGCATAAAAGGCAATTTGTTCCTCATAGCGATCACTATTGATCTTAAAGGCCTTCTGGCGCGTTTTTAGCACTTTTGACAGTAAATCGATTTGTGTATCTGCCGCACGCAATTGATAATAGGCAGTGGCCAGACTTGATGTTAGCGTCAACATGACAGCTTCGTAGTCTTTTTGTTGAGCTAACCAGCTGTATTTGGCCGCATCATATTGATCTCTAATTTGACCCCATAAATCCACTTCATAACTCAAATTCACAGGTAATAGATAAAGCAGTTCATGGGCGCGAAAGGCACTTGTGGTGGTCAAATTAGCAGCATTTGCTGGATTTACGTAATTTTTTATCAACTCCCCCATATTGGTATATAAGGGGTTTAAAGTGATCTGGGGGTAAAAATTTGAAGCAGCAATCCCCATCAAGGCGCGCGCTTCTTGAATGCGTTCTAATGCCACTAAGAGATCACGGTTGTTGGTGATGGCTAAAGATTCTAAGTTGTTGAGCTCGTCATCCTCAAAAACTTGCCACCAAAAATCCAGGTACGTTAATTCTGCATTGTTGCATTCAAGGAGTTCTGCACATGCATCATCACTTAGATTTTTCCACTCAGCGGGCACCTCAATGCAGGGTGGAGTATAAGAGGGCCCTACAGAACAGCCACCCATTAACCCTAAAGAAATGCTCAAAAACAAGTGTATATATTTCAGATATCCCCCAGGATTGCGCGTGGAAGCGCAATCTTTGATTTAGGCTCTTGTACAATCCTTTAAATCCTAAGCAATTATACCGAATGTGACTCAAAAGTTGGCATTCGATATAACATAAACCGCCGATTAATTTAGTTCAAATGCAACCAGAGACCAGCATTGATTCCTCCTAAATAAGTAGGCAAGAGCAAGAAAGAAGTTGGGAACGATTAACCTTAATCTTATAGCTCATCACAAATTAGTGTACCGCACTATATTGAACGCGAAGGTCACGAAGTTAGCGAAGATAACGCGAAGAAATTTTTTATTTATTGAAGCACATGCTCAAGACAAACCTTCTGATATCATCTTCGACCATTCTCTCCTCGAAATTAATCAATAGCCCTGCTGAAAATCTTGTTAATTTTATATAAGAAAGAAATTGAGCTTCATGAATTTATAAGAGCATATCCACAGAAGAAAAATCTTCGCGTTGACTTCGCCTGCTTCGCGACCTTCGCGTTCAAATAGTGTGGTACTCTAATTTGTGATGACCAAATCTTATGAGCAAGGACAATTTCTATTTGCAAAACAATGTCTTAGGAATATATTGAACTCCATCAAACAAAAAAACTATTTTAGAACATGTGGATTGTTGAACTCGCGCTAAGACGCCCTTATACCTTTGTTGTTATCGCCATGTTGATTTCAATCATGAGTTCCGTTTTCATGTTTGTAACACCTAAGGATATTTTTCCCCATATCAATATTCCTATCCTTAGTGTGATCTGGCAATATAACGGACTGCCTGCCGAAGAATTTGCCGAACGCATCACTACTTATAGTGAATATTCCCTTTTTAATAATGTCAATGATATCGAAAGGATGGAATCACAAACGGTCAATGGGATCGGGTTGATCCGCCTCTATTTCCATCCTGAAGCAGAAATTCCGGCAGCTATTGCTGAAGCGACATCTATCTCACAAGCCATCCTAAAACGCATGCCTCCTGGAATTTTGCCTCCAATCATTTTGCGCTATTATGCTAATACCGTACCTATCGTGCAAATGATTTTGTCTGGGGAATCTGTCTCTGAATCGCAGCTTTATGACTATGGCAACTGGCGCATCCGCCAAGCCATTGGCACGGTGCCTGGTGCTACCATTCTAACACCCTATGGTGGCACTGTACGACAATTGATGGTGGATGTTGATTCGCTGGCTCTGCAAACGAGAGGCTTATCAGCACGCGATGTCAATAAAGCCATCCAAAGTCAGGTGCTGACAACTCCTCTTGGAGATTCTCGCATCGGCACTTATGATTATAATATCAATGTGAACAATACTCCCGTCGAACCTAACGCCTTTAATGACATCCCCATTGCCGTAGTGGATCAGAAAACTGTGTTTTTGCGCGATGTGGGCTTTGCCCATGATGGATTTGCCCCTCAGACCAATGTAGTGAGGCGCGATGGGATAGGATCTGTGTTAATGCAGATCTTAAAAAATGGCGCCGCCTCTACCCTTGATATCGTCAACGAAGTGAAGAAGCTATTGCCCACCATACGGGCGGCTGCACCCAAAGGAATGGACATCAACTTAATCTTCGACCAGTCGATCTTCGTAAAAAAGGCGATCGAAGGAGTCATCACTGAAGGCATATTAGCCGCCGTTTTAACAGGCATTATGGTACTGCTCTTTTTGGGCAGCTGGCGTAGCACCTTGATTGTCCTGATATCAATTCCACTGTCGATCATGACCTCAATCATTTTTTTGAGTTTGATGGGCGAGACCTTGAATATCATGACATTAGGGGGGCTCACCTTAGCTATCGGCATCTTAGTCGATGATGCCACGGTGGCGATCGAAAACATTCACCGCAATATTACTGGCAAGAAACCCTTAGAAAGGGCCATTTTAGATGGTTCTTATGAAGTGACCATTCCGGCCTTTGTCTCAACCTTATCGATCTGTATTGTATTTTTACCTGTCATCTTGCTGGTTGGTCCGGCCAAATTCCTGTTCACTCCCCTCGCTTTGGCAGTGGTTTTTGCGATCATTGCTTCGTATGTTTTATCGCGTACGCTGGTGCCTGTGATGATTAAATTCATTCTGCCCCCTGAGATGTATTTGTATACGGGGGGTGGACCAAAAACGGCTTTGGACAGATATCACGTCAGATTTTCCGAGAGATTTCACCGCTTTCGCGAATCGTATGGTTCAACGCTGCAATGGGGACTAGACAATCGCATCATTATCCTCATTGTTTTCGGGTTGATCTTTGGCAGTGCGTTGCTGATATCACCGTTTATCGGTGCCGATTTCTTCCCTTCGGTCGATGCAGGCCAACTGAGGCTGCATGTCAAAGCGCCTTCTGGCACACGCATCGAAATGACAGCTGAACATTTTAGCGCAGTGGAAACGGAAATACGCAAAGTGATCCATCCCGATGATATCGCCATGTTGATCGATAATATCGGATTAAATCCTGTGCCTTATACGCTAGCGTTTGGAGACAGTGCAACAGTGGGTGGGTTTGATGGAGAAATCCTTCTTTCCCTAAAGCCTGAAAGAAAATATAGCACGCAAGAATATATGGGAATGCTACGCGAGCATCTAAACAAGAAATTTCCAGATTTACTTTTCTATTTCCAACCAGCCGATATGGTGAATCAAATCTTAAACCTCGGCTTACCAACACCGATCAATGTCAAGGTGTCAGGATATGATAAAGATAACAACTTAAAAATCGCCCGCGAACTCATCGAAAGGATCTCCCATGTGCCTGGAGCGGTCGATACCCATCTACACCAAGTAGTGGATTTGCCTGAGCTGTTTTTAGAGGTCGATAGAATGAAGATTGCGACTGCAGGGCTCAATCAGTTGGACGTCACCACTGACATCCTGCTTAACTTTAGCGATAGTACGACACTTACCCCAAATTTTTGGCTAGATAGAAAGTCGGGCATCCCCTACCTCATTGCTGTACAAAATCCAAAATATCGCGTCAATAGTGTCGAAGGACTATTACATATTCCTGTATCTAGTCCCTTGACCCAACAATCGCAACTGTTATGCGACCTATGTACGCTTGAGCGGCGTCCGACTCAAGGGGTGGTGAACCACCTCAATATCCAACCTGTCTATGATATTTATGCCAACGTGCAAGGAAGGGATCTGGGCGGAGTGGCTTCCGACATTCAAGACATTGTAGATGAATATAAAGACAAAATGGCGCCAGGCAACAACATTATCATCAGTGGCGTGGTTTCAAATATGAAAACGGCTTTTAAGAAACTCGGCTTCGGCTTTATTTTTGCCATTATCTTGGTTTATTTCATTATGGTGATTAACTTTCAATCATGGCTTGACCCTTTTGTCATCACCCTAGCTATCCCAGGAGCCTTAGCGGGAATTATTTGGATGCTATTCCTGACAGGCACCACCTTTAACATTCCTTCGCTGATGGGCTCCATCATGAGTGTTGGCGTGGTCACCGCCAACAGTATTCTGTTAGTTACTTTCGCCAATTTCCAACTGAAAGAAGGTAAGACAAACATCCAAGCGATCCACACAGCGGCATTGACCCGCCTCAGGCCCATTTTAATGACGGCCCTAGCAATGATTGTGGGGATGATTCCAATGGCATTAGGACTAGGTGAAGGGGGGGAACAAAATGCTCCTTTGGGTAGAGCGGTGATTGGTGGACTTTCCATTGCCACGTTGACGACGCTCTTTTTTGTGCCGGTGATGTTTTCTTATTTACGCCATAAAGAAAATCCTTATTTGCATGCAAAACATGTGCCGTATGTCCCACCAGAACATCAATCCATTGAACAAGAAGGGATAGAATGAGCGATTCCATCCAAACGAAACACAAATCTGCGCGCAAAAAATGGCTTCTGTTATGTGCTACAGGGATAATTCTTTCGATCTTATTTGTTTGGGGATGGGTTCCTCGCATGATGAATACGAAGAAAATCGACGCTTTAGCCGCTCAGGATCCCTTGCCGCGAGTGACGCTAATGGAAATCAAGCCTAACACAAAGCCCATTGAGTTGATCTTGCCCAGTTCGGCGCAAGCTTGGCACTATACCCCCATCTGGTCGCGTGTCAATGGGTATCTTGTGAAGTATTTGGTTGATATTGGGGATGTTGTTAAAGCTGGAGATCTATTAGCCGAGATTGATACGCCAGAAACAGATGAACAACTGGCCCAAGCGGAAGCTGATCTATTAAATTCTATTGTGGAAAGGGACATTGCCAAAATTACTAGTGAGCGTTGGCAAAAGCTATGGGATAAAAATCACGAAGCTGTTTCAAAACAAGAGGTGGATCAATATCGTGCCAACTTAGAGTCTGCTGAAGCCATTGTCATTGTGAATGAGAAGAATGTAGCTAAATACACTTATCAACAGCAATTTAAATACATTTATGCACCTTTTGATGGGATCATCACCAAGCGCCTTGTCGACATTGGCTCCTTGATTTATGGAAGCATTAATGCCACACCACAAGAGCTATTCCAAATTGTGCAGACGAATACCATCCGTTTTTTTGTGGAAGTTCCGCAAACTTATTACAGGCAGGTCAAAGAAAGACTTGAAGCTGAAGTCACTGTCCTGCAGCTTCCTGGGAAAGTTTTTAAAGGCATAGTCACGCGCTTTGCCAAGGCCTTAGATCCCACTGCCCGCACCCTGCTGACCGAAGTCGATGTAAAAAACCCTGACGGCATATTGTATGCTGGCTTATATGGACGCGTAAAATTCCTGCTGGAGCCTGCTGAAATCAATTTCATCATCCCCACCACGGCTGTCATTATCCGTTCAAGCTTTCCACATGTGGCTGTAGTTGATAAAGACAATATTGTACATCTTAAACAAGTGCAAATTGGACGCGACTACGGCAATCAAATGGAGATCACTTATGGACTTGAGGAAAATGATCGCATCGTCATCATCCCTTCAGATCGCATCCGTGAAGGGGCAAAAGTCGAAATCTTGGAGTCGGCATGAATGTCATTCCCCCTTCGACAACACCTACAACAATGCCTTTAAGCCAGCTCCCTAGCGCGCAGCTTTCCCCTCCGGCTGTATTGCCTGTTCCCAAGAGTATACTTAAGGTGTCTGCGCCATCGGCCTTGACTGCAGCCCAAGCCTCTGCACTCAACAGTAAGCGCGTGCATTTTGCCGAAACAAAAACAATTCAAATTTATTACCCGGATTCCCCGAATTCGGAAACTGATGAAGATACTAATTCAGACATTGCAGTGTTGCCACCCGATTTTTTTGCTCTCGCCATTGCTGGCTGCTGGTCTCCAGCCGCCTCATCATCAGAAGAAGAAGATGATGATGATGAGGTCTCTAAGAGTGAGGTTTCACCACGCTCTCAGCAAGAGCTTGACAGCACGACTAGCAATTACTGTCTTAAACTTCTACGTAGATTGTGTTGTCGCAATCGCAAATTCGAATAAAAAAGAACACAACAAGCTCAGCCATGTCGCTTATGCTTCAGCCCAATGCTGTTTAGTTAAGAGTTCTGTCCCTGTCTCTAATGTCCCTAAGGTCGCTTTAGTCCCTAGCGTCCCTACTTCTGGAAGCCGACCACCGTTCCTGTCACTCAGAAGTAGGGACATTAGGGACATAAGCGACCTTAGGGACATTAGAGACAGGGACAGAACTCTTAATGGGCTTTGCATCACTGCACATCAGAAAACATCTTCTCATTTGATATTTATTTTTAACTAACTTTACCTTATTGTTTGCAAAAGCACTTATATCGATGAGCCTTCCATGAAATTATTTATAGGTTTATTCATTTATATTACTTCTATTATCTCCCCTGCCTTCTCGGCTAACCACATCAATTCAAATTCTGTTTGGTTGCCTTGGGATACTTCTGAAGGGCAATTGCGCATCGAAAGGAGTAATGCCAAGGAAAATTTCTGGAAAATCGTGCGCTTTTACGAATCTCAAATCACCTTAACATTTTGTGGTATCACCAGTTCTGTTATTGCTTTGAACGCTTTATCTGTAGAGGCGCCCCCTTCGCAAGTTTTAGGGAAATATCGCATGTTCACACAGGAAGAATTTTTTACTGAAAGTGTCTCTGCTGTAATCAACAAAAGCGATATTGAAGAACGGGGCATAACTTTAAACGAATTAGCCTGTGTGTTAGGCACATTTCCTGTGACACTCGAAAAATTTACTGCCAAAACACTCTCCTCAGAAGAGATGCGCATGATATTAGTCTCGGCACTTAAAAATCCCAACCAAGTCGTGCTAGGCTTATACCAAAGGCAAGTATTGAATCAAGATGGAGGAGGACATTGGTCTCCAGTAGCAGCCTACGACGAATTGAGTGATTCTTTTCTTATCCTGGACGTGGCACGCTACAAATACCCTCCTGTCTGGATTGAGGCGCCAGCATTCATGAATGCGATGCAAACGACAAATGCTTACAATGAATCAAGAGGCTTCATCATCATTGAAAATGACATGTGATTTCTTTTGAGCCATGCCCATTTCGATTTTATTGATGCGCTCCATCTACAAAAGATTCCATTCATCAGCGCGATAGCGAGTATCGAGACCTTGTTGCATAAATCCAATATAACGATAAACCATTGAAGATAAAAAAATTAAAACACAGAGGCACAGAGGGCACGGAGAGAGAAGAAAAAATAAACTGTCCTTAGGCATATACCACAATCAATCTCTAATTTTTCTCTTTTTCCGTGTTCTCTGTGCCTCTGTGTTTCAAACCTGTTTATGATAAAAGAATTACGGTGTGCTCCATTTATGCAACAAGGCTTAGTATCGAACAAAGCTGTCAAAAAATATAATTACTCCGCAATCCCATTTTTTTTCTTTACATTATCTTAGAAACGAAATTATGAAGATAAAAGTAGCCGAAATTCGGGACGTTCGATTTTCAGATTAAACCTTAAAGGGATGATTCAAACTATGGCATCCGTAGACAGCCAAACCTCACAAAAAGCTCTCAATATGATTCTTGCTGCAATTGGCATGCATGAATCAAACTACAAAGGAAAAGTAACGATCCGCGGCAAAGATCCTATTCTAGCCTCCAGGCATCGCTTTGGAGAACTCATGGCCGCATCACAGGCGGCCTTAGGGATGGCTCTAAGCAATCTATGGCAGCTGCGCGGTGGCAAGCCCCAAAACGTGACAACGAGTGTGCAAAATGCGGTGCATCAACACCATGGCATCGCCTTCATGCGCCAGAATGGACGGCAATTACCTTTCACAGACTATGGTTCAGGTGTCGGCGTTGATTCGGCCCTAAGTGCAGAGTTCTACCCCACACGCGATGGGCGTTTTGTCAAGATCGAATTGTACTACCCACGCCTGCGCGATGCTATCTACAAAGTGCTCAAGTGTGCTCCCACCCAGCGCGCGGTTGAAGCTGCTATTATGCAATGGGATGCTGAAGCCCTAGAACTTGCTATTCGCGACGAAGCAGGCGCCATAGGCGTAGTCCGAACGGCTGCAGAATGGCTAGCCCACCCTGTAGGCCGTCGGTTGGCAGCCAAACCGGTGGTCGAAGTTGAAAAGATTGGCGATAGCGATCCCATCCCACTTCCAAAAGGATGCAAAACACCGTTGGAAGGGATTCGCGTGCTTGACTGTACCCACGTCATCGGCGGGCCCATCACCGGAAGAACCCTGGCAGAATTTGGCGCAGATGTTTTACACCTTTCTAAGCCAAACTACCCAGATCATTTAAACTGGCGCCTCGAAACTGATATTGGAAAGCGCGCAGCTTATTGCGATTTTGATGTAGAGGCTGATAAACAAGGCTTTTTCAAACTCCTGCATGATGCTGATGTGTTTACCTGCTCATATTTAAATCTCGACCAGCGTGGCATCTCGCCGCATCGCCTTGCAGCAAGCAAACCTGGGATCATTGCACATGAACTACGTTGCTTCGATTTCGAAGGTGAATGGGCTAACTTCCGTGGTTTCGACATGATGGCAGTGACAGTCTCTGGATACGTTGATGCCGAGGGGGCCACTGATGCACCTCTCATGCCTGTACAAGTGATCTTTGCTGACTATCTGGCGGCGTATGCTGGTGCAGCGGGCATTGCAGCAGCGCTGCATCGCAGAGCAACGGAAGGAGGCAGCTACCAAGTGAGAGTGTCTCTCACACGTATGTGCATGTGGGCACAAGAGCTAGGACTACTCGACAATAGTGCGCTCGATGGGACTCTTCCTTTTGCCGATATCGCCTCCCAGACTAATGTGCCTGTCACCAAGATAAACAGCCCATTTGGAGAGATTACATATCTTCCAAGCCTTATCGAAATGACCGACATCAAGCCTGGCTATGTAAGAGGTCCACAACCTCTTGGATCCTCCCGATTGGAGTGGTGATATTAGTACTCTTTAATTTTGTCTCAAGATTTCCAGTCAACCACAAGAGCTTGTGTTTGATAAGTTAAGTCATCAGATGCATTGAAAGCCAAGCTCTTGAAAAAACTCTTTTGACAAGCAGGTTTCTTTGACTGGGTCAACATAACATTGGTCGTAACCATGGCTAGTAGCTGCTTGGATGCAGGCGTTGATAAGCAGCTTACTAAATCCCAAATCATGCATGTCGGCCTGAAGGCAAATCTTTCCTAGTTCACAGCTAAACCCCTCTGCAGCATGATAGGGGGTGATTCCTGCACCTCCAACAATCTTAGAATCCATTTTCATGACAAGATAGCGACATCCTTTTTTTTGGTAGCTTTCGCATAAGTTGCTCCATGCGGCAATATCCTTTCCTTTATGCGTAGCTGCATGCAAATGGGCGAGACCGGCATGATCATGCTGTGTCATGGGCTCGATAGCCACTTTGTTCCGTAAGCGGGAGGTTTTGAGTCCTTGTGCATACAGAGCTATGCCACGATACACGGTTTCTATTTCTTCTGCTGTTAGTGTGAGAAGCGCCGCTTCGGTTTGCTTAAAGGCAATCGGTTCAAATGCACTGAGAACCTCTTTCCCCGCTTCAGTCAGCTGTAAAAAACGCCTTCTTTTGTCATTTTCATCCACTGTGTATTTGATATAGCCTTTGTTAACCGCTTTGGCGATCAGTCTACTAGCTGTCGATTTGTCTAATAGCAGCCTTTTGGCGATTTCACTTACTGTAGGATAGAGGCAAGATGTTAACTCAATAAGCAGATGCCGTTCGGCTAATGTGACATCAATATCGAAATAGGCGTCATTGAGCAGACCAAGTTCACGCACGACACTACGTGCATTATATCGCAAGAGATTGACATCTTCGCATGAAAGCGTTTTCACTACACACCCATATTATTGTATACAACAACTGTGATAATGAAATTGAAATTTCGCAGCAATAACTGTTTAAAAAATCATCATTACAGAGATCAGGGGTAGTTGCTTTAAAAATGCTAATACATGCATAAAAACAAATGCAAAGGGGTTATACCGAACGTGACTCAAAAGTTAATGTAGGTCAGGAGGTCATATGAGTGCCGATTTAATAGCTTCGGATCGATCGTGCTCTCCCCTCCCCCCATTACAAGATGTTCCCCCCTCTCAGTCTGATTCAACACCTTCTCATCCTTTGTCAGCAACGATTGCGGCTGTCTCCCAGCAAGAAGGCGCCCTTCACCTTGCTGCACCATCATGTGGTGCCCCCTCCCTTCGATCTTGTCGAAAAGCTGTCCGTTTTGCGATTCCACTGAAAATTAATACGACCCCTACTCCCGATAGACATGAAGCGAATTTTGAAATTACGGTGTCGGCATCTGACTCTGGAGAGGATTCTTCTTCACTTGCATGTAACGACAATGATCTTTCTCTTTTAAAGCGAACCCCTTCTTTTCCGTTGATTGCTATGGAACCAGATGTTTTGTCTCCCTTACCCCCTGAAGAATATGCTGCCTTTTCTGCGTCATTATCCCCATCAAATCGGGCTATAAAAGCCCGTAGCCCCATGTCATCGCTTCAATCTGCTATAAATGAGGTATTTCCTTCACAAGCAATCACGCCAGCACCCACTCCCCTAACGCATCCATCAGTGATTGATACCCAACTGACCCAACCCCAGCTACGCACCACCAACCGCACTAGTTGTATGCGTGTATGGCACAAATATAATTGCATGGGTAGCCGCAAATCAAAATAGCTGGGGGTTAAATAGGTCTTAGAGCAAACCCTTCATTTTCCTTTTATTGAAGGGTCTATTTATCCAAACAAAGTTACTACCATCTTTTGATCTGCTTAAATGCTTCTAGAGCACGTTTTCGGCACTCTTCATGACTTACAATGGGGTGAGGATAATCACATTGAAGTTCAGCACTTATTTTCCAAGGCTTATGTAGAAGAGCTTTAGGCATCTTAGCTAGCTCTGGAACCCAACGCTTGATATAAGTACCCTCGGGATCGAACTTTTCACTTTGTAGAAACGGATTGAAAATGCGAAAAAAAGGGGCCGCATCAAAGCCGCATCCTGCCACCCATTGCCAGCTAGCAGAGTTGTTAGCGAGATCGGCATCTACCAATGTGTCCCAAAACCATTTTGCACCTTCCTGCCAGGGGATAAAGAGGTCTTTAACTAAAAATGAGGCGCAAATCATGCGCACACGGTTATGCATGCCACCTGTTTGCCATAGCTGCCTCATTCCGGCATCTACCAACGGATAGCCGGTTTTCCCTTGTTGCCATTTTTTTAAGAAGGTTGAGTTCATTTCCCAAGGGAACTTAGAAAATTCGTGACGCCATGGTTGATCGGGAAGTTGCGGAAAATAATAGAGTTGATAATAGGAAAATTCTCTCCATCCTACCTCGCTTAAAAACTTGCTACTATGTGGGATGTCTTTTGTCGCATGGAAGATTTGTTTAGGACTAATTTCACCAAAGTGCAGATGGGGAGATAGAGAAGAGGTTGCGTCTAATGATGGGATGTCTCGATCACGCTCATAGGTATTTAGAGATACACTGATAAAATGATTAAGTTTTTTTGTAGCAGCCTTTTCCCCTACCTGCCAGTGCTTTTTTAGGCCTATCGACCAATCGGGATGCGTAGGCAGTAATTTCCATGAATCAAGTGGCTCAGATTTAATCGTTTTGGTAATAATATGCCGCGGTTCAGGCAAGGGCTCGTCGATGCAAGCAACTTCCATGCATCTATTCCAAAAGGGGGTATAAATTTTAAAAGGTTCATTTTGTTTGTTCAAAATTTCCCATGGTTCAAAGAGCAAAGAAGCGTTAAAACTTTGCGAGGATGGAAGCAATTCCATGAGCGTTTGTTCTAGTTGTCTGGCATAGGGTTCATAGCAACGATTCCAGAAAATAGCGGCCACCTGATATTTCTGAATCAGATGTGCAATGATCTCGGAAGTGCTTCCACGGTAGAAAAAAAGTTGTGACCCTTTTTCTTTGAGTCTTTGATCGAGAGATACAAGCGAATGATGAAGCCACCAGCGACTCGCGCCCCCCATTTTCCATTTACCTGGAGTTTCATCATCTAGAATATAGAGAGGAATGATCGGCCGACCTGTTTGACAAGCATAAGTCAGTGCTGGATTGTCTTTCAATCTCAGGTCTTGCCGGAATAAAACGATAATAGGAAGGGTTGTGTTTTCTGCCATACGCCTGTTTTAACGAAAAAATCCTTTTCTTGCTATCGCTGATCTGTAAATAACAGAGGCAAGGAAAATGGAAGCATGCTAAAAATAGATTATAATATTTTTCTTTGAGGCTTTAGATGGAAGCACATACTTTTTTGATTCAGCTTGTTTTGATTTTGTTTGCAGCGCGATTCTTTGGCGAAGTGGCCGCCTATTTCAAAATCCCTTCAGTCATCGGTGAGCTCTTGGCTGGCATCATCATAGGTCCAAGCGTGCTGGGATTTATTGAGATCAGCAATCCCATTCAGCTGCTAGCCCAGATAGGCATCATCTTACTGCTGTTTGAGGTTGGCATAGAAACAGATATTGGCAATCTATCTGCAGCAGGCGTGAAAGCACTGATTGTAGCAATTGGTGGAGTATGTCTGCCGTTTATTTTGGGCTTTTACCTCAGTAGCTATTTCTTCAATTTCTCGCTTTTAGCTAGTTTGTTCATTGCTAGCACTCTGACGGCTACAAGTATCGGCATTACTTTAAGAGTGCTGCGAGACTTGAAAAAGCAAAATAGTCATGAGGCGCAAATCGTGATCGGCGCGGCGGTCATCGACGATATTATTGGCATTATTTTGCTTGCTATGTTGTACGAGTTTTCTGTCAGTGGAGCTGTGAATGTCTTGAATGCGGGAAAGGTGTTACTCTTCATCGTGCTGTTTTTCTTCTTAGCACCCATCTTGGCCAAAGGCGTTTCATACATTATACAGAAATGGGATGAAAAGAGTGATATTCCAGGTCTTTTGCCGACCACCATCATTGCCTTAATTTTATTTTTTGCGTGGGCCGCGCATTCTTTGGGCGCGCCTGAACTACTTGGGGGATTTGCTGCTGGCTTAGCATTATCGAAGCAATTCTCTTTTCCTTTTGCCAAATTTTTACAGTCGTCGAAAGAATTCACCCATCGGGTGGAAGAGCAGATGAAACCCATTGTGCATCTATTTACACCTATATTTTTTGTGTCCATCGGGTTGTCACTTAATCTTAAGCAGGTTGATTGGACATCAACGTTCATTTGGATGTTAAGTGGCTCATTGATCCTGGTTGCTATTGTGGGCAAGCTTTTCTCGGCGTTTTTTCTCAAAGGAGAATCGCGTCTCAAGCAGTTGATCATCGGCACTGCGATGGTTCCACGGGGAGAAGTGGGCCTAATATTTGCAAATATTGGATTAACTGCGGGTGTCTTCAAAGATGATATTTATGCCGCCATCATCCTCGTGATTACGATCACTACTTTAGCCGCACCATTCTCATTGCGCTGGCTGTATGGTTATGCAGAAAAAGGTGAATTGTGAATTCTGAAACACAGAGGCACAGAGGACACGGAGAGAGCGTTTTTGTTTGTTAAGTCGAGTGACGCCTTTATTTCTCTGTGTTCTCTGTGCCTCTGTGTTAAACCCTGTGGTTCAGCGCAGCCTCTAAGGGAACTAATCAGTCAATAATTGTCCCACCAAATCTTTGGCCAATTTGCCATCCACAGCGCTGTTGAGCTGCATGATGCGTTTCATGACCAATCCAAAGTCTTTTTTTGTCTTGGCACCAGAATCAGCAATGGCTTGTATCACAATTTTCTTTGTCTCTTCGGGAGAAGGAGCTTTAGGCAAAAACTCCTGCACAGTCTCTAATTCACTAGTTAATTTTTCCACCAGTTCGGGACGATTAACGGCTTTAGCCTGCTCTAGAGCCTCTTGGAGATTGCCGAAGTAAGTTTTAAATAACTTTAAAACTTCATCATCGGGAAGATTGCCTCGAGCATCCACAGCCAATATTTTCGATTTGAGCATGCGCAAGGTATCGAGCCTGAGCTGATTTCGGCTACGCATCGCTTCTTTAATGCCTTCGTTGACTTTTTCGATCATTGTCATAACACTCCCCTTTTTAATTGAGTTCTTTCGCTTGAGACGCGAGTTTCTGCCAGCGAGATTCAAATTCATCTTCAGAAATTATTTTCGATGGATATTTCAGTGCTCCTGTGTAATGCAATCCATGGTATTCAATGGGCTTTGCGAGCTTTTGAATTGCTGCTTCTAGGCTCTTCAGGTTGTCCTCACGGTCATCGATGAAAATCACCTTGTCTGGATAGAAATCTGTCTTTTCGATAAAGGACAAGAAAGCATCCCCTTTTGAAACAACGGTACCGTTCACAAAGAGCACACCATCGAGGTAGGTGGAATAATTGCCCCGATAAGAAGGCAGATTGTCGAAAACAAGCGGCGTTTGGCTAGGCGCCGTTTTAGAGAAATCGATTCCTAATTGGCGTAGTCCATCCACGCGCCACTGTTCCATTTTTGGAACTGTTGCAAATTGGCCGGTCAAGTTGGCTGTCAATGCCATCGCAGGAATCCCTCTCTGAATGATCTGCTGCAGAAATTGAGGTGTCCGCTCGTCAATCAAAATAGGATCAGAACTTAGTGTCATCAGGCTTAAAAACATCATCTGTTTCTCTGACGGCACTTCTTTTAAGATCCGCTTGGAGATAGCACCAAAATGCTTCATGTTGGCCATTTGGAAAGCGGGATCGCTTGGTTGCACCAAAACCATATCGACATCGAAAATTGCCAATGTCTTGGAATCAGCATTGTTAAAGTGCTCAAAAACGTCTTTCATATCATTAACTTGTGTGATCACTGCATGACACGAAACAATCCACAGTGTCAGCAAACATGTGAAGCAAAACCTTTTCATAACGTATCCACGTTTATTAATAAAACCTTTTAAGCAAACAGTTTACCACAAGATTAGATTTCGCGAAAATTGATAAAAAGCATAAGGAGGCCATGTCCAATCGTTTTTCCTTATCCATAAACATTTAATTTTTATCTAGTTAGATGCAATTTCTCTTGCTGCTTATTTACGATTGCTTTAAGCTTTTTGAGGATAACCCTTATTCAACCATCAGGAGATGTGTTATGTTGAAAAGTTTTATCCAAAAACTCTTTGTTAGCGTCATTCTGACGACTTCCCTAATTTCACCAGCTTTTGCAGCGGTAGATTATCAAGTTGAAAGCCAGCCACAGGTCATTGAAAAAGTTGTTCTATGCGAACAGAAAGGAATTCTAAAGCAGAAAGATAACGGGTACTTATATGTTGAGGTATCTAAAGATTTTATTGCTGAGGCTCTGCCCTTGATCGATGCACAGGGCAAAATCGTTCCTCCACGACATTATACCAGTAAAAAAGGGATCGGCGCACACATTAGCGTTATGTATGAAAATGAGCTGATTGCGAATGAGATCTGGGAAATTAAAGAGCTTGGCCAGGAATTTACTTTCACTGTCATGGAATTGCGTACCGTGAAACTCAATAAAGATAACAAACTGAAAAAACTTTGGTTACTAGCTGTCGCTGCGCCAGAATTAGAGAAACTGCGCGAAAGCTATGGCCTGTCATCTAAGCTCAAAAACCATGATTTCCATATCACCATCGGCACCCAAATCCCTGGAAAACCTCAAGTGAAAACACAAGAGGTTGTGCTTGAAGAAGCCGTAGAATTTAAAAAAGCAGCTTAATTCTCCGCATGTACTAATAATAAGGCTCTCGCCTTATTATTAGTACATGTTCAGGGCATATGCAGCCAGCCGCGGTACAGGATGGGCAAAAATTGGCAGCAGCCGGGAATTGAGCGTATTTTTTGTCAGATTCAGAAAATTATAAATCATCTAACCACGTGTTGGTTAATGATTTATAATTTTCTGAATATGGCAAAAAAGACGCCAAAGCCCGCGCGCTGACGATTTTTGCCCATCCTGGGTAGCGGCTTAAGAGAATAGCCCCGCGTGTAGCGAGCGAAGCGTGGGGTTCACAAAGAGTTAAATTGAGCCCCGGCAGGGGCGTAAGAAAGTGTTTAGGCAAAATCTCTATACCACGAGCTTTCTTACGCCCCTGCCGGGGCTGGTATTTTTTTTAAATACCCCGGGTTGCGCTAAACGCTCCACCCGGGGCTAATCACTTTTTCCCCTGCCGGGGAATAAACAAAGTTCCCTTTAGCAGAGTCTTACAAAACCGGGTAAGCCACCATTTCACGAGTAGCTAAGGAAATCGCGCCGCGATTTTATTAGCTACCCGTGAACATGCACTATTATTAAACATTCACAAAACAAACAATTACAATTTACTTTAATTAAATATTATGTAATTATAACAACTTTGTTAATTAAATAATTACAAGGTTTTTATGAAGAATATTTATTTAGTTGTGTTTTTTGTAATTGCTGTCGCTACAAACGTTGAAGCTGCTGTAGAACGTAGAGCGGCCATCGATGTTGGTTCAGGCGGAACAAAAGTGGCCATTGCTGATGTTGACATAGATACAAATCAAATTGTGCAGATCGTTCTAGACACCACCTTTCCAGTAGCCTACCAAGCCTCTTTAGACAAATCTGAAGAGGGCACATTTGATGCGGAAACAAAAGAGCTTGGATTAAAGACGTTTAAAGAAATTAGGGAAATAGCCGATCAATACCAAGTGCAGAAAATTGCAGCCATTGCCACATCCGCCTTTCGCAAAGCCAATAATAGCCAAGGGTTCATTTCAGAGATCGAAAAACAAACGAAGATTCGCGTGCGTATTATTCCTCAGAGAGAAGAAGGGGAAATCGCCTTCTTTAGTGCTTTGGCTTCGGGTGAATCCAATCCGCAAGAAGCTGTCGTCTGGGATATCGGCACAGGCAGCCTTCAGATCACCACCACAAATAGTAGTGAAGGCTTAACGGTGTATATGGGAGAACAGATGGGGTCTGTGGCCTTTAAAAACTACATCGTCGCAGCCGTACAAGAAAATGACATCGAAGATACCCTTTCACCTAATCCTATGAATGAGGTTGATCTGAAAACTGCTGATAGCTACGCCCGTGCTTTCGCCCGCAAAGCTTACCCCATTATTAAGCAGAAAATTCAAGCTCACGGGACTGTGATTGGGATCGGACGTCTTTTTTATCATAGTATTCGCCCCCTGGCTTCTCAAGGAAACGTTATCACGCGCAAAGGCTTACGAAAGTTTATTCAAGCTTCTTTAAACAAAACCGATGAAGAGCTTAATAATCCTTTTGCCCACGTAGACGTTTCAAACTGCATATTAACATTAGCCATTATGAAAGCACTCCATATCCAAGAAATTCGCCCTGTGGACACAACCACCACAAGAGGCCTCTTAGTTTCCCCTGCATATTGGGAGGAAGAGTAGTAAGGGATAGCTGCATATCTTCTAGCCAAATATCGTGTTCGACAAAATAATCTATTTGAAAACGAGCTCGTTCTAAATTTAAATCGCCAGAAGCCTCATTGGCAGCAGTATAGTAAAAACCTATGCATGGAATCCCCTGCTTATCCAAAGATGTAACTACAGATTGGACATGCTCGAATTCGTCATCAACAAAAATAACCATGTTTGGTTCCAGGCTAAGCTGTTGAATGAATTTAACTAAAATATCCCCCTTAGAATGAAACGAGGAGTAAAGCACTCCAGACTTATACAAGGGAACGTGCTGCTGATTTACGTCTTTTGGTAGCTCTAAAAAATTCAAATTTGGAAAAGCGGGACTAAAATCAAAGCCATATTTCAGCAGTTCCTCGACCCGCCAAACGCCAGGTTGTTCAGCTCCACGGACTTTTGATGGGGCTGCCGTAAAAGCAATGACAGGGACTTTACCTTGCTGAAGATTTTGAATGAAACCTATGCTTCGATCATCTACCAGAGCGTGCCGAGCTTTCATACGAATCTCGCGAAACAAATCCCGATCAGTATGACTTGCAACCAGTTGTTTAAAAAGATCTTTCCCTTCTGGTTTTAAGATCGCAGCGTACGGAACAATTAGAGTCCCATCAACGTCAAATAGGACTAGAGAATTTCCATCTAATTTTTCAGCTTCTTTTTCAATAAGCCCAAAATCATTGGTGGTAATGATATCACCAGCAAACAATGCATTGATAGACAAAATGATACAAATGTAAAGCAGGCGCATATCCCACCATAAATAAAATTTTGGACGATGCT
The DNA here is from genome assembly GCA_013286645.1 of Chlamydiota bacterium. GTDB lineage: Bacteria > Chlamydiota > Chlamydiia > Chlamydiales > Parachlamydiaceae > JABDFJ01. The sequence goes on along the minus strand of JABDFJ010000013.1, from coordinate 18,806 downwards.
AGCATTCAATAACCTTACTGTCAATGAAGTCAACTAAAGGAAATGGACGGTATGGACGGTATGGACTGAATGGACTGAATGGACTTTATGGACAAAATGGACAAAAAAATCGTCCATTTCGTCCATTTAGTCCATTTCGTCCATTTAGTCCATTTCGTCCATTTAGTCCATTTCGTCCATTTTCCATTTCCTTTAGTTGACCCCAAGGAAAACCTCCACCATTTTTAATGGACGAATATGTCTAATTTGGACTATTCTGTATGCAAAAGAGGTTGAAATGACTACATTAAAAGAATATTTCTCGGTCGCGCAAGCCATTACGGCTCTGCTACAACCCCATGCCGAAGTTGTTATCCACGATCTAAAAACTGGAAAAATTGCGGCTATTTATAACAATTTTTCTAAAAGAAATGTAGGGGATGAATCCTTAATTGAAGGGCTCACCGATTACACCACGCTCCCTGATGTTTTTCCGGTTTATACAAAGGTGAATTGGGACGGTCGAAAAATGAAATGCTCGACAGCTACACTTCGAGCTAAAAATAAGGCTCCGATAGGCCTCTTATGCATTAATCTTGATGTGTCAAAATGGGAAGAATTTCGCTCTCTTTTGGAACAGTGGTCAAGTGTTCAAAGCGTCCAGATACAGTCTGAAGTCCTTTTCAAAGATGACTGGAGAGAAAAGATAAATCTCTATGTTTCCGAATATTTGCAGAGGGAAGGCACAACCCTCAAAATGTTGAGCAAAGACAAAAAACGCGATTTGATCCAAGCACTTCATCAAGACGGTGCTTTCAAAGCCAAGAATGCTGCAGCTTACGTAGCTGACGTTCTCGATCTTTCACGCGCTACAATTTATAATTACTTGAGGATAACACATGAAGATTCCTGATTTTAAATTGGAAGAATTCTGGAAAAAATATGAATTCACCTCTCCTTATTTGCTGTGTTGCTCTGATGCCGAAACCTGGACCTTACAAGAACTGCTTGCGATGGCCGATGAGGACTCGAAACAATTATGGCATTCCCTTACGCTCGGTTATACAGAATCTCCCGGCCATCCAATCCTACGCCAAGAGATAGCGCGTCTTTATGTATCAATAAAAGCTGATGAGATTCTCACTTTGGCCGGAGCAGAGGAAGGAATCTATTGCACGATGAGAGTGCTGATTGAACCTGGAGATCATGTCATCGTTATCGATCCCTGCTATCAATCTCTTGCTACCTTACCAAAGTCTTTTGGAGGAGAGATCACTGCTATTCAACTCAAGCCTGAAAACCAATGGCGGCTGGATTTAGCAGAAGTAAAAAAAGCTTTTCGTTCCAACACCAAACTACTCGTTCTCAACTACCCCCATAATCCCTCTGGAGCGGTGTTGGATAAAAAGACTCTAGATGAACTGATCCAACTTGCTAGAAAAAGTGGAGCTTATATTTTCTGCGATGAGGTCTACCGTTTCCTAGAAATCGATGAAAATCAACGCATGCCATCCATTGCTGATGTGTATGAAAAAGGGATTTCTCTCAATGTAATGACTAAATCCTTTGGTCTGGCAGGACTTAGAATTGGTTGGTTAGCAGCACGAGATACAAATTTTCTAAAAGCAGCGGGTTCTTATAAGCTTTACACATCGATTTGCAATAGTGCTCCAAGTGAGATTCTTGCAATTATGGCATTAAAAGCAAAAGATAAAATTTTAAAACGCAATCGAGACATCATACTGAACAATCTAAAAATATTAGATGCCTGTATAGAAAGGAATCGCAAGCATTTATCCTGGATTCGCCCTCAGAGTGGTACAATGGCGGTCTTACAACTGTTACTTCCTATTTCTGTGGAAGCTTTTGCTGAGGAGTTAGTCCGTACTGAAGGCATCTTAATTATGCCAGGTTCCGTCTTCGATCTACCCGGCAATTTCTTCCGCATCGGCTTCGGAAAAAGGAATATGGCAGGTATTCTTGAACGCTTTGAATCTTATTTACAACGATCGCCATACATCTAAAGGGGTCTTGGCATTAGCTTAATTAGCGTGCCAGACTGCCCTTCAAAGAACATGTCTCCATTATAATATGGCTGGATCATTGTCCCTTGTGTCATGGCTGGAAGCAAAGGTGAGCGTGCAAGCTCTTGACCAGTAGCAGCATTGCGCCACACGGCAAAATCATGCCTATTATTGCCTGGGATTTCTATGCCTGGAATATCTGTTCCCACGAGTACTCGACGGTCTGGAGGACCAATGAGAGTGGTAAATTCCGTTGTCGTTTGACGCGCTTTCCAAACGGTCTGTAGCCCACTTGAAGTGATCGTGATCGCGGCAATCTCCCCTGGTAGAGAATCACTAGCGTAAATCAAATTGTTATCAAAATCGGCTGAAACGGACATAGGGGCCCAGCTGATCGCTTGCACGCCACCTGGTCCCTGGGTGGCAAATGCGGCTGCCACTAAAGGCGGAATGGGATCGCCTGCAAAAGGCTGAAGTCTGTATTGTATTGAGGCATCGCCTTGATTGATGGCTATGACATCCAAAGCTGTTGATGCTGGCAGCGTATTCGTTTGGGCCACCACCCAATCGTTCATCACCACAAAAGAGGTGCAAAGGGTCTGTCCATCTAATGTGATCGTTCCGGGATTCCACGAGGTATCTAAAATGAATTTGCCATTTTTGACTTCGTACCGTATAGCTGTGGTAGGCTCAAGTAAGTAAACATAATCTTTCCCCTGGAAAGTGCTTATCGTAGGCCGAGCACCTACTGGCGCTGGTAAGGTGATGTTATCAATTACCTGCATCGTTTGTGGGTCGACGGAGACTAAAATTGAAGCTGGCACATCTGATGGGTCTGGACAATTTAACAAGGCATCCGGCCCCTGGATGGAGCATCCTGCCTGACGATAGACAGATTTCATCACGATGGTGCCGTCGGCAGTGGCGTTGAACCCATTAAAAGAGGTATTCTTGGGCTCTGCATCCCCTGTTGGCAGGACTAACGTGTTAATCACCTTCCCTGTGGCATCAAGTTTTGCGAGGCGATATCCATAGCTGACATAGAGAAATCCATCCTGCAGTATGCCCATCGAACCTGGGTAGTCCCACTCACCATTAACATTTGTATCAATCAATTGGTTATACCAGATGGGTTCAAGTGTGTCAGGATTTACTCTAGCAATAAATGATCCAATAGAACCTGATATATCGCCATAGCCCCCACCATAAATGAAGGCTTGATTGGGATCAAGATAGGCCATGTTATATCCTGAGGGATATAACGTTGTCGATCGCAGGGTTTGCACAGTGTTTTCGCTTGAATACGACCCTCCAAATGTGGCTTCAGGGAACACGTGAGAACGTCCAGAATCGTAATGTTCAAAGGCCTCCAAAGAAGGATACCAGGGTGGATTAGGCGCAAGAATCAAGATATTGGCAGGATTACTATCACTCACAGAAAATAGATAATACCCCTTTTTCGTTGGTGTGAGACCTGCCACCCGATAGCCAGGGTTATCGATTTTAATACCGGCAAAAGGATAAAGATGATCGGGAATTGTTGTTTTGATGGTTAAATCTAAAGCATTAATTGTGTAGTTTTGACACGACACGGGTCCTTTTCCATTGAGAGCCAGGATGATGTTCAATTGATCGGTTGAGCCTGTGGCTGTAACATCAAAAAACAGTCCTTTGGCCGCATAGCAATCCCCTACGAAGCAAAGAGAGAGCAGAAATATAAAGTTTTTAAGTAAGTTACATGGAGATCGAAACAAAGAGTGCATTGCCATAACTATTCCCGGTGCGTAAAGTGTTTCTTAATTGATCATTATTTCTTTTAAGCTCGCCTTGGCCTAAGTAGAAAAAACGGTAATCCAATTCAAGGGAAAAATTTCCCAAGATTTCATTAATGCGCCATCCCAAACCTGCTGTAGCACTGAATGTGACCATGCTTTTGCCTGAAAACAGATGCGCATCAGGAATAGTGATTCCTCCATCCAGAGATCGCTCTTTAAAACCTTTAGTGTTCACAATATTAGGACCAATGCCTAAATCTATGACAATGTCGTTACATGGATTACAATGAATCAGCGCTTTGGCTGATACATAGATGGGGTAGTTCGTTCTAGTATAGTGGTAAGCCAGATTGGTAAATAATCCCTCCTGGACGACATCACCTTTTACTTTTGTGGGCGCCAAATAAAAAGCATTGACCCCATATAATAGGCTCGTTTGAGCGATATCGAGCCCATAAAAGTAATATCCGGCTCCCACCAGAAAATTTTGAGCTGAGGATTTATGCACATGAAAATCATCCCCAATCAGTCCTTCAATATTCACATGGTGTGATTTTCCTGACGTGGCTGCAAACCAACCAACCTGCAGAACTGGTCCACCACAATCACCAGCTAGAATTGTGAGCGGATTTAAGCTTGCCACGGCACCAAGAACAATGATCAATGCTTTGTAACAAAAAGAGGATTTCATATGGAATTTCCTAGGATTTAACTTTCAAACATCATATTTGTGACTTAAGCGCGTTAAAGCTAAAGCTCCGAGCATTAGACCTAAATCTCTTAGAGCAATGTCATAGAAGTTATGCAGAAGTAATAAATTGAGGATGCTACCTAATAACCAAAGCACGATGATGTAAGCAAAGAATTTTGGTTTTAACCAAACGCCAATACCTGCGACGATCTCAATCACTCCCACAGCCATCATGGTGATATGTGTGTCCCCCAAATAATTGAAGGGCGCTGCTAGATATTGTCCCCAATTCGTCAACAAATTAAAGAATTTATCCAGGCCTGCGATGACAGGAGCCACTGCGAATGCAAAATGTAAAATTTGATAGGCTTGAAAGCATGGTCCTTTACAATTCTCTTTTTGTGATGTAATCATCTCATTTGACGCGACCATAAAATCCCCTTTTTTGCGACTTAACAGCACCTTAAAAAACTGTGTATTTAATGTAAAAGATTATTTAATCTATCTAAAAATGAAATTATTGATGGATGATGTGAACCAGCAAGGAGTTATTATGGACCAAATAAAGTCGAAATTCTTTCACAAAAGCTGGTTCTATCTCATTTTATCTCTCGTTTCAACACCAATTTTGTGTGATCAGATCTTTACTAACGATAATCATGAGACCATTCGCATTGAAGTTGTAAAATCCGCTAAAGATATCGATTTAAAGCAAAGCTGTGACATTCTAGTAAAGAGTTTTATGGATGCTTATGAAGATGTTCCTCTCGCCGAACTTTCAGCTAAATTTAAGTCCACAGGAGATGTCAGAAGGTTTTATCAAGATTATTTTAAAGAAGAATTAGAGCACTTTAAACACGGAAACTTATATTGGGTGCAGGCATTTGTAAATGAGAATCTGGCGGGATGGGCTACATTTGAGTTAGAAGCCAATGAAGCTGATGCAGCTTACATGAACTTATTAATAGTTTCTCCAGAATATCAGAGAAAGAACGTTGGTACGCATCTTGTTTTCGCCATTAGATCTGAAGAATTATTTCCCAATGTTAAAGCCATTAATCTATTAATTAGAAAGGTAAATACCCAAGGGTATTTGTTTTATCGCAAATTAGGTTTCTTTGAATCAGATTACCAACGCGATAATTTTGTTGATCCTTCCCTATTAACAGGCTTACGGTGGGTAAAATCCGATTAAACACAGTTTCTTTGACAAAAACAAATTAATTATTGATAGTAATTTTTTTGGAGGATCCAACCATGAAAATTAAGTTTCTTACCCTCGCTCTAGTAATTGCTACAGCCAATCTTTTTGGCAATTCATCTTCACCATACCGCTGTAAAATGTCCGGAAACAAGCTTGAAGCCGATATCATCGTGATAGGCGGTGGAGCGGCAGGCTGCGTATTGATGAACCAACTATCAGAGAATGGGCGCTTTTCCGTCATAGGCATAGAGGGAGGGCCAAATTTAACCAATGATCCTGCCATCGAAGCGGTGGGTCTCCCCGCATTTCTCTTGGCGGGCACAGGAAAACCTCAATATTTCTGGCCAGGATGGAACCAAACCCTACCAATGGCAGGACTCAATGGACGCACAAGTGATTGGACCACAGGCATGCTATTGGGCGGTGGTTCATCGATTAACGGCTTATACTACGGTCGTGGGTCCAACGCCGTTTACTCGCGTTGGGAAGGAATTTCTGGCAGCAGCAATTGGAGCCTAGACAATATTCTAGCTACCTTCAATGCGCTGGAAAACTACCAAGGCTTGACCATCACTCCAGGGGCACGCGGAGTCGGCGGACCCGTCAATGTGCTCCAGACACCGACCGTGTCACAAATTACCTCGCAAGTGCTATTGCCAGCAACAATGCAAGCTTTTCCTGATATTCCAGTAGTGACCGATTATAATGATCCGAGCGTGGAGAATTGCATCGACCCACGTGCTCAATGGTTTATTGATCCTACAGGTACCAAACGTGTGAGCAGCGCGACAGCATTTTTAAATAGCGCGGTCATGACGCCAGAAGGTCAAGGGGTGAATGGACACAAACTGTTTATGCTCTTTGAATCGGTAGCTGTAAAAATCGTGTTCGACAAGCATGGGCGGGCCAAAAAAGTAAAATATGCCAAGGATGGTAAAATCTTCGAAGCCAAAGCACGCAAAGCTGTTGTTTTGGCCAGCGGCATCAACAGCAGCAAGTTGCTCCAACTTTCGGGCATAGGACCCGCTGAAGCGCTCAGAAACGCAGGAATCAAGCCCGTTTTCATCAATGAAAACGTCGGCAAACATCTCCAAAACCATCCGCTCATTTTTTTCAATCTGGCCGCAGATCCTGCGCTGATTGGGGTACCTGCTGGAGCGCCCTATGCCTTTACCATCCATAATGTCTACTTGCCAGTAGTGGGTGGGAGTGCCAGCGATCCCCGCATGATCCAGATGTTATTTGAATTCATTCCAACTACTCCTCCGTTAGTAGCCGTTGGGTTTAATCTTTTGAACCCGGTGAGTGAGGGAAGTGTTACCATCCAAAGTGACAACTCATTCCAAATAGCTGCAGCAGACGACGGCTTTTATAACAATCTTGTCGACTTGGAAAATATGAAGAGCGCCTTCAAGGTCTATGTCAAAGCTCTACTCGATGAACTAAAAGGCATGTACCCGTTCCCTTACTTTAGACCCATTGTCACTGATCCAATTAACATTCTCGTCATAACTGACTTTAAAATCGACGCATTCATTGAGCAGTACGTGAAAAATAATAGCAATCTTTCATTGGATATACACCACTTTGTATCGCACTGCAAAATGGCTCCTCTGAATGCTGGAGGGGTGGTCGATGGTGACACACGTGTGTATGGTACAAAGAACGTTTTTGTGGCGGACAACTCCATCTGTCCTGTAATTCCTGATATTAATACTACAGCACCAGCGATGATGATCGGATTGCGGACTAGTGAAATTTTAAAACGTGTCTTGAGCGAATAGAAAATTACAATGAGATCATTAATATGAAAAAAAATATTCTAGCTTTTTTAATGTCCCTCTTACTTTTTACAGTGGCTGATGCACAAGCTCAAGCATGGTATTATAATGACAGCTGCTGTTATGCTGACAATTGCTGTGTTGACAAAACGAATTTTTATGCCAAATTTTTTGGCGGTGATAATTTCTTACAAAGCACTTCAATCGACGACAATGAAGCCTCCTATCAGACAGGCTATGTCGTTGCTGGTTCTCTGGGTTACTGTTGGCATTATGGATTGCGTTTGGAAGCTGAATATGCTTACAGAAGAAATGCGATAGACAAAATCCATTTCTATGGAGAAGGCTCTTCCACACGTGGCCATTTCCAAGCATCCTCGTATATGGCCAACCTATTATGGGATTTGCCTTTATCCTCATGGGGGTGTGCGTTTTGGAATATCCAACCTTATTTTGGTGCTGGCATAGGTTATGATTTCCAACAACTGCATTCCTCTAATTCTCGGGTTGTTCTGAGCCAAAAGTGGAACCATTTTTCTTGGCAAGCGATGGCAGGCTTTGCCTATCCGATCTTCTGCAATACAGAGATTGCTTTGGAATACAAATTCCATCAAGGGGGCCATCATTTCTATAACAACTCTGTTGGAGTTGGACTCACATACAAATTTGGCTTCTTAAGGTAGGACAAGTGTTTTAGAAAGTGCCAAATGATTTGAAAATATTTGCATAGGCAAGGCCAATATTTCCCATGGCCTGAGCCATGGCATCTTCGGCAGCCACTTGAAGCTGTAAAGAATTCAAGACTCGTGTGTAGTCTGCCAAGCCTTCTTGATACTGCAGCATGGAGATATCTACAGATCTTTTTGCATGTTTACAACTTTGTTCTAAATCTGAAGTCTCTTCTATTGATTTTACAAAGAACGTTAAAGAATCTTCCACTTCTTTATAAGCCTCTAAGACTTGATTGCGATATTGGGCGATTCCTTGATTAAGTAGAGCATACTGTTCCTTGACTCGATTTTCTAATCGACCGTAGTTTAAAATCGGCCAAGCGAAATCTGGCCCATAGAAAAATGTAAGGCTACTGCGACTGAAAAGATGCTTGCTAAATAGGTTAGCAGTAGTATGGCAATCAGTAGCACATTCCAATCCTAGAAACCCTGTAAATGAAATACGAGGAAGTAGGTCGCTTATAGCTATTCCTATGCGAGCATTTTGTGAAAACAAAAGATCTAAGCTCCGTCGCAAGTCGGGACGTTGGTAAAGGACTTCTGCTGGGTATCCAATCGAGGCAGCCATAGGAATATGAATAGGATTTGAATCTATTGTAAATTGACAACCAAATTCCTCTGGGGTCAATCCCACAAGAACTGCAATACTCGTCAGTGTGCGCTTCAGTTCTATTCTTAAGCTTGTTTGTTGGGCTTGAGTTTCTTTCCATAAAGTGACCGCTTGAGCATAATCCAGCTCTGATTCATACCCTTCCTCCCAGCGCACTTTAGCAATTTCAACACTGCGATATTGAGCTGCAATATTCCGTTCAAGAATTTCTATTCTATTTTGAAAAGTTTTATATTGAACATAGGCCAAAACGATATCTGAAATAAGTAGTCTTTGAACATCGCGATAATCATTTTGAGTGGCAGCATATTCTCCATATGCTAATTGAACGCCACGATAGAAGCGTCCCCAAAAATCTAATTCCCAAATCACCCGCATGCCCAAAATGCCATCTCCAAATTGACGATCTATCCCTAAAGTATTTGGAGCATTTGCACTGATGTGTGTTCTTAGGAAAGAGCCTTCTGCTTGTTGCGTTTGAGGAAAGTACTCTCCAATAGCAAATCCTAAATTTGCCCGAGCCGCAATTATTCTGTATGCCGCGGCTTCTAATGTGTAGTTTTCTTGCAGAGCATATTCAATTAAGGTATTCAATGTTTCATCTTGGAAATTATTCCACCATGAGCCGATTTCGATATCTTGGTTATTTGTAAGTTGAGGTGCTTGTTCTGTCCATGCTTCTTGAGTAGATACAGCTGGTGATTTGAAGTCAGGGCCAACTTGAAGGCATCCTGACAGTAATGACATCGCTAGAAGACTTAATTTTTTTTTCATGATCCCCCCTCCTCTTCTGGAGGCTGCAAGCGATAAATCATTGAATAAAAAAGTGGGACAGCAAAGAGTGTGAGAATGGAACCTATGGCTAAGCCTCCCATAATGGCAACAGCTAAACCGATCCAAAACACATCTTGCAATAGAGGAATGACCCCAAGCACTGTTGTCCCCGCTGCTAGCATTACAGGCCGAGCTCTACATACAGCCGCTTCAATGATCGCATGATAAGGATGCATTCCATTGGCAAGCTTCTCATTGCAGGCATCAAGCAGGACAACAATATTTTTATTCATCATTCCTGCTAAGCTCATTGCACCAAGGAGTGCCATAAATCCGAAAGGCACATCAAAAAGAAGCAGACCACCAGTAATCCCTATCATCGCAAATGGAATCGTACAAAAGATGACTGCAATAGGCCTGAAATCATTGAAAGTGGCTACAAGGCACAATAAAATAACGATAATTGTGGGAACAACTCCTGGTAGAAGCTGCTTTTGGGCTGTTTTACTGCTATCTTCTTCTCCATCCCAAAATAAGCTAAAGCCCCTTGGAAGTGGGTAATCGTTGATCTCTTTAGATACACTTTCTTTTAAATCAACAAAAGTTGACGTTAAGATCGGAGAGCCTTGAATAGCAACTTGTCGTTGTCTATCCCAGCGAAGCACATAGGGCTCTTCCCACTGAAAATCTGCTTGGCTACTGACTTGTGAAAGGGGGACAGATGTAACGCTATTGTCTCCGCGAATGGGCAAAGTATCCAAATGTGATAATAGCGAATCCCTTTCTCCATCTGTATTGCGCCACTGAATTTGATAAAGTTTATTTTTTTCGCGATAGAGTCCTATATTCAATCCATCGTATCCTCGTTTCAGAGCATTTGCAATATCCTCCCGAGAGATATTTGCAGAGCGCGCCCTTTTTTGATCGTAATCAAATTTAAGCTGTCTGATTGGATTCATGATGTCGAGTCTCCAATCGGTTCCTAAAGGCGTCTTTTGAATCGTTGCTAATAGACTAGATCCAATCTGCCTTAGTTCACCGGGATCAACATCATAAGGCCCTAAGACTCTCAATTCGAATTTCCATGCATCTCCTGGCCCCACATTATATTTTCGAATCCTTACCAAGGCTTCAGGAAACTCATGCTGAAGCCATTGAGAGTGCTCTGCGATAAATGGATCGATGTCTTGATATTGTTTAAAGTTTATTAGCAATTGTCCGTAGTTGGAATAAATAAATTCTGGGTCAACAGGAAGATAAAATCGAGGAGGGCCTGCTCCGATAAAGCTTGAAACTGCTTCCACTTTTTCATCTTCATGGAACTTTTTCTCCATTTGATTCGTCTTTGAAATCACCTCATGAATAGAAGTTCCGGCCGGTGCCCAATAGTCAACCATGAGTTGAGGTCGTGTGGAATTAGGAAAAAAAAGCTTTACAACGTATTGAAAGCCTATAAAAGAGATAACTAAAGCTGCAAGAAGTAAGCAAACGGAAAGTAACCGATGATGGATGACTCCCCTAACGAGTTTTCTAAATCGGTTGAAAAATGGGGTATTGAATTCATCTGTCTGTGTTTCCTGTTTTTCCCCATCAAGGAACCACAGACATTGTTGAGGGGTCATTAATAAGGCGATAAGCCAGCTGATCATTAAAGAAATTCCCACCACAACAAACAATGTGCGACAATATTCTCCTGTTGAGCCTTCAGAAGCATATATTGGGTAAAATGACATCACTGCAATGATTGTGGCAGAAAGCAAAGGCAAAGCTGGTGTAGCAGTAGCTGTAACGGCTGCTTGAAATTTATCCATCCCTTTACGTAAGTTGACTGCAATGCCATCTGCTACTACAATTGAGTTATCAACCATCATTCCCATCGCAATGATCAATGCTCCTAATGACATGCGTTCGAGTGGAATTTTCATAAAATACATGTAGAGGAAAGTGGCAAGAATAGTGAGAACAAGAGCCAAACCGATGATCCCTCCCATGCGAATTCCGCTTGGAATAAGCAGCACAATGAGAACAATAATGATTGATTCTATCATGCTTAGAACGAATCCAGAGATCGATTCTTGGACTATTGTCGATTGCCAAGAGATTTTATGCAAATCGATGCCTATAGGAAGCTCTTCTTGCAACTGACGAAGCTTTTCATCTATCTGTCGACCCACTTCTACAATATTACTATCCTCTGTCCCCGCAATTTGAATGCCAATTGCTGGAATCCCATTAAATTTCATTATTTTTGTTGGTGGATCTTGATAACCGACGGAAACCTTAGCAATATCCCCTAAAGAAAACTTATTCTTTTCATTTTTCTCAATTTCTTGAGCGAACGAATTTTCCCCATTTTTTGTGGTTTTCTGTTTTACAAGTGCATCTTGAATGAGATCATTCGTTCGTGGTTGGATAATCAACTCTTCTACTTCATGAGGTCTTTTAAATTCTCCTGAAAGATGCATGGGATAACGGATCTCTTGTTGATCTACATTCCCCGCATCTACGACCATATTTTGTTTAGTGAGCAAGCTGTGAATTGTTTGTGGAGAGAGGCGTAACTCAGACAATTTCTGGTTAGAAACGTCCAAATGAATCACTCTTTGCTGAACGCCCCACAAATCAATACGAGCGATATTAGGCACCAGATAGAGCTGCTTTTGAATGTTTTCTGCAATATCTTCTAATTCAGCGTGACTAAACCCTTCACCGGTGAGAGCTAATAAAAAGCCGAAAACAAATCCAAAGTCATCCACAACCCTGGGAGCATCAACACCTGGAGGAAGAGAAGGTGTAACGTCGTTTATTTTTCTACGCAGTTCATCCCAAACCTGAGGTAGATCTTTTGCCCAGTAGCGATCTTTGACATCGACTTTGATGTAAGAAAGCCCACCGCGTGACATCGAGTAAATATGCTTTACCTGAGGCATCTGATGAATAGCAGTTTCAAGGCGATCCGTGACTTCCTGTTCGACTTCTACAGGAGTTGCCCCGGGATATTGTGTGATTACTAAAGCGGACTTTACACTAAATGGAGGATCTTCGAGTCGTCCGAGAGAAAAGAAGCTGAAAATTCCACCTATCACGATGATGACAGTAATCAGCAGCATCACAGCTTTGTATTGCAGGCCGAACTCTACAAGTTTCTTCATGGTTTGGATTGCTCCGCATCGAGCTTGACTCGTTGTCCTTCAACTAAGAAACTTGTACCTGCTGTCACTATCCTATCCCCATTGACTAGTCCTTCTCGAACGATAATGATATTTTCTTTATTGTTGCCGTCCACTTTGATGGCTTTTTTGTGGATGGTTTGAGTGTCTGGATCAACAAGCCATACATAAGTAGCAAGGCCGTTATCGGTAAAAATCGCCGACTTTGGAATTTTAAATATGTTGCTGGTGTTTTCGCGCGATTTAGCCAGAAAGGCCCTACCACTCATGCCTGCTAAAAGAGAAAGCTCAAAAGGCACTTTTTGTAAACTTAGCGTCACAGGATATGTTTGCGTTGTGCTGGCGGCTTCTGTTCCCACTTCTTTAATCACTGCATTAAGAGTTATATCGGGAAAGGCATCTAAGCGCACTTCAAAGTTCAGTCGATCTTTTCCTTTGAGTAAAGCATTGATATACTTCTCTGGAACATTGATTTCCATTTCTCGATCAGCGATATCCAAAAAACGCAATACCACCTGTTTAGCTCGAACTTGTTCGTGGTTCTCAACATAAATCGCTGCGACAATTCCATCAAAAGGGGCTTTTAAATAAGTGTAAGACAAATTATCAACAGATTGATCAAAGTCACCCTGGGCTACGGTCAACTCAGCTTTCAACTGGTTACTCGTTTCCTTTTTTCGATCTAAAAGACTTTCGCTAATTGCTCCAGGATCGCGTTCGTAAATTTTCTGCATTCTTGCATAATCTTTGACAGCGAAATTATTTTGAGCTTCGAGGCTTTCAACTTTGCCTTTGGCCTTTTGAAGAGCGATTTCGTATTCGCGTGGATCTAGCTGAATTAAAACTTCATCGGCGTGAGCTCTATATCCCACAATAATGTCGCGCAGGATAACCGTTCCATCCACACGAAAAGAGAGGTCGGCACGTTTGAAAGCCCGCAGTGAACCGGGAAAGATGATTTGATTCTCTAAAGAGGAAGTTTCACTCACTTGAATCGTTTTCACTGGACGAATGGGTTTAGCAGTCTCGTCCTTTTCACAAGCAGCTAATAATAATAGAGTTAAAAATAGCCAACGCATACATTCTCGACTAGCATAAAATTTTATTTATCAAATTAGTTTTACGACATGTTCTTTGCAATTAAAACTTTATTTTGCTAACAAAAAGAGAAGCGAAAGAGAACATCGCTACGCTTGCTGTTCAAAGAAAAGGAGATTTATATGGCAAAGAAAAAGATAGGAAAAGCAGCAACCTTGAGTTCTAAGGAATTAGAAAGCATGAATGCCTACTGGCGAGCTGCTAATTATCTTTCAGTGGGACAAATCTATCTTCTTGACAACCCCTTATTGAAAGAACCTCTTACTCGCGAACACATTAAACCAAGATTGCTTGGCCATTGGGGGACAACTCCTGGATTGAACTTCATTTATGTTCATCTTAATCGCCTGATTAAACAGCACGATCTTAATATGCTTTATCTGGCAGGGCCTGGCCATGGTGGGCCTGGGTTGGTCGCTAATACTTATTTGGAAGGGACCTATAGCGAATATTACCCTAATATAGGACAAGATGAAGAGGGAATGAAAAAACTGTTTAAACAGTTTTCATTTCCCGGGGGAATTCCTAGCCATGTGGCCCCTGAAACGCCAGGTTCTATTCACGAGGGTGGAGAACTCGGCTATGCCGTTTCACATGCTTTCGGTGCAGTTTTTGACAATCCCGATTTAATTGTAGCCTGTGTTGTGGGTGATGGAGAAGCGGAAACAGGACCACTGGCAGCTGCCTGGCATTCCAATAAGTTTCTTAATCCGGCGCGTGATGGCGCTGTTCTTCCCATCTTGCATCTTAATGGCTATAAAATCGCCAATCCTACCGTTCTGTCGAGAATTGATCGGAAAGAGTTAGAACAACTATTCCTAGGATATGGCTACAAGCCTTATTTTGTGGAGGGGCATGATCCGGAAGTGATGCATCAGCTGATGGCTGAAACGCTAGACAAGATCATTGCTGAAATCAAAGCTATTCAAAAAGAAGCGCGAAGCAAAAAGCACATTAAACGCCCTCAATGGCCGATATTAATTCTCAGATCTCCCAAAGGCTGGACAGGCCCAAAAGAGGTGGATGGACTCAAAACAGAAGATTTTTGGCGTTCGCATCAAGTTCCATTTGCCAATATGGATCATGACCATATTAAACTGCTTGAAAGCTGGATGAAAAGTTATAAGCCAGAAAAGCTATTTGACAAGAACGGAAAATTATTCCCAGAAATCGCTGCCTTAGCTCCGAAAGGAACAAGACGCATGGGTGATAATCCTCATGCCAATGGCGGTTTATTGCTAAAAGACTTGAAGATGCCCAATTTTCGAGATTATGCAATAGAAGTTTCAGCACCAGGACAAGCTTCTGGAGAATCTACACGGTCGATGGGCATGTTCTTGCGGGATGTGATGAAACTAAACATGGATGCTTCAAATTTTAGAGTCATCGGACCAGATGAAATTGCATCGAATCGCTTAGGAAGTCTCTTTGAAGTCACAAATCGCGTTTGGATGGAACCAACAATCCCTGAAGATGACCACCTTTCCCCTGACGGGCGTGTCATGGAAATTCTGAGCGAGCATACATGCCAAGGGTGGTTAGAAGGGTATTTGTTAACGGGACGCCATGGCCTTTTTACCTCTTATGAAGCGTTCATCCATCTTGTAGATTCTATGTTCAATCAACATGCCAAATGGCTTAAAGTCACTCGCAAAAATATCCCATGGCGACGACCCATCGCATCCCTCAATTATCTTTTGTCCTCGCATGTGTGGCGGCAAGATCACAATGGTTTTAGTCATCAAGACCCTGGGTTTATCGACCATGTTGTGAACAAAAAAGCAGATATCATCCGCGTTTATTTTCCACCAGATGCGAACACATTGCTTTCTGTTACCGACCATTGTTTGCGGAGCCGTAATTATATCAATGTCATCGTAGCTGGTAAACAACCACAGCCTCAATGGCTTGATATGGATCAAGCGATAAAACACTGCACTGCAGGTATCAGCATTTGGGAATGGGCAAGTAATGACAAAGGTACTGAGCCTGATGTGGTGATGGCTTGTTGCGGGGATGTCCCAACGATGGAAACATTAGCTGCTGTGGATATTTTGAGAAAATATGCCCCAGACCTAAAGATCAGGGTTATCAATGTCGTCAACTTAATGACTCTTCAGCCTAAAGAAGAGCATCCGCACGGGTTGTCAAATAAAGACTTCGATGCCCTATTCACAATAGATAAACCAATCATTTTCGCGTATCATGGATACCCTTGGCTAATTCATCGTTTAGCCTATAGAAGAAATAATCACAAAAATTTACATGTGCGTGGTTATAAAGAGGAAGGCACAACAACAACACCATTTGATATTCTAGTGATGAATGATTTGGATCGTTTTCATTTGGTTTCGGATGTCATCGACCGTGTGCCTAAACTTGGATCAAAAGCAGCTTACGCAAAGCAAGCCATCCATGAAAAACTCATTGAACATAAGGCGTATATCACTAAGTATGGTGAAGACATGCCCGAAATTCGAGATTGGAAATGGCCCGGTAAAAGCAATTGAAAAAGACACTCCCCTTATCTTTGTTGGAGCTATGTGGGCTGATTTTTTAGAGTGGACTCGCAATCATTTCTTACCAAACCAATTAGTCAATCCAGAAGACTTAGAAATTCCTTATTGTGTCAACACGGCTGAAGAAGCAATCTCCATTTTGCAAAAACATCATGAAAAGTGGCGGAAGGAAAAAGAGTGTTAGAGTATGCCTTGAAAGCAGTAATGTTTATTTTGCTGGACGAAATCGTAACCCGTCCAAAAAAAAATTAAATAGGTATTAAAATATGCAAACCTTCTCCAAGATTATCATGACGCTCTTGACAGCAATAGGGCTTTCAGGATGTGGTCAAACACAGCAGAATAAAGAAGCAGACGAAAAAGCGATTCGAAACATCGTTCAGTCATACCAAGAGGCTTATAATCAGCAAGATGCTGCAAAATTAACCTCGCAATGGTCCTCTGATGCCACCTTTAGCAATCCCGTCACAGGCGAATCAGCAGAAGGTAAAGAGGCGATCGAAAAAATTTTCAAGGAAAAATTCGCTCAAGGAAAGAAAAGACACCTCGACATTAGCATCACAAGCATCGAATTCCCAAGTGCAGATGAGGCGATTGAAACCGGCGTGATGAAAGTGACAGTTGAGCATCAGCCTGCTCAACAGGTGGCTTATCAGGCACGATACGTCAGAGAAAATGGCAAATGGTTGATCAAAGCTATTAACGAGATCGAATTGCAGGAAACCTCATCTCATTTCGAACAACTCAAAGAGCTAGCATGGATGGTGGGTAAGTGGGAAGACTCCGATGACAATGTTGACATTTTGTTCGATACTCAGTGGGACAAATATAAAAACTTCATCACCCAATACTTCAAAATGAAAATCTATGGACAGGATGATCTAGAAGGTAAGCAGATCATTGCTTGGGATTCAGTAAAAAACGTCATCCGTTCCTGGATCTTTGATTCAGATGGAGGATTTGGCGAGGGTACATGGGTAAAAGCAGACAAAAGCTGGTATGCAACCATGAAGTTTACCTTAAGTGATGGACGTGTCGCCTCATCGATAAATATTTACACTCCTGTGGATGATCACAGCTATACCTTCGCTTCGGTAGAGCGCGAAGTAGGTGGAGAGATTCTGCCTGATATGGATTCTGTTACAGTCGAAAAGAGCGAGTAGGAGGCATTATGTGGAGTAAAATAGCTACATTTATGATTTTCGTGACCGCCTCGAGTCTATTGCTTACTCCCCTCGAGCTCGAAGCAAGAGGTGGTGGCGGTGGCGGCGGAAGAGGCGGTGGTGGCGGTGGCAGAGGAGGAAGTGTCGGTGGTGGCAACAGAGGAGGTGGTGGCGCCTACCGGGGTGGTCACACAATGAACCGCACGCCCAGTATGAGCCGGGCGTCCAACAGACCCTCTACATCACAACCAAGACAACAGATTCAAAGTAGACCCTCCACATCACAGGCAAGGCAACAGATTCAAACCAGACCCGCTGCTTCGCAGGGAAAAATTCAACAATCTAGACAGACAACCCAGCAAAGACCCTCTTCAGCAAACCGAGCAGAACTACGCAATCAGGTGAACCGATACGCACAAAGTAAACCTGCTCAGAAGATCGATACTCAGTCTCTTAAGCAAAAAGGCCAGAATTTTTCTAGCAAGCGTGACGATCAAATTAGGCAAAATAGGCAACTTTCCGACAAAGTGAGCCATCGCTTGCAACAATCACGTCCAAATTATGACCATTGGTTTGACCGAGATTTCTTTGATCGACACGATATTGACTTAGATTACGTGGGAACAGGAATAAACTGGTGGAGACCTGCCACTTGGGCCACCTTGGCTATGTGGGGATCTTGGCATTGGTCAACGCCTTACTACTATGATGATGCTGGATACGCTTATCCACTTACAACTAGCGAATACACCTCTGCGGCCCCCTATAGCACACCCGTGACAACTGAAATGCAGACCCCACAAACTGATGTCAGCATCTCCACAGAAGAAGAGTGGCTTCCCCTTGGTGTTTTTGCCGTTGCAAACAATGCCGACGAAGCTCCTTATACAAATCGTTTTATTCAACTAGCCATCAACCGTAATGGAGAAATAGCCGGTGTTTTGTACAATTCCACAACAGATACCGCACAAGATCTTACTGGTATGGTGGACCCAACTAGTCAGCAAGCCTACTGGTCTATGGCGGACCAGACAGATTCTCCCATTGCTTCAACAGGTATTTACAATCTGACCGAAGACCAGACCCCTATTAATGTGCATTTTACCGACGGTTCGGAACAGACCTGGACCCTCGTACGACTACAGCAGGAGTAAGAGAATGGGTCAGGCTTGGTGGATATTCTTAAGTTGTGAGCTAGTAATGCGATGGGCGACAGTTGTACGAAACATCAGCCATAAAATTCTATCCATATTATCCTGTGGAAATGGTTGAGCTTCAATGTACTGC
>JABDFJ010000012.1 GCA_013286645.1 Chlamydiota bacterium | reverse complement strand
AGTTAACAAAATTTCTATGATGCTGCGGACGCTGATCTCACTAGCTTTGCTCCTCGTCAATATGGCTACAGATATTGACTCGTCGCAAATCTAGCGATCTCAGCATCCTCGTTATCATATAAATTTTGTTAACTTAACGACATTGGGCTTTAGCCTGAGCTCGTTTTAGCGGGCTTCAGCCTGCTACGCGCAGCGAGCGGTAGCGATGCATGACGCGCTCGGTGTCGTGATCTCACGAATGTTGCCCAATTGCCCGAGGCTGAGGCGGACTGTACTGTAGTCCAGCAGCAGGAGTGCGCGACACCGAGCGCGTCATGCATCGCTACCGCTCGCTGCGCGTAGCAGGCTGAAGCCTGAGCTACAATGCTTTGCGTTTCTCTCTTTAATTAGCGATCTTCTTAACTATTTCGAATATGTAATTTTGTGTTTGTTAGGTAATGTTGTTATTATTTATAATTTAATTATTGAATTAATTAAGGTTTGTTTATGGCTACTAATAGTAATATGTCGTTTCCCTCTCCGATGGCACACGTGCCAATACACTCGCATGAACAAGAGTTAGCACCAGTGCGTCAAAAAGGAGACGCGCATTACATTCATACGAAAGATGAAATGAAAGACCCCCGCTCTACCATGCGAAAGGTGGCAGCTTTCTTTCAAGCTCTAGGCAGAGAAATTCTCTATGCATTAAGTGTGCTGCGCCATCGCAGGATCACCCCCGAAATCAATGCCGCCATGGCTAAGCAGGGGAAAGCTCTCTATGATAATTGCGAGGTGGATAAAGCTTGGCAGGAAAAGAGTTGCGGATTGCATGTGTTTATTCATGGTTTGAAAGCACACCCTTCGATCTGGGATGGGCACATTGCCGAAGAAAAGAAAATTAATGCTTCTCGAACGGATCAAGAGCCTATTGAAACGTATGTACCGTTTGTCCCTAAAGCCGGGGATTGCACCTTAAAAGAAGCTGGCGACCCTATTTTAAAGCAAGTCAAAAGCTATATCGATCATTATAGAAAAAAGCATCCCGATGGTCCTGTTTGTCCAATCTGTCTATCGGGAGTGTCCAATGGCGGCCGCATTGCCACTTATATTGAGACGCAGCTGCGCAAAGATGAGAAATATAGTGACGTCCCTGTCATGGTATCGACAATAGCCGCCGTCCATTATGGTACGGAGGCTTTTGATGCTTGGTATTCCCGCTTTGGAGGAAAACAAAGTGCAGTGATCCGCGAAGAATTGAGTTTTGGTAGCGATACTGCCAAAAGCTTGTTAGATGAGGTCAATGCCGTACCAGCAGACTTTGATGTGTCGAAAAGGAAGTTTTTGTTTTTTGGCACGCGCGATGACTGGCATGTGACGCATGTAGGATCGACAATTCCAAAGATCAACAAAGTATTCAAGCGTGAGGCCGTGATTCTTGAAGGGTTTATGCACAGCGGCGTGGTCAAAGGGGCAAGGAAAAAGCACTTAGCAGATGCTCACGCTTGGCTAAACTTGTCGCGACTCCCTATGCCTAATCGAGTAAAACCTGAAATTTAGCCAAAGCATCGGCGACGATAGAGGGGGGAAGAGTAGCCACAAATCTAGCTTTACGCGCTTTCCAGTCTAATGAACGCACTTGATCGCAAAGCAATGCTCCTTTGATCTCTTCGACTTCTAGCAAAACCTCAAAAGGATAGCCTTTAATTTTGCTTGTGATGGGTATGAATAGTCCCATGCCTGTCTTTTGGTTATATTGTTGTGGTGAAATCGTTAAAGCTGGTCTAGTTTTTTGAATCTCTTTGCCTTTTTGCGGATCAAACTCCAGCCATACCACATCTCCCCGTTTTGGGCTGTAGATCACCATTCTTCCCCTCCAATTTGTTCGTCTTCAAGCAATTGGTGGGGTTGATTTTCTAAGGAGATTTCTTTCACCATTGTTTCTAAATCATATTTAGGGGCTTGAATAATAATACACCCGCTTTCAACATCCAGATTTACTGGACTTCCCGCATGCAGATGTAGCTGCTTCGCTAGCCCCATGGGAATGCGTATTCCAAGGCTATTTCCCCATTTCACAATATGCGAGTTCATTGAAGTCCTCCTTTTCTGTATATACATAGTATATATGTTTTAAGGAAAAATAGCAAGCTAGGCTGTTATGGAAGTTATGCTGTAAAGGGCTCATTGCAAATTAGAGTACCGCCCTCTTTGAACGCGAAGGGCGCGAAGCAAGCGAAGATCACGCGAAGACAATTTTACTTATTGAAATGCTCGCTCAAGACCTCCAACGGAGCTCTTGAGCGAGCAAGGTGAAATAGGTTAAATTAATTTATTTACAAATGTGTGTTTTTGCTATAATGGTTATAGGGACCTTACTATTTATAGAGGTTCTGTAAACTAAGGTAAAGCTATGAAAGATAAATCTGATAAAAAAGTAGCCAAAAAAGACCTCAACAAAATCACGCACGCAAAAAATCCTTCCGGTGAGCTTACGGCAGAAGAGCTAAAACAAATTTCCGGAGGGACCTGTAAGAACGCGTGTTACTGCCATGTACAAGGCCGCGGCTTACATCGCATAAAATAAAATTTCTTATTTTTAAGGATTGCTTTCTAAAATATGTCGGAATATAGATGTAAAAAATATCTATTATTCCGACGGGCAAACCATGAAATTTCTAAAAAGTATAAGTCGCTCTCTTTTTTTGCTGGGCTATTACACCCCTTGGGGTATTGCCAGTGCTGCATGTAGCCAAAGTACCCCCCCCCCCCACCGATCCTCACACACCAGAGGTCACTCATTCCTTTAACCTCTCGCATATTGAAGGCAAAGGGCTAGGCTATAATACTGGCTATACCTCCGCCGACCTGTTTTATGCTCTGCCTGGCGTGATGTCAAATTTCATCCCCTTTGTGGATCTGCGCGGTCATCTCTTGGATGATGGAAAATGGGCCGCTAATGGGGGCCTTGGAGTGCGTTATTGCACTTCCAGAGTATGGGGAGCCAACCTTTTTTACGATTTCCGCCAGACACATCATCATCATTACAACCAGTTAGGTCTGGGTATCGAAACCCTCGGCAACACATGGGATTTTCGCCTTAACGCTTATTTACCGCTAGGCCGCACCACTTCCAAAGCTTATGATTTTCAATTCGCTGGCTTCAAAGGCCACCAGGCGCTCATTAGCCACAAGCGCGAACGCGCTTACTGTGGCCTTGACGCCGAACTGGGCATGCCTTTAGTCGATTATAAAGCAGCCTCGCTGTATGCGGGGATTGGTCCCTATTATTTTGCCTACAACGAGCAGCGCACCTATGGTGGCAAAGCCCGCGCTCAGCTGAAGCTTTGGGACTACGTTCAAGCCGAAGTGAGTGGTTCCTATGATTCTTTATTCAAAGGGATCGTGCAAGGCATGTTGAGTGTCAACATTCCGTTTGGGTTTGGTTCATGCAGCAGAGATTGTGGCTGTAAGGTAACCCCAAGTGGGTTACAACCTGTCGCAAGGCAGGAAATCATTGTGACGCGCCACCATACCACACGTAAGGTTGCGCAAAATCCACGCACTAATGCTCCCTATACTTTTTGGTTTGTGGATAACACCAGTGGGGTTGATTCTAAAAAAACTCTAGATGGCACTTTCGAACATCCTTTCTCTACGCTTAAAGCGGCTGAAAAGACTTCTAAACCCCATAATATCGTTTACGTCTATGAGGGAGATGGCACTTCCAAAGGCATGGATACGGGTATTGTCTTGCGCGACTATCAAGCCTTATGGGGTGCTAGCATTGACCACCCCTTGGCTACTACCCAAGGCCTCTTTAGTATTCCTGCACAATCGATGGGAATGCCCTTAATCACCAATACTTTAGGTAAAGCTGTGCGTCTTGCCAATCATAATGAAGTTTCCGGACTACATATTGGCAACAGCACTTTTGGCATTTTTGGCGATACCATTACCGATGTCAATATCAATCGCAATTTAATGACCATCAATACTCTTTTACCAACCACCTTAGATGTTTTTGTAGTTGGAGAGACACCCCAAAATGTGATCCAGATTGTCCTGCAGGATGCCGCTGGCGAAATTGTGATTGAGAACAATCAATTATTAGAAGAAGCAAATGCCCGAGTCGATATTGGGGTTGCCCTGCAAGATTTTTCAGGGAGCAACACCCCTAGGCATGTCACCATCGCTCACAACACCATCGAAAATCAAGGCATCGGTGTCTTTGTTGATAATCTCCGCCACACGCAATTAAAGATCTTGGACAATACTCTCACGCAAAAACCGCATGCCATTAATGATAGTTTCTTCACGCCTATCCAGCAACAGCTGACTGTTCTGAATAGCGGACAGGGCAGACTTCAGGCGGAAGTCGCCCACAATACATTTGTCGATGGCGGCAGGCCCATGAACTTTTTCCTTAATGATACTTCCACCACCGATTTCGACATTCACGACAACTTACATACGGGCAAAGTACGAGCCTTTGCTTTTGCCTTTCGAATGATCTACCTCGAAATGAATGCTACGAATGGCCAAGCAGATGTCCATATCCATCACAATAACTGTAATAATATGGACGTTGATGGCATGGACATTAACGTGAATGGAGACATTGAAAATCCTCATCCTGGAATAGCGAAGTTAAATCTGATGATCGATCACAATAACCTAGACCTGCGCCCGGGAAATAGCGCAGTTGCCATTAGTGATACTAAATTCGTTTTTTTGGGAATTCCACTGCCAACTGTGCTGACGGCTACTATCTCTGATAATCAAAGCAATGCAGATGGAGGCTATTTTGCCGTATGTAACTCCCTCCTAGATTGGCATGTGATTTTTGAAAACAATGTGGACACAAATACGGCCAAAGGTGCTAACATATCCGTTTCACAGGGAGGTTCAGGAAATTATACAGCGATCATTCTGAATAATGACATGCATGGTCCATCTAACATAGGAACAAGAGTTGAGGACGGTGCCACTGGCACACTTTCGCTGTGTTTATCCAACAACACCTTTCCACTTTATAAAGTCAGCAACTTTTCAACGACAGGTCACCTGCTATTGCAGCAACAGGATAATCATGGTCCTGTGGAGTTAACCGGAAATATTCAACAGACAACAGGACTTTGTCCCCAAAACCCACAGGAATAGCTTCTCATGCGCAAGATCATATTTTTCAGTTCCACCCTCAGTTTGATATTTCTAGGGGCAGTCGAATGTTGGTCCTTTGATGATGTTTTTTGGCAAAATGGTCACATCGACACACGCGTCGATAACCCCACCAATTGGAATACCGGCCAAGTCCCTGGTCCTAACGATAGCGCTCATTTTCCTACCATTGCCCCTCCTTGGACGATGCCCACATTTGTGGGCAACAATACAGGCAATATGCCCACCAATGTTTTTCGTCCTGCAGCTATGATTTTTAATTCCCTTGACGCCTATACTTTTCAAATTTCTGGCCCTTCCACCCTATTCCATATGGGCGATCCTACTTTTGCAAATTTTATAGCTGTGATACAAAATACGGGAAACGAGGTAAGCATAGACGTGGTCCCAGGTGCCCAGATGGTGCTTTCCTTGACCGATGCCAGCGATGTTCGTTATCATCCAATCACTTACAACGTGGTGAATGCCAAACTCACTGCGCAAGATAGTTCAGATTTGGGGATAGCCTCGATAGTCGTTGCCGATGGAAACTTGCATATTTCCTCTTCAACGGCCGGTCAGTCGCATATTCTGCTGACGGGAAATTCCCACTTTCTAGGCGATATTATCTCCTCTTTTACTGTTATTGACAACCAACTCAATATGGACAACGCCACGATTATAGCGCGCGATCAAACAACGATTGTTATTAAAGATAGTTTTTCGCTCGACACCTCGCAAAGTGATTTATATCAGCAGGTGCAGTTAACCTTACAAGACATTTCAGACATGGTAAGCGCCAAGGTTACTCTGCATGACCAAGCCAAATTAGTAGTAAAAGATGAGGCTCAGCCCAATCAGGCCATCATCGATTGTCAAGATCAGGGGACAAGCGTTGTCTTCAACCCTGCTAATAGCTTCAACGGCGACACGACCTTGATGCTCTTCCGTGGCACCTTAAGTGGGCAAGGCACTTTTATAAAGGAGGGTTCTATCCAGGCCAACTTTTGGGGCGACGGCACCAACTTTACCGGTCCCACGTTTATCAACGACGGGACTTTGGCCCTCTATAATACTTTAGGAGGCGATGTCACGGTCAACGGTCCTGGTATCCTCTCGGGGGATGGCCACATCTTAAAAGACCTCACGCTGACTAAGGGCGCTACCATTATCAGCGGTATCCCCAACATTCAAAGCACTATTGGGACCACCGTTGTCGATGGCAACTATAGCCAGGCTGCCGATAGCCTCTATCAAGTCTTGGTGAACAATCAAGGTAGTGGGTCATTAATCGATGTAGGCGGGACCGCCACGCTTGCGCCGGGTGCCGCTGTAGCCGTTGCTCCTACCAATACTGGCGAAAAGCAGCTCCCTCCTAATGCCGAATTTGAGATTCCTATCTTGCATGCCGCGCAGGGAGTTACAGGTACTTATACTCTTCTTACAGTAAATCCATTGATTGCTTATAGCTTATCCTATGACCAGAACAATGTGTTTTTAAAATATACCAATGCGCTGCATGTGTTGGCCGAGACCTTTAATCAAGAGAGCGTTTCCACACAACTGCAAAGCTTACAAAGACCCACTCCAAAACAATCCGCTCTATTAAATACGCTGGTAGCATTGCCTCCGCAGCAAGCAAGGAAGGCGCTTGATCAGATGAGTGGGGAGCAATACACAAATGTCACTGTGCAAGCGATCCACGCCAGCCAACAATTCATACAGCATCTTTATGATCCTTTGCGCACGATGATCGCCTCAGAATGTGTATGCGATTCTAGCAGACAGGGTGGCAGCAGTGTATGGTTGGACTCAAGTTATCACCACACAAGAATTCACAATAGCAACCACGTGGCTGGTAGCACCACAGACGGTTATGATCTAACCCTCATGGGACAAGGACGATGCCAAGAGGTGGTTGTTGGTGTAGCTGCAGCCTACCATGCTGATCATACAACCTATCACTTAAGTGGCAAAAGTCATGGATTCATGGCCTTAGGCGGCTTATATGGGGCCTATCGCGCAGATTGCTTTTATGTGTTGGGCGACCTAGCCCTCAGTTACGGTCAGCAAAAATTAAAACGGCATGTCAATGTGGGGGATCTCCGTTATTCTTTGCGTGGCACACCCAAGATGTATCAGGGAGATCTTTATGTAGAAAGTGGATTCAATGCCTACAGGAGAATGATCTCGGTGCAACCCTTTATGGGTATCGAAGGGAGCTACTACTTTTGCCATCATATCCACGAGCATAGCGTAACTGGGGGGTCGTTATTGAATCTTGACATTGCAGCCAAACATCATCTCAATGCATGGGGGCGCCTAGGGGTGCACCTGACTACAAACCAATTGGGTTGGCTTGATGTAGCTGTCGATTTAGCTTGGCGCTATCGTTTTACCTCTTTGGGCAATAATTTAAAGGCGCATTTTGAAAATTTCGGCCATAATTTTGTTGTGCACGGGGTGCACGTCAACCGCAATAGTTTAGAAGGTGTGGTGGATGTGTCAAGTGCCATGGGATGTGGCTGGAGTTGGTATGCCAATGCCGCAGGCAGCTGGTCACCAGAGATTACCTCCTATACCCTGTTGGCTGGGGTTAGTCTCTTGTGGTAAAAAGCAAAGGCTAAAAAGAAAGGCTAAAAGCTAAAGGCGAAAGGCTAAAAAGAAAGGCAAAAAAACATACCTTTGTCCTGTCTTTTTTTCGCCTTTCGCCTTTCGCCTTTAGCCTTTAGCTTTTAGCTTTTAGCCTTTTAGAAGGCGTAACCGATGTCTGCCATGATGCTATAGGACTGCCACTGGGCGTTGGCTTTGGCTTTTAACGTTTCATCTGGTGGCAGCGTGATGTTTGCATGATGGGTTGTCACATGTCCATGCCTTGCCTGCCAATCCTGATATTTAAACTCAAATCCTGCCTGCCAGCCACCGCAAAAGCGATAGATTGCATCCAGGTATACCACATTGCCATAAGCGTCATTGGCTTTAATTTTGCTAGCAATGTTGGGCATTGAAGAGGGATTTTTATGTGTTTGGTGATAGGTGGCAAAGTGATATTCATATCCCAGAGTAAAAGCCCAATGGCACCAATCGTAGTAGAGTTCAACGCCTACCCAAGGACCTTGCCAGTGGGTTTTGGTTTTATATCCATCGCTGAAGAGTGGATCAGTGAGTAAGTCAATGTTGGAAGGGGTGGAAATCTCTCCGCCCTTAGATTTGATTTTCTGGCTATTATACGCATAGCCTGCAGACACTCCAAATGCCCAGCAATCATCATCGAAAAGGTAGCCGAGACCAACTTGGTAGTCATCAGTTTGAATCTCTTTAAGCTTAATGTGGGTGGATGTTGTTCGTTCATCCTCTTCATCAGTGAGATGGAGTTTGTTGCCTTCTCCACTCCAGCCCCAATAGGCGAAGCCATCGAGATAGAAATTATTAAGGAAATAGAATTCACAGCAAGGATCGGAGGAATAGGGGAACATGATGCGTCCGTCAAAACCTATTTGTCCAATACTAATATCATCAATTTTGCTCTTCAAAGCGCTATTGACTGTAGGTACTTGTGGAGGGGTGGTAGTGAGATCGATTTTAGAAGCTAGTTGATCATTGCGATAGCCGCCGGAGAGGTTAATTTCTGTGTGATGTTCAATAGCTGACAGGTGACTCATGGTACTGAAAAAAAGTGAAGTGGCTAATAGCAGCAATAAATGCATGATTCTTTCTCTTTATGAATTTTTGGTATCTTTCATAAACAGTTTTGGCATTAAGGTCAAAGACTTTGAACGCGAAGGTCGCGAAGCAAGCGAAGATAACGCGAAGAAATGGACTGAATGGACGGCATGGACGGCATGGACGGAGTGAGACGATTGCAAAAGTAAAATGGCGCTCTAGAACCGAATCCGTTGTCAAAAAAGAATTGGTTTTTGGTAATGACTAGCTGATTTCCGATATCGGCAGCAAGAGTGTGTTCAAGCCAGCATCGC
Organism: Chlamydiota bacterium; assembly: GCA_013286645.1. GTDB lineage: Bacteria > Chlamydiota > Chlamydiia > Chlamydiales > Parachlamydiaceae > JABDFJ01. The sequence continues at coordinate 38,535 of JABDFJ010000012.1, read as the reverse complement.
TCAGGGCGTTGTCCTGAGGCTTGATGTTCTCAGTGCTTTACCCCTGAAAGGGGTAACGGCTTGTAGCCCAGGGTGAGCGACAGCGTAACCCTGGGTATATAAGAATGTAATATTGCACCCCAGAAAGGGGTGCGGGCCATTTTTTGTCGGATCGCAGCATGCCCGTACCCCATTCTGGGGTACAATATCTAATAAAATCTCCCAGGGTTGCGCTGTCGCTTACCCTGGGCTACAAGCCGATACCCCTTTCAGGGGTAAACCACCGGGTGTATCAATTCTCAAGATTTAGATTGAAGCCTAATTTAAATATTCGAAAAATATATTGTCAATTATGCAATCGCCTCGAGTGGACAGCTTTCTGGTCCACTTATGGTCCATAAAGTCCACTCCGTCCATTCGAGACGATTGCATAAGTGACAATATATTGTTAGAAAAGCAATTGCTCAGGGCAACGCCCAGAAATGTAAAAGCCTAGGGCATCGCCCTAGGTGGATTGTGTGTGAATTTGCAGGCTGTAAGCCTGCTTTGTAGTAACTCCTGAATAGCGGTAATCTATTTTCAGTTACGCTACAACGCAGGCCTACAGCCTGCTAAACCTATTCTAACTGCACCTAGGGCGATGCCCTAGGCTTTTACATTTCAGGGCGTTGCCCTGAGCGATGGCTGGAATACCCAATTATAATCTAATATCATTGGGTTTCCTAGAACCAGCTCGTTGCCAAAAAACAATCTTTTTTGGCGACAGATTCGATTCTAGAACACGATTTTACTTTTGCAATCGTCTCATTCAGTCCATTCAGTCCATTCAGTCCATTTCTTCGCGTTCAAAGGGAATCGAGGTTGATGATGGTCTCTTCAGGAGCTTGTGGCGGATTTTTTTGGGCAAAGAAGTATTTCGCAGCTGGCGTGATAGCTTGGGAGGGGTTGCCATCGTAGGCAACAAAAGCCTGGAGGCTACCCGCATTTAGTTCGGCTTCCAGTTTAAAATAATGCACCACGACTTGATGCGCTGTTTCGGTGGGATAGTTAAGGCTTTTGGTCACTAATTGGGCGGCACCCTCCCCTTTAAGATGATGGACAGTGTGCTGATAGTCTTTGATCATATACTTGGCTAGTACTGTCCGGGCCTTTTTGGTTTCAATGGCCAAGCATTTTTCGGCCACCTCTAACACGCGCAAAGACAGCTGTTGAGGGATATGATCAATGGAATCGAGAAAATGGTCAAATTCACGAATCAACTCGTCATCATCGCTGAGGTCATGGCTTGGAAGAAGTAGTACATCGGGCGTTTGTGCTTGTTTTTTTAGTGTAGGCTGAGGGGTGGGGATAGAAGTTGTGGTTTTTTGAGGGATGGTTGTGGGAGGCATCTTGGGCATAGAGGCCGTTATGGTTTGTGCTTTGAGTGTAGGGGGCGGATTGGGAATAGAAGATGCTTGTGGAAAATCATGAGCAGGGTTTTCAAAACTTTTGCTCAAGGCAAAGGCAATCGCGCCGCCAAGTAGTACGAAAGTGGCTAAGCCTAAGACTTTGATCTGTAGTGTCAGGGCATTAGCAGAAGGGGGTCTTTTGTTGGGTTGATGGAGAGGAGGGGACAACCGTGAGTTGTATTGAGAACGATGAATGGGAGCAAGCATACGGCCTTAATATAAAAATAAAACAATATAATAACATGTTTTAGAATTGATAGCAATTGTTGTGTGTTTTTAATGATGGTTAATGTTTTAATTGTTTAAAAGATTTGCAATCGTCTCAGTTCGTCCATGTCCAATTGTTTTTACTGATAATAATTTCTTTATGAAGATATCATCGTCTGTTAGTTTAGTTTTTGGTTTTGAATTACGTTTGGTATAAAACGAGCTGGTGGCAGTAATGCGTGGCTTTGAGAGTGTAACTGTGTGGGTATGGATTGTTGCGGCAATGTATGGGATGTCCCTATGGGCCGCGCCCGTCGATACCTCTTGGCACCAAGCGGAAGTGTATTTCGAAGCAGGCGATTACGACCGTGCCCGCATGCAGCTTGAGCTGTTAGAAGATCATCTTGAAGATTGGCAGAAGATGATCCTAGCTTACGATATTGGCACTATTGGGTTGGCGCAAGGTAGATGGGAAGATGCCATAGCGGAATATCAAAAAGTGGGTAGTGGCAGCCAAACACTGCCAGCCTTAGCGCAGCGTTTGACAGCTAATAAAGCGTTAGCACATTTGCTCTTAGCTCAGCGCAAATGGCAAGCTTTGGATGTTAACCCTGCTGGTAGCGATGAAGACTATCAAACGCTGATATTGGCATTTCGCTATGTTTTGGAAGATATCGATGAGGCAAAAGAAGCTGCTTGTGTATTAGCTCAGGTGGAGGGTGCGCAAATATGCAAAACTCCCTATGAAATTGAGCAGATGTATTTAGTCACAAAGGAGTTGTTGGCACAAGTGCTGCACAGCTATACCGACTATAAGATCAGTCACACTTCTATCGAATCGGGAGCCGCCATGTTGATTGCTGGAGAGGGTGCAATCATCGAGCATTTGGCGTTTTTGCAGGATGCCGCTTTAGCTACCGCACTGAGAAAGCAATATGTTGGCTTGTATTTACAGCGAGCCGAGAGCTGGTTGTTGCTATGGAATAGTTTGCAACAGCTTGTGCATAAAGATGCAAAAACAACGGCGTCCACAGAACTTGAGGTGCAATATGAGCAAGCGTATCAATTCTTCAAAGAAGGATTGGCGTTGATGCGTCAAGGCGACTTTGTAGCTAGTACAAAAGCTTTTCAGTCAAGTATGGAAGCGTTGGATATGTTTTTGCATCTGGCATTTCAGGACAAGCCAGTAAACGAAGCCTTACACCGACTACTGGTGGCGTATGGGATTGTATTAGGACAAGACCCGCTGCAGGAAATTTCATTAGAAGCTTTAGAGAAAACGCAAATAAAAGTTCACGATTTGGTTGAAAAAGCAGACATATCAAACCTTAAAGAGGGTTTCCAACAGGTTGATAAAGGTCTTACTGCTGGCAAGCAGGCTTTGAGTTATGGGCGTCAATATCAAGCTAGAATATGGATAGAGTCTGCACAGAACGTCTTAAAAGAGATGGTTGAGTCGCAAGATAAGCTATCAGCAAAGATGCTTTTGCAAAGCATTTTAAATGGAGAGCGGTTCAGCCTACGTCTCAGCCATTTGTGGCAACAAGCAAAGCGGCGAGAAAATGTGTCTCCAGAGGTGATAGCTGTTGTTGTGCAGCAGCAACAAGCTACTTTACAGAAATCCCAGCGCTTTATTCCGACCGCTATGGCGCAACAAAAGCAAGAGTTTGCTGCCGATCGACAGCATCCATGGGATGAAATTATTTCCTTATTTTTGCTTGGAGAACGTGCGGCTAGCATGGCCAAGGAGAAACAAGAGGATAGCAGTGCGTTAGACGATGCTATTGTTTTGCAAGAGGTGGCGGTCAAAGAATGGAAGGAAGCCTTAGATAAATTGCAAGCTGAACAAACAAAAAGTCAGCAGCAAACACCCGCTACGGGTGGGTCGACAGCGGAAAAATCGGCCGCGGCGGCTAATGCGCCGATAAATCAAGTGTTGCGGCTTGTGCAAGAAATGGAAAATGAAGACCATAGCAAACCAGGAATCAAAACAGCTCCTAGTAAAAAAGGAGAAGAGCGCCCATGGTAAAGGTAAAGAAAATGTTCCAATGGATGGTAACACCCAGGAGTGTCATAGCATTAGGCTTTTTTTGGCTTGTATTATGTCGATCACTCTATGCTGATGAGGTAACAGCTTTTCTAAATGATGATAAAGTCGTCACCCAGCTGGATGCGAGTTCGATCGATGAAAATCAACCGATCACAGGTTCGGTGATGATTACGCACAACAAAAATAATGTGGTAGATGTAAACAGTTTTCGCATGGGTAAAGAGCCGTTAGCTGTTGAATTTGTTAAGGACGTCCAGTTCGATCCTAATAATCCCTTAATTCTTACGATCTATAGTTTTCGCATCCCCGGGAAATCGCCTGGATTATATGCTTTGCCAGCGGTTAGTGTAAAAGTGGGAGAAAAAAACTATCAATCTGTAATGCTCAGCTATAGCGTACAAGCTAAGCCAAATTCCGCTGCCACAGACTCTCCAGGTACTCCCTCTCCCACGCAATCCCCTCCGAGTCCGAAAGCTTCCTCACCTCCTTCACCGCAGGTCTCTCCGCCTTCTTCCCCTGTAGTTAAAAATCCTGTCTCAACAGAGCCTTCATTGCGTTTAGAAGCGCTGGTTGAGGGCAAAAATGCGTTATACCCTGGGCAACGGACAACATTGACCTATCGCTATTATTTTAGCGGTCATATTGAACTCACAGACGAGAAGTTACCGTTGCTCGATGCCCAGGGTATGACAAAGATTGGTGAAAAGGAAATTAAGGATTCCGTGCAAGGGAATGTAAGCATCAGCCAGATTTCGCAAGAAGTGGAAGCGGTCAAACCTGGGGATTTCTCCTACGGTCCATCTGAAATTGCTGGTTATGCTTACCAAGAAGATGCTTCGGGAAAGCATGTCCATACTTCCCCAAAGCTTACATCGATAGCTCCCCCCGTAACTATAACCGTATTGCCATTTCCTGAAAAAAATCAGCCCACTTCCTTCAATGGAGCTGTTGGTGCTTATGAATTCAACGTAACATTAAAAAGTGCTGCTGAAATTAATGTGGGAGATGTCATCACGCTTGTTGTCGCAATCACAGGGCGGGGAAATGTACAGAATGTCCCTTTGCCGAATATTGAGCGTCAGCCAGGTTTCAGTGGTTTTTTCCGCTTTAATGATTTACCACCTCAAGAAGAGGTTCACGATGACACCAAAACGTATATTTTGCAATTGCGACCATTGACGAATGAGATTAAGGAAATTCCGAGTATTGAATTCTCATATTTTAATCCCGATACTGTCGATTATACCATTTTGCATAGTCAAGCCATCCCTATTGTAGTTAAAACGGCAAAGTCCCAAACAACAAGTGCACCTGCAGTAGGCAATGTTTCTAAGGAAGCTCCACAGCCTGCTTATTCGGGAGATCACTCCCTTCAAACATCCTCATATGCACCTTCTCTTATTGAAGTGGAAGGAATCTATGTGTTGGATGCTGCCGATTTATACAACCGCTTTGGAGGTACGTGGTGGGTTTTTGGTCTTGTACCGTTAGGCATTGGATTAGTTCTCTATCAACGCTATGTCCGCACCTATTTGTGGCAGCAACAAAAGCAAGCTAAGGTTCTGACTAGCCAATCAGTTTTACGTCAGGCTTTACAGCAGCCGGAAGGCTCTCCAAAATATTTTGAAGGTATTAACAAGGCATTGAAAATGGCTTTAGTTGAAAAAGGGTATCTTTCAAAAGATGATATCGCGGATGAAAAATTGCCCACTAAAGGCCTTTGTAGCGAGGTGCGGGCATTTTTATGCGATATTGAAGAGAAGCGTTTTGCCGGACGTGAATATGCTGGGAGAGATATTTTGGATTATGCGACTGTGCAGGCGATGGCTGTTGCGTTGTTGGAAAAGATCCGGCAGAGTCATGGGCAGGGAGGGATAGCATGATTAAGCAATTTCCACTGAGCTTTAAAACACTGCTCATCTTCTTTCTGTGTTTGCTGCTGCTTGGTGGCCTAGCACTGAGCTTTAGAGGTGGAGACTCCCGCTTAAAAGATGCTGCTGACAACTATCAAACTGGCGAGAAAGCAAAAACCGTCGCTCAACGCAAGCAAGCCTTCAATCAAGCGTTAGATTTATATGTCGCTCTCGAACAAGATTATCAGCCGCAATATGGTACTGGAAGGTTATATTATAACATTGGCAACACCTATTTTCAGCTCGGCCAGTATGGTTGGGCAATTTTGTATTACCAGCGCGCTAAGGCGTTGATGCCTCGTGCGGATCGCGTGCAGCACAATCTGGCGGTGGTGCAAGATAAATTGTCGCTGCCTCACAGTGATGAGAAGGGGCTGATTGGTCGAGTGTTCTTTTTCCATACCTATTTTTCCTTGCCTGAGCGTTTGCAGCTGTTTGCTGTTTTTTGCCTCTTTACGTTGTTTTTCTACTCTGCCTATTTATGGTCAAAGCATGTGTGGTATTTGAAAAGCGCTGTGGTGGCGGGAAGTTTGATGGGGATCATGTTGCTTAGCTTGGGATACACGCGCTATTTAGCGCCCCTAGAAGCTACATTGGTACAATCGACGGAATTGCGCCGCGATGCGGGTGAGCAATTTGCCAAAGTAACCCAGCAACCGTTGCCGACGGGCATGACGCTGGAAGTGTTGAGCATTTTGCCCGATGGTAGTTGGTTTAAGGTGTTATCGCCGAATGGAGAGTTGGGGTATGTACCTCAGGATGCCATCAGGCTGATCGGGCCTTAGAGAAAGGAGAAAGGCGAAAGGCTAAAGGCGAAAAAGAAAACTTAAGCCTGAGGATTAAGTCTTTAGCTCTCCTTTTTTGCCTTTTTTTAACCTTTCGCCTTTCGCCTTTCTCCTTTCTCTGGTTGCTTTATTCGTTTTGCTATATGCTAGTTATCGTTTGAATATGGTGGCTATTGTCGCTAGAAAACTTTATGCTTAGAAAAGCAACAGATTGATCAGCATTTCTTTCGCGAAAGCCCATATTTTCGGGCACGGGCACGGGCACGGGCGCGGGTTTTTTGGCGGAAATGGCTGTGAATATGGCAGGTATTATGGAAATTAATCGACGCGCGCTTTACAATTCACTACGCATGAATTGGGTTCTTGATCCTACTTTGGAAGTGGAAGCCTGGCAGATCGAAGATTATCGTTCGATGCCTGTGGATAATTTATTTGAACGACTTGAAGATAAAGGGTTATACCTCGATAAAACCTCATTTAAAGCCTACGCTGAAACTGTTGATACACCAGAGGATTTGACGGAAGCTTTGATTGCCGATGCCAATGTCGATATACAAACACAAGATCAAGTGTATTTGTTGATCTTTGAATTATGGCGCCGTTTGCTGCCCGAAAAGACCTGTGTGTCTATTTTTTGCGATGAAATCGACCACCAGATCCATTTATATGATAGACAGCAAGTGCAAAATGTGGAAGCAATTCAAGATGCATTGGCTAATTTGCAAGTCATCTTAGATGAAAATGTTGATGATGGCGCCGATCCAGTAGAGGCTTTTGAATTTCTGGATGCTAGCTGCGCTAATGATGTGGAAAGTTTTCTCTACGACTTTATCTCTGATCAAATTGATAATCACAATAATTCCTATGCAGCTGAATTGCTCGAAGGCTTTAGCAGCTATATTCACGAAGAAAATTGGTTTGAATTTCTTCGCGCACGACTGTGCGCAGCAGCCGACTTGAATGAAGCCAATGACATTATTGAGCAATTAATTGATGACAAAGCAAGTGAGCCAGATTTAGAACTCAACTTTGAGATGCTAGCGTACTTAGTGCGCAATGGAGATGAAAAAACTTTCTCCCGTCTAGTGCATAAAACAACTCCTTTGCTGCAAAATGAAGATGACTTTCAAGTCCTAGTATCTGTGTGCATCGATTTCTATCACCGACTCGATCGTGAAGCTATTGAAAAAGCACTCCAAGTTATTTTGAATAAACGCGAGGCCGTTTCTCCAGAAAAAGCATTCAGTTTACGCGATCCCGATTTGAGTGCTTTTCTGAAATTTTTCCCTTCCTAATTCTTTCATAATGAAATAGATACGATTTGTGGTATTTTTTTGTATCTCTTTCATATTCAGATGTCTAGCTTTTAATCACTAAGTACCTCCACAACAATTTCAAAATCAAACTCCGTCTTGACTTTTAAGCAAAAAAGGCCGATATCAAGGGGCGAAAAACACAAGCGGTTGTGATTCGATGGCGAAATCAACACAAGATGTTGTGTTTTTTGGGGATATATCGATTGTTTTTGTTTGTTGATTGTGATAAAATAATAATTTTAAGAGAGGGAGTGACTATGACTAAACCAACATCGAGGGCTATGGCAACAGCCTTGCGAACGTATCACCGTCCGGTGAAAGAGGGCGATTCTTTACTTGAAAGCTGGGATCAAGTAGTCGCACGTGTTGTCGGCCATCAACGCTGGTTGTGGGAGCGTGCATTAGGACGTACACTAAACGATCGCGAAGATGATGAACTTGAAGAAATGCGCCATCTCATTCTTAATCGCTATATTGCAGTAGCAGGACGTACTTTGTGGTTGGGTGGGACAGAGTTAAGCCGTACGCGAGAGTCCAGCATGTTCAACTGCTCTTATACACATGTTGAAACCGTTTATGACATGGTGGACGTGCTTTGGTTGCTGCTTCAAGGGTGTGGTGTTGGTTTTAGGCCTATTACAGGAACGCTAAATGGTTTCCGACGACCTCTGCATGAAATTAAAGTGATTCGTTCTAATCGCACGACCAAAGGTGGCGTGCAACATAATGTTGAGACTTATGAACCAGAAACATATACCTGGACGATTAAAGTGGGTGACTCTGCGATTGCCTGGGCGAAAGCCATTGGTAAACTTGTCGCAGGTAAGTTTCCGGCACGTAGACTCGTTTTGGATTTTTCTGAAATTCGTCCGGCTGGAACCCGTCTTAAAGGCTATGGATGGATCTCTTCTGGTGATGAGCAGATTTCTAAGGCTTTTAAAGCCATTGCCAAAATTTTGTCTGATCGTGCGGATCAGTTGTTAACGCGCATGGATATTTTGGATATCGTTAACTGGTTAGGCACAATACTTTCTAGCCGTCGTTCGGCACAGATCGCCTTGTTTGAATATGGACAGCCGGAGTGGGAAGATTTTGCGCTCGCCAAGAAAGAATGGTGGCTTAAAGGCAATTCGCACCGTCAGCAATCGAACAACAGTTTGCTTTTCCGCGACAAACCCACGAAACAAGAGCTGGAAAATCTTTTCCAAATGATGCTGGAGTCGGGGGGGTCAGAGCCAGGTTTTATCAATGGTGGTGAAGCAGAGCGTCGTGCGCCATGGTTCAAAGGATGCAACCCTTGTGTGGAAATTCTTTTAGGCAATAAGAGCTTCTGTAATTTGACAGAAGTGAACGTATTAGCCTTTAAAGGTGATAAGGTGGGATTGGAGCGCGCGTTGTTTATTGCAGGGCGTATGAATTACCGTCAAACGATGGTGAATTTGCGCGATGAGATTTTGCAAGAAGCGTGGCATTTGAATAACCAATTTTTGCACCTGTGTGGTGTGGGATTGACGGGTATTCGTGGCCGACCAGATTTGACAGCATATGATTACAAGCGTATGCGCAACATTACCGTGAGTGCGGCCTATAGCATGGCTAATGAGTTAAATGCACCATTGCCAAAGAACGTCACCTGTGTTAAGCCAAGCGGCACTTTAAGCAAGATTATGGGAACAGAAGAATGGGGTGAAGTGCCTGAGGGTATCCATATGCCTTTAGGAAAGTATTTATTTAACAATATTACCTATTCCAAGCATGATCCATTGGTCACACGTTTCCGTAACGCTGGCTATATGGTGATCGAAAAGCCATTTGAGCCAGAATCGGTGTTGGTGAAGTTTCCGGTAAAATATGATAATATCCCATTTACACGCACGACGGTCACGCGAAAATCAGGTAAGGTTGAAGAAGTTGAAGTCAATACCGAAACGGCGGTGCAGCAGCTCGAATGGTATCGTGTGCTGCAAGAGACATGGTGTGAACAGAACGTGTCGAACACCGTTTCTTACGATCCTTCCGAAGTGCCAGCGATTATCGATTGGTTGCTCAAAAATTGGGAATGCTATGTAGGTGTGTCGTTCTTATTCCGCAATGATCCAACCAAAAACGCGGAAGATTTAGGGTATGCTTATTTGCCTCAAGAAGTGACGACTAAAGAAGGCTATGATACTTATGTGTCAAAGCTGAAAGAGATCGACTATGCTGGCATTGAGATGCGTGATGAGTTGACCGCTGAAGCTTGTACCACAGGCGCTTGCCCCATCCGCTAAAGGGCAGAATGGATGGACATGGACGAATTGGACTGCCCTGTCCAATTCGTCCAGGTAGTCCATGTCCAATTGATTTTTGAGCGCGAAGGTCGCGAAGCAAGCGAAGAAAACGCGAAGATTCGTATGTTGTAAAAAAACAATCTTCGCGATGTCTTCGCTTGCTTCGTGATCTTCGCGTTCATTATGGCTGGGTCCTTATTAAAGCTGCATCCACAATGGTTTGTGCTTCTTTGAAAATGAGGTTGAGATGCTCTTCCCCAAGAAAACTTTCCCCATAGATTTTGTAGATATCTTCCGTGCCTGAAGGGCGCGCAGCAAACCATCCATTTTGGGCTATCACTTTTAAGCCCCCAATAGGAGCGTCATTGCCCGGTGCTTTTGTAAGAATGGACTGAATTTTTTCGCCCGCCAATTCTTTGGAAAGTACACTTTGGGGATTCAGGTTTTTCAATATCTGCTTTTGTTTGGGGGTCGCTGGCGCTTCAATCCGACCATAAGCTGGCGCCCCAAATTCGCGCGTGAGCTCTTGATAGATTTCGCCAGGATCGCGACCTAGCTTGGCAGTGATCTCTGCGGCCAGCAGAGCTAAAATAATCCCATCTTTATCTGTTGTCCATACAGTGCCATCCAAGCGCGCAAAGGAGGCACCGGCACTTTCTTCACCCACAAAGCCTAAAGAGCCATCAAATAAGCCATCGACGAACCATTTAAAGCCCACAGGGACCTCATACAACTTGCGTCCGAGCTTGGCTGTGACGCAATCAATCATTTGGCTGCTGACGAGTGTTTTACCTACCCCTTTATTTTGCTGCCATAGAGGTCGATGTTGGAATAGGTAAAAGATGGCCACGGACAAATAATGATTGGGGGGAAGTAAGCCCACACTTTTAGTCACGATGCCGTGTCTATCGTAGTCGGTATCACAAGCGAAGGCGATGTCAAAGCGATCTTTTAGGCCTATTAACCCTTGCATGGCGTATTTTGATGAGGGATCCATACGAATTTTGCCATCCCAATCTACCGCCATGAAGCTGAAGGTGGGATCAATGATTTCATTCGTGATGGTCAAATTCAAGCCGTAGTGCTTGGCGATATGTTTCCAATAGTGGACGCCAGCGCCGCCCAGGGGATCTACACCAAGATGGATGTTAGAGCGGCGTATGACTTCCATGTCGATGATATTTTCCAGATCGCTGACGTAGGCGTGAAGATAGTTATAGCGGTGTGTGGTTGCAGCCTGGAGTGCTTTTTCGAAGGGAATTCTTTTCACGCCTTGCATCCCATTTTCGAGGATTTCGTTGGCTTTGGCTTGCACCCAATTCGTAATGACAGGCTCGGCGGGCCCCCCGTTTGGTGGGTTGTATTTGAATCCGCCTTCTGTTGGAGGGTTATGTGAAGGTGTGATCACAATGCCATCGGCGAGTTTGATCTTTTGCGTACGGTTGTATGTGAGGATGGCATGGGAAATAGCAGGTGTGGGAGTGAATTCATCTCCCTCGGAGAGCATCACATCGACGTGATTGGCGGCAAGCACTTCTAGTGCCGTTTTAAATGCTGGTAGCGAGAGAGCGTGCGTATCCATGCCAAGGAATAGGGGACCATCGATCTGGTTTTGGGCGCGATATAAACAGATGGCTTGGCTAATGGCAAGGATATGGTTTTCATTGAAGCTTTTATCGAATGAGCAGCCGCGATGTCCTGAAGTGCCAAATTCTACGCGTTGAACGGGTATGGAAGGATCTGGTTGTTCGGTATAATAGGCATTGATGAGGCTGGGGACATTGACGAGCAAGGATGTTGGGGCTTGTTTGCCAGCAAGTGGGCTGATCTTCATAGTTATCCTCTGGTTACATATGCCGAATGTGGTTATAGCAGCTTAACGGGGATGAAGTCGATATAATCTGCCGCTACAAGAGTATAATGGACATTATTTTTAATACCAAAAGGGAGAGCTTGGGGTTTGACATTATGTAAATGGCCAAACACGCAAGCGGCTACGTGATATTTCTCTAATAATGCTGAAGCGCGGGAAGCCTGCAAATCAGCGCCAATAGGAGGGTAGTGGGTCATGGCAATGCAGGTGGTGATGTTTTTGGGGAGGGCTTTTAAGCTCATCTCTAGACGCGCTAATTCGCGTAGAAAGATCTTTTCAGCTTCAGCGGGGGAATCGACTTCCGACAGCTTTTTTGCCCGTGGGTTATCTGCATAGTCAATATAGGGAGCAAACGAAAACTCAGGGGTATCCCATAGACGTGCTCCGCAGATGGCGATATCGTTCCAATGAAAGGCATTGTTTTGAATGAGATGGATCGATTTGGGCAAAATTTTCTCGACTTTACTTAAGGAGCTCCACCAATAGTCGTGGTTGCCGCGAATCATGACTTTAGTGCCGGGCAGAGCATCGATCCATTGTAGGTCGGGTAGGGCTTCTTCGGGGTGCATGGCCCAGGAGATGTCCCCTGGTAATAGGACCAAATCCTCTGAGGTGATCAGATTTTTCCAGTGGTGGGAAATTTTATCGGGATGGTGTTGCCATTTCTCGCCGAAGACATCCATGGCTTTGTCTGGCACGCCAAAGGAAAGGTGTAAATCTGCTATTGCCCATACGGACATAAGGCTTCTCCAAGATTAAAAGGGATTGTTGCAATGACCTCTAGAGGATAAAGCCATCAGGAATGGTGGCTCCTCGAGGTACGATGATAATGCCATCGCGGATGGAGATGTTATGGCCATCGTAATGGGTACGCTTGTCTTTATTGATCAACTGGACATGATTGCCGATATGCACATTTTTATCGAGGATGGCTTTGCGAATGATGCAATGATGGCCGATTTGGAATTTTTGGGGCAGATTTGAATTTTCGGCATGCAGGGTGTAGAAGTCATTGCCCATAAGAAAGGAATCGCTGATGATGGTGTCTTTCCCGATTACGCTGCGTTGTCCAATGATACTATGGGTGATTTCATCGGCATCGACAATCGCTCCTTCGCAGATAATCGAGTTGTTGATTTGTGTATTGCTGATGCGGGCACCTGGCAGGGTGTTATGGTGGGTGTAAATGGGCCACTCTTCATTATAGCAATTGAAAGGAGGAGTCTGTGTGGTCAGAGCCATGTTAGCTTTGTAGAAGGATTCGATGGTGCCAATATCCTCCCAATAGCCTTGGTGGATGTAGGCGGCGATGTTGCCTTCTTGTACTTTTGTTGGAATGAGATGTTTGCCAAAATCTTCTCTTGGATCTTTGAGAAGAAGGTCAATGAGTGCTTTACGCTTAAACAGATAGATGCCCATTGACCCTAAGTAGTCCAGCTTCATGGTAGGATCGATGCGCAGGCGCCGCGATTCAGAAGCTGACAGTTTCATCTTATTTAAATCGCGTCGCTGTTGGGGCTTTTCATGGAACGCCGTGATGAAGTTGTCTTCGCCAATTTGCATCACCCCCATGCGTTTGGCTTCAGCTTCTCCGATAGGCAGGCAGGAGATGACGACATCGGCTTCAGTTTCGTAGGCAAACTGCAGCATGTTGCGAAAGTCCATGTGGTAAAGCTGATCCCCCGAAAGAATCAGAAAATAATCGGCGGGGGTTTCGATGAAATATTCGAGGTTTTGTCTGACAGCATCAGCTGTGCCTTGAAACCACGCTTTCGTGTGGGGCTTTTCTTCAGCTGTCAGGACTTCGATAAAACCGGCCGAAAAATGATCCAGGCGATAAGTGGAAAAGAGATGTTGATGCAAAGAGCGCGAGAGAAACTGGGTGAGGACGAAGATCTTTTGGCAGCCGGAATTGATGGAATTGGACACAGGGATGTCGATGAGGCGGTAGCGTCCACCATAGGAAATGGCCGGTTTGCAGCACGTGGTGGTCAATGGGGCTAATCTCGATCCTTGCCCTCCGCCTAAAATGATGGTTGCCACATGTCGCATATCGATCGTATGGCGGCGACGTTGATTTGGCAGGGGTTCAGTCGGGTGTTTGACTGAAGGAGAGAGGGCGAGTGTGGGCATAACTTGCTCTTTAAATGAAATAAAAGCTTAAGATTAAATTTATATCGAATGTGACTAAAAATTTGGTATTTCTCGAAATGCCAACTTTTGAATCACGTTCGGTATAGTATACCTATCAAATTTTGATGCTAAAAGATGCTGCTAAATTCGGCAAGCAAAATAGCATGTCTCTTTTTTGTTTTGCTAGTTTGCAGTAAATTTTGATTATGTATAATAGATCAAATAATAACTAAATCAAGATATCTCCAATGGTAACCTTTCGTAATCGTCGTCTTTCATCCTTTGCTTTTTTAAATACGACGCAATTTTTAGCCGCCCTCAATGATAATATATTCAAGCTGCTGATCATCTATTTTTTCATCCAGGTGGAAGGGATCGAAAATAGTCATACTATCCTAGCGATGACGGGGGCGATCTTTGTGCTTCCCTTTCTTTTCTTTTCTGCCTTTGCTGGCACCTTGGCCGATCGCATCAGCAAACGCACGATTATCATCATCACCAAAAGTCTAGAATTCCTCACTTTGGGATTAGGACTGCTCGCCTTCCACTATGAAAGTAAGCTCGGCGCCTATTTCGTGCTATTTATGATGGCCACCTATAGCGCCATCTTCGCTCCTTCCAAATACAGCATATTACCCGAAATCGTGCCCAAAGACCATATCCCTAAAGCCAATGGCTTGATGACATCCTTTACTTTTTTAGCCATTATTTTAGGAACTTTTGCGGCCTCCTTTTTACTTGAAATCACCCATTATAATTTTACCTTTGCCATGTTATGCACCATGGGTTTGGCTTTTATCGCCGTAGTCGCTAGTTTTTGCATCGATCGCACCCCTCCTTCAGGCTCATCCAAGCGCTTCAATGTCTTTTTTCTAGGCGAAATCTTTTCCACTTTGAAACTCGCCACCCACTACCCTTCCTTGTTAACTTCGATTGTTGGCTCGGCTTTCTTTCTTTTCCTAGGGGCTTATGTGCAATTGAACGTGATCCCTTTTGCCATGCAATCACTGGACTTGAGCGACGTGCAAGGGGGGTACTTATTTCTGCTGACGGCGTTGGGAATTGGTACAGGCTCGATCTTGGCGGGCAAAATTTCAGGGAGAATTGTGGAGCTGGGCTTGGTGCCTTTGGCCGCCATCGGAGTGGCTATCTGCTGTTTCTTATTAGATGCCTTTTCTCATAGCTTATATGTTGTCATCCCCTTAGTGATTTTGCTCGGACTATTCGGTGGCTTGTATCAAGTTCCGCTGGATTCAAACATCCAAGTGTCTAGTCCACGCACTTCCCGCGGTCAAGTGGTCGCAGCTAGCAATTTCTTGAGCTTTTTCGGCGTACTTTGCGCTTCGGCCTTGCTGTATTTAAATAGTGTCATCTTAGGCTTGTCTGCCGACAAAGGTTTTGTGATTATTGGCTTCCTTACAGTGCTTGTTGCAGCAGTGCTCAGCTATCAATATTTCGATTATGTCACCCGCTACATCGCGATGCTGCTCTCCAGGTTGCATTTCAGCACCACGCTAAAAGGGCAAGAATGCATTTCTGACGCCCCTTCGATCTATATATGTAGGCATACAGCTTGGAATGACACCTTGCTGATGCTAGGCGCCCAACGACGACGCATGCGCTTTTTTATTGAGCAAGAGCATGACCACAAACACCGCTGGGTGCAACGCATTTATCATATGCTACGCGTTGTCTTCATCCCCGAAATGGAAGCGCTGCAAACCCAAAAGCACCCAAATGGCAAAAACGGCATCAAAGAACTGCTGAGCAAAGAGTTTTCAATATGCATCTTTGTGGAAAATGATGACCTAGCAGCCGAGATCGATAAGTTAAACCAATCCTATCACATTCTAAAAATTCGCGATGAGATTGGGTGTCCGATCATCCCCGTATCGATTGAAAAGGGAGAAAAAATAGAGGCAGAAACGTTCTTTTCCCGCCTGTTAAAGAAATTCCGCGTGCCCGCGGCCATCTCTTTTGGTTAGCTGGTGGACAATAAAAAAAGGACCTAAACGACCAAAAAGACCTAAAGGACGAAGAATCATTTTGTCCTTTAGGTCCTTTTTTAGCGGGAACATAAGGTATTATTTGTGCACAATTGATTCCACGGTCAATTTGTTGGCCATGGCCAAACAATGATTAAGGCGGGGGGATGATGTTAAGACCTAGTTAGCGTCGGAATGAAAAGCGATGTAATGGACGATACATTGATTTTCCTAACGCAGACTTAGTTGTAAACGCTTTAAAGAACTTTGAAACGCTCATTTCATTACCACTTTTATGGTTTATGCCATAGCCTTATAGCAGACCCCCTCTTTTCTATCTAAATAAATTTTAATTATGGCGCAATAAATTTTAGTAGTTTCTCTAAAATTCATATGATTGCGTTAAAAGATCACACAACGACGTCGATTTAAAAAATATTGTTGTCATGAAACTCGCATAGACAATTTAAGGATTTGTTGAAATTGTTTGTTTTATGAAACATCGAGTATCAGTTGATTGTTAACTAATCTTCAATTACACTTTCAAAGCATTACGAAATTAATAGGATTAAAATGGCGTCATTTAATACTACAATCAGACCTACTACTACAAGCTTAGATCCAGCTGATTATAATTGCCCTTATAGCTTGGATACCGCGATTGCTGCCATGCGCTTAACGCCCTGCGCTCATATAGCCGATCAGGTCTCTACAGAATACGTCTTTGGTCCGATGCGTGACAAGCAATGTGCGAATGCCAATGAAAGATGTCCTCTGTGCAGGGAGCAAGTGACAGCCTACCATCCGGATGAAAAAGTGCGCACACTGGCTTGTCAAGTCTTTGAAGGGGAAAAGAGCTCCGAAGAAAAAAGACTTGTGGAGGCCTATGCAGCGCTGGCCAAAGAGGCGCTTGCGGCCTTTCGCTCCACGTGGCAACCAACATCTATGGTTGATTATGACCGAGCATGCCGGGCTATGGTTGGTTATTACCAAACATGCCGGGAGTGGCTAAAACCTCATCACGCATTGATTTCAGCTTACCACACCTATCGACAAAAGCATAGTGGCGCAACCATTGCAAAATACCGCGAAAGACTGTGTATCGATCTTAAAGCAAAGATCGATCAAATCGCAAATGACCCTAGCTCAGCACCTTTAGTGCTGGAAACGCTCCGTTCAAAAGAGTCTTTGTCTTTAGCCTACCTTAAACGCCTCTATTACAATGGTGATCGACATGCTTTGCATCGGTATTTTTCCTACCAGCCATATCCAATCGAGGAGGTGCAGGGGCAAGTAGAAATGTTTGTGAAGGATGTGGTGCAAGATTTTCACGCGGGAGCCCCCCATTCCTTCGAGACGATGAGCCAACTATTAAGGAATTTTAAAGTAGGCTACAATTTGATTAAAGCATTGCCCCCTTTTAACGCTACCGCTCCCGCTTTGGCCCATTTAGTTGAATTGGCCGCGCTTGGTGTGGAGGATGCTCAAATCGCCTTAGCCGATGTTTTTAGTAATGGAACTATTGGGTCAGACGAAACAACAGAGCAGCTTGTGATGACCTATCAGGAGAGATTGCACGGTTTATTGCTACTAGCCAAAGATGGCAGTGCACGGGCTTCATATCATCTTGGATGGGCGTATTACCACAATATCTTAGGTATCATGGATGATCGAAGAGGGCTGTTTTCTGAGCAAGACCGAAAAGAAGGCTTTGATCAACTGTTTGCAGACCCTAAAATTCCGCTTAGCTATTATCAGCTGGTTGTACTTGCCACTGGCGCTATCGGCGATAAGATTGCCTATCCCCTGCCCCTTGCAGAACGACAACAAAAGCTCATGGAATGTGCTCGAAACTATGATAGGGAGGCATTAAACATCCTCTATAAAGCCTATACGGGCAATACCAGAGGCAAAGAGAATGCTATCGAAACTCCCAAAACCTTGGAGGAAAGATTAGCTAAGATGCAAGAGCTAAAGTCCTATGATGAGACGGGGCTTTATGGCCACTTTCTTGCTGAAGCATACCTGAATAATCGCTTGGGCTGCGGCAAGGATGCTTTACCCTTAAATCTATCCAGAAATGAGCAAATTGCAAAAATGGAACTTTTAGCTGATGAAAGTGAACAGGCGCTTGAAGAACTGACAGAGTTATATACTATATATGGATACAATGAAGAGGGTTGCAATAAGTTTGGCGAAAAAAAAGAGGATAATTTAAGCATAATTTTAGCCCTTGCGGAAAGAGGCTCAAACCAAGCCATGGAGTATATAGCACGTGATATCGCATCTGCTTGGCAATCCCTCTATCCCCATTTCATCGGGGCGTCACCTTCTGATAACGAAAAGTGGGCGCGGCTATTTAAATATGCAAAAATGGGTAACCAAACAGCAGCTGATACTCTTGTCTCAAAATTTCAGGCTATAGACCCTGCTGCAAGCAAAGCTTTAGAAAAGCTTTTTACACTACTTGCATTTGCAAGGTGTACGGACGAAAGTGATGTAACGTAGCTTCCAAAACCATTGCCAAAGTATCTTCGAAAGGTACGCCTTAAATCAATAAGTAAAGGTAAAAGCGGAGGTTTTCGCATCGACTACTTAGATTTTCCTGAAGCTGGAATCACATATTTTGTGGTGATCTATCCAAAAAATATGCAGGCAGATTTAACTTCGGATGAAAAAAAAGTCATTTTGCAGATGATAAGGACAATCAAAAAAGGAGTGGGTGATGAGTGAAATGTTTAACCTTCTTAGAGAAGGGCTTAACGATGTCATTGAGCATCAAGCAGGCAAAAAAAAATTAAGATCCCGTACTGTCAAGATACCGGAACCTGCAATGCAATATTCGGCGGAAGATGTAAAGCGGATCAGGGAAACGCTTCATTATCCACAAAGTCTATTTGCTAAATTTTTAAACGTTAGCATCAAAACAGTGCAATCTTGGGAGTCTGGTAGGAGAGTTCCAAATCATGCTGCTTTACGTCTTTTGGAAATCATCGACAAAGGATATTATCGACCTCAAGCCAATAGCTAGAGACTTTTAACAATTGCTATCTTTTCGTCCAGTATTTTGCTAATATTAAAGCTCCACAGCCTGTTCGAGAGCTTGTAGAAAAGCCCTAAAAAGGCCTTGTTCGAGCGCACATACCATGAGTTTGAGTGTTTCACTATCACAGACATCTACCAGCTGCGCCTCGATCTCTTCGAGATGATGCTCCTCTTCGGCGATGATAAAGCGCACAGATACTGGTGAGGCATTGGCAGATAAAATATACTGATAGCACGGATATAAGCGGCTTGCGCGCACTTCAATGGCGTAAGTCACCAACAGATAGGCCACCTGCTTCAATTGCCAAGAGTGCAGCCCATATTCCTTCATTAGCATACGGCAAATAGCAACATCGAGTTTATCCAAATAGCGAATGGCTAAATATCCCCCTAAAATATTAGGCGGAGTATAGTCTTCAAACATATTCCCAATTTTACCAATTTGTTGCTTAAGATGAAGCGCATGCCGAAATTCTTCAGCGGCATGTTTTAACATTTCCCTTTTTACAAAAATGGGATGCTCGCAGCGCGCGATTTTCCGCGCGCCACAATTCTCCATGCAGGAGAGCGTGTTCAACCAGCGCCGATGTAAATCGGGACAAGCCACGACGTGATGTAGCAGGTGGGTTAATCGTTGTTTCTCTGTCATCAAATCACCTCGCTCAAACTGTTGATGATGCACGCATAGCATTCGGCTAAATCACTTGATGACGCACAGTAGGGGGGCATCAAGTAAAGCACGTTGCCCAAAGGGCGCACATAGATATGGTGTTTTAAAAAGTAGCTCTTGAGTCGTTCTTTCAAAGGCGAAAAATAGGCAGCTTGCGTCTGAGGGCCATCGCGATACTCCACCACCAAAATCGTGCCTATGACCTCACAGCGCACCAGCCGCGGATGATGCTGCCATTGGGTTTGAAAAACCCGGTGCTGCTGCTCAATCGCCCATCTCTGCTGAGCACAGGCGGGCTGCACGAATAAATCGAGGCTGGCCAGCGCAGCGGCACACGCTAAGGCATTCGCACAAAACGTATGACCGTGCAAAAAAGTATGGTGTGGATTGTCCGATACGAACCGCTCAAAAATCTCTTCACTACAGACTGTCGCTCCCAACGGCAAAAAACCACCGGTTAAACTTTTGGAAAGGCAGGTGATGTCCGGTTTGGCCTTTAAGACATCACAAGCGAAAAGTGGTCCGGTACGCCCAAAGCCTGTCATCACCTCATCGGCAATGGTGAGCACGTGCTGTTGCTGGCATAGTGCAAGCAAAGTATCGAGTCCCTCTTTAGAATGGGTTAACATGCCTGCTGCCCCCTGAAGGAGCGGTTCGAAGATAAAGCAGGCCACATCATCTGCGGCCAGCAAGTGCTTAAGTTGATTGATTGACCTCTCTTCATTTCCTATTTGTGGTGTAGGGATGGTTTGGACTTCAAAGAGGTAAGGCCAAAAGGCGCGGTTGAAAGAAGTGCGGCCTGCGGCCGACATGGCTCCAAAGGTATCGCCATGATAAGCCTTTTCGAAGCAAATGACTTTAGTGCGCGCCTTTTTCGACGACGTTTGATGCCAAAACTGCAAGGCCATTTTAAGAGCTGTTTCAACAGCTGTAGAGCCATTGTCGGAATAGAAAACGCGTCCCTGTGGCATGTGTAGCAAGTCCAGTAGTCGCTCTGCCAATTCGACAGCACCTATGTGGGTGAAGTCAGCAAAGACAACTTGCTCCAAATGCTGCACCTGGTGGGCTATACGGGTAGCAATCGCGGGATGAGCATGGCCGTGCGCCATGATCCACCAGGAGGAAATAGCATCAAAATATTGGCGTCCTTGGTCGTCATAGAGATATGCGCCCTTTGCTCTAGTGATAGGAATAGGCAAGTTTGCCGTGCTAGACTGCGTATAAGGGTGCCATACACAGCGTTGGTCGCGTTGCACTAAATGAGATGTGTTAAATAAGGTTTCCATGTTTCCGCATATTGTTTGATGATTTGAGAATGTATCAGGCTTTCGGGCTGCAAACGCAGGTACGCTACCTGATTGCCCGCATAGCGACGGATGATGCGTTCGGTGGCTGGATTTGGAGATCCATTAAAGATCACCCCTACTAATGAGAGCTGGCGCCTTTGCAGGGCTTCTAGTGCTAACAAGGTGTGGTTAATGCTACCGAGATAATGTTTAGAGACTAAAATCCAATCGCAGGGCCACTTGGCATAGACATCGAGTTGCAGCTGGTCGTCTGTCAGAGGCACCAGCAGACCTCCCGCCCCTTCGATGATTAATGGTTTATTTCCCTGGGGTAGACACAAAGTATCGGGGGCTATGTTTAGTCCCTCAAGCTCTGCCGCCTGATGAGGCGAGAACGCGTGCTTCAAGCGATAGACTTCAGGGTGACAGATCAAGGTGGGATCATCCACCAGTCTAGATACGGTCGCTGTATCACTCGCCTCGAGATTCCCCGCTTGAATGGGCTTCCAATATTCTGCTTGCAAGGCTTTGGTTAAAATGGCCGAAACCACGGTTTTACCCACTTCTGTGCCGATGCCAGCTACGATTAGATTGCGCATGGTCGCCTCTCTTGTAAAGCCGCAGTGAGCACACGCAATAATTCCGCCATCTCCGCATGCGTATTAAAGGCGTGCAAACATAGGCGCAGCCGTTCTGTCCCTTTTCGGACCGTAGGACTCAACAGCACACGTGCATCAAAATGGTTCGTGGCCATATATTGCGCCACCGCGCGCGCATGGGCATTACCGGGGATGAGCAGCGCTTGGATGGGGGTTTCAGAGGGTAAAATTGACAAACCAGTTGCCACAGCGTGGGTCTTAAAATTATGGATCAACTCTTGTAAATCGCTGCGTGCAGTCATCAACGTCGGTAATAATCGATACGCCTCACGGATAGCCAGTAGAATAGGTTGCGGCAGCGCAGTCGTATATATTAAGGGACGACTGAAATTGACTAGATAGTCTTTGAGCAGTCTAGAGCCTAACACGATCGCCCCTTGTACTCCTAAGGCCTTGCTAAAGGTATGGAGGCGTGCAAAAACAGCCTCTTGACATCCCTCTTCGACGATGCCTCCTTGTCCAAAAGCACCTACGATGCCAGTGGCATGCGCTTCATCGATGATCAGGTGTGCTCCATAGCGTTGACATAAGTCACACAACTCTTTTATGGGGGCTTTAGATCCATCGCAGGAATAAATCGTTTCGGCAAACACAAATATTTTGGAATAGTGACGATGCGCTATCAGGCGACTTTCTAAATGGTTTAAATCATTATGGCGCCATGGGAAACGCCGAGCGCCACACAGGCGCAAACCAGCATGCACAGAGGCATGAATGTCGGCGTCATACAAGCATACACTCTCCGCCTCGACAACCGCCGAGATTAATCCTAGGTTGGCCGTATACCCCGAATTAAAGATCACCCCAGCTTCAGCGCCATGATAGCTAGCGATGGTGGCTTCCACTTCTTCCGTGAGGGCTGAATTTCCAGTCAGCAAGCGCGACCCTGTTGCTCCCAGCAATGGTGCAGCCAGCTCCTGCCAAGCGTTTATTATCTGCTGCTGCAACCATCTATTTCGGGCTAAGCCTAAATAATCGTTCGAAGCAAAGTCGATGAGGTCCACGGAACAGGATAAAGCACGCCGACATCCTAAGGCAGAACGGTGCGCTAATTTGTGGGTCATCGTGGCGTCTATGGAGGACAACATGTTGTCTCACAGGTTGTCTGTTGATAGGGAGGGAGTTTTTGTAGACCAAGCAGCTGTAATAGCTCATCATCGGCATCAAAGGCAGGCGTTGGTACTGTCAGCAACAGCTCACCTGAATGGATAGAATTAGCTCCTGCCATAAAACACATGGCCTGCTCCACCGCGGATAGCCGCTGTCGCCCACATGAGAGACGTACCATGGCGCGCGGCATGACCAAGCGCGTCGTGGCGATCATGCGCAGCAGCTGCCAGAAGGGCACATTCGCCTGCTGGGCAAGGGGCGTACCAGGGATCTGCCATAACATATTGATAGGCACGGATTCAGGATGATGCGGACGCGTGGCCAAAGTATGTAACAGCGAAATGCGATCTGCTTCGCTCTCGCCTAGTCCTAAAATTCCCCCGCAACATACGCTAATGCCTGCCTGTTCGACCACATCCAGTGTGGCCAACCGTTCCTCATAGGTGCGGGTCGTCACAACTTGCTGGTAGAATTCGGCTGAGGTATCTAGATTGTGGTTGTAAGCATAAATCCCGGCTGAGGCTAATTTTTCGGCGGCTGGTTTATCGAGCATGCCTAAAGTGCAGCAGACTTCAACCCCCATGGCAGAAAGCTGCTCAACCATCTGCAAAATGCTGTCGAATGGTTTATTTGGGCGCACCTCGCGCCAAGCAGCACCTAAACAAATGCGAGTGGCTCCTTTGGCAATCATCTGCTTGGCACGCGCCAACACCTCTTCTAAAGACAGCATGGGTTGGGCAGGGAGGTCTGTGGGATTATGAGCCGATTGAGCGCAGTACTTGCAGTTCTCTGGGCAGCCGCCAGTTTTGACTGAAATAAGACAACACACTTGAATGTAACGGGGATCGTGATATTGACGGTGGGTGCGGGCGGCTTGATACACCAGCTCCAACATGGGTTGGTTGTAGATGGCTTGAATTTCGGCAGGCGTCCAATCGTGACGGATGGCAGTCTCTGGCATGGATAGCTCCTTGTTGTGCTTTTGCAACAAGTAAGCCTAAGTGCAACCCATTTCGCAAGGTACGAAAACCCAAATGTAAAGTTTTATCACCTATTATTTAGGTGAAAACGAAACCAAATGCGAAGCATTGTAGCTTAGGCTTTAGCCTGAGCTCGTTTTAGCGGGCTTTAGCCTGCTACGCGCAGCGAGCGGTAGCGATGCATGACGCGCCCGGTATCGTGGCCTCATGATTGTAGCACAAAAGTATCCACCGATTAAGTCTCGGGTAATTGGGCAACGTTCGTGAGGCCACGACACCGAAGCGCGCCATGCATCGCTGCCGCTCGCTGCGCGTGGCAGGCTGAAGCCCGCCAAAACAAGCTCAGGCTAAAGCCTAAGCTACAATGTTTGGTAGCTCCATTTTTTTTGAAGATAAGAATTCCTCGATCAAATACACTACTATACTTTAGGTGATAACAACTATAATCTAGTGGGATATTTATGCTTAGCGCCTTAGTTTCGAACCAAAGCACCCTCAAAATTCTCTTTTTTTTGCTGCTCAACGGCAAATGTTACGCCGGCCAACTCAGTCAACGCTTCGCAACCCCCCTTACACCTCTCCAACATGCACTGCAAAAGCTAGAAAAGGGAGGCATTTTACTTAGCCGCTACGAAGGCAAAACGCGCTATTTTGAATTCAATCCCCATTATCCCCTGTTAGCCGAACTAGCTAATCTTCTCAAACAAGCCTATTCCCTCCTGCCCACCGATCAAAAAAAGCTCTACTATAGTCCCACATTTCCAGCCAAAACATGCCGCACACGTAAAAATATCGGACCCAAAACTGTGGGCTGCCAAAACACCTTAATGTTGGCCTGGCAAAAGCTCTGTCAGGTGCAAACCTTGTGCTTCTCAGCCAAGTCAAAATCTCAAAACTTAACGACAGGATGGAATGGCTTGGGAAAAGGCAGTGTGGAAGTCAAGAAAGTAGATGCACATACCCTGCTGTTTCAAGAAAAAGGGTCATGGACCTCGGAAGACAACAAACAATTTGCATTCAGCAATGTGTTTCGATGGACCCTACATACCCACGAAGGAGCAATTCGCTTAGAACACTTGCGCTTTGGGATACAAAATCCTGTCTTTTTATTTGCCTTGGTCCCCATGGATGAACATACGCTGGAATCGTTGGATGCCCATCTGTGCAAGGAAGACTCCTACTTTGGGCAACTGCGCTGTGATAAACATTTTATCCAGCTGAACTGGCGCATTATCGGTCCAAAGAAAAACGAAGAGATCGATTACTTATACACCTAATTTTTCTTGTCAAGTTCAATGGAATGAATGATATATAGTTTCTTTACAATAAAAATGGGGAACTCCGCATGTCGAGAAATACAAATAAACGCATCCAAGTAGCCATGCTCGCCATCATGGCTATGCTCGCCCAAACAACACAAGGACAGGCTACTGCTTATACCTGGACCAATGGCAACAATACGAATGATTTAACCACCGCCACCAACTGGACCCCTAACGCCATTCCAACAACTACAGATACAGTCACCTTTGGCACGGCGGCTATCTCGAAGCCACCCCTTACCCCATATTTAAGTCTTGGCAGTGTGCAGCATTATTTCGATGTCAATACAATCTCTTTTCCTGATGCCACCCCATACACCATCACCATTACAGATGGTTTACCATTTGCCATTGAAGGAGGCGTCAGCAATACTGGGGGAGCGGCTCAAAACTTTCAGGTCCTTAATAGTGCTGGTTTGTTTATTAAAAATGGCGCATCGGCCGATGCGACTAACTCAGGCAACATGCACTATAATACCGCTGGTGGTGGCTATTTAGCTTTTTATAATGCAGCTCAAGGGTCTAATGCCAACGTCAATTTATCGGGAGGGGGCGGGCTGTATTTCAATAGCAGCCTCATTGCAGGCAATACGAATACGCTGGGGGCGCTAAGCTCTGCCTCTAGCAACGACCTCATCGATTTAAATGGCTGTGCCCTCACTATTGGTGCGAACAATACAGACACCACCATTGCCGGCAGTATCATCAATGGCGTGGGCAGTGGATCGCTCACAAAAGTCGGTAGTGGCACTACCACGCTGCTTGGTAATAACAGTTTCACTTCTGGTTTATTTGTGAATAGCGGCAATGTGGTGGGTAATGCGACCAGTCTTAATAGCTATATCGCCTTAGCCCAAAATACCACCTTAACTTTCAATCAGACGACAGCTGGGACTTTTAACGGCCTCATTTACAATTTAGGCAATGTTGTCAAGACCGGAACCGCACCGCTCACATTAACGCCCATCGCAGGACAAGAAGGGAACGTCTATACTGGTACCACAGTGGTCCAAGACAATAGCGTCTTGCAAGCAGGGGCGGTAGATATCTTTTCAGGCTACTCTGACTTTATCTTAGGGGATGGTGTCTCGACTACAGGCACACTCAGCTTATCACCCAGTCCGGGGGTGAGTTACAATAATGCCATTGGTTCATTATCCGACTATTCCACTACACCAGGAGCTGTATTTTTGGGGAACAGCACCCTCACGCTTAATTACAACTTTGACAACAACCAAAATACCACCTTTTATGGCGCCATCAATTCATCCGTAGGTACAGCTGGCGGAATAACCATAGAGGGAGGGGGCACCCTGACGCTTGCTGGACACAACAACAACTATACCGGTTCTACGCAAGTCAATAATGGCACCTTGCGTGCGGGAGATATGTATGTCTTTGCTCCAAATTCGAATGTGACTTTAGGCAATGGCAATGGCAGCAACCCCAAAATTGGTATCCTCGACCTTAACAACTACGACAATGCGATTGGTTCGTTGGCAGATAATAGCCTCACACCTGGCTACGTGTTGCTAGGCAGTGGCATCCTTACCCTTAACAGCAATACCAACACGGGGTATGCGGGCACCATGTACGGCGTAGGTGGACTCACACTAGCGGGCACCGGCACAATGACATTCAGTGGCAGCAATCAGATCATCTATACAGGTGACACACAAGTGTTAGCAGGCACTCTACAAGCTGGGGCAGCGAATGTCTTCGCTCCTCAGTCTAATGTCTTTCTGGGTAGTGGCGAAGCAGGTGGCACAACAGGTACTCTTAATTTATTTGATGCCTCCACTGGCTTGAGTTATGCCAACACCATATCCTCCTTGCAAGATGATAGCGTCACTCCTGGCGTAGTGAATTTAGGAGAAGCGATCCTGACGTTAGGCAATAGTGAAGATCAAACCTATTATGGCACGTTGACAGGCGGCACAGGTGGCATCGTCAAACAAGGCAGCGGCACATTCACGCTTGCGGGTGGCAATACTAATGATTATAAAGGGTCGACTGTCGTCCTGGATGGGGTCTTACAGGCAGGAGTCGCCAATGCCTTTTCCCCTGAATCGGCGGTATTCTTAGGCGGCTCGCAACAAGGGATTTTGGATCTCAATGATTTTCCCAACACCATTGCTTCTCTAAGTGACACACCTGCCATCCCCGGAATCGTAAGCTTGGGAACGGGAGATGCAGGCGACGGGATCTTAACCGTAGGCAACAGCAGCTTCACCATTTTCCATGGCAACATCCATGGTACAGGGGGGCTTATCAAACAAGGCGCAGGCATTCTTGAACTGACAGGCACTAGCACCTACACCGGTGGCACAGCCATCGTCGATGGCATTTTAGCCGGCACAACACGAAGTCTCCAAGGGGACATTGAAAATGATTCGCTGCTCGTCTTTATTCAGCAGGATGGTGGCACCTATCATGATGCGATGAGTGGTTCAGGAGCAGTATTTGTCTTTTCTGAAGACACGATCATCTTCACTGGCAACAATACCTATCAAGGGGGGACATTGCTGTTAAGTGGTACTTTGCAAGGCGACGCAAGCAGTCTGCAGGGGCTGATTGAAATTGGACCTAACAAGCTTGTTTTCAATCAGACGCATGATGGCGCATTTAATGGTCAATTATTGGGGAATGGTAATATTCAAAAGACAGGCTATACCACTCTCATCTTTGGTGAGCAAACTAAGGCCAATGCATATGCTGGCAACACATACATCAATGAAGGCACGCTTGCTTTGAACACCCTTTTAGGCGGCAATGTGACGGTCTCAGGAGGCACGTTATCCGGCACGGGCACTGTGGGTGGTGATCTGACAGTCAACATCGATAGTACCATCGCTCCAGGCAACAGCATTGGCACGTTGCATGTCGCTGGCAACTACACCCAAAACCCTGAATCCGTCTATCAAGTGCAAATCGACAGCCATGGCGCTAGCAGCTTAATCCAAGTTAACGGTACAGCCACCCTTAATGGCGGAGATGTGGTCGTCTCGGCGCTAGACAATGAATTTGACCTAAACACTCCCTATACCATTTTACATGCCGATCAAGGGGTTACGGGAGCTTTTGAAGAGGTCCATGCGCCCAACCTCAAAGGCAATGCTCTGTTTGGTCCAGTGATCCGTTATGACACAGATAACGCCTTTTTGACCATCCAAACAGCGCTCATTTTGGCCGCCGAGACATGCAATGAAATGGCAGCTGCACGGCAGCTGGATAGTATCGTGAATCCCAATATCGACGAAACGGCAGTACTCAATACCCTAATCAACCTACCCGTAGATCAAGTGAGCCATGCCTTGGCGCAAATCGATGGACAGCAATTTACGAGTCAAATCTTGCTAGCCGAAATAGGCAACCGCCAGTTTCTCAGGCGTCTATATGACCCTGTGCGCACCATTATCTCAACCATCCCAAATGAAGATCAACGCGCCTGCTGCTATTTAGATGGCTCACTGCCTCCCGGTTTAGACTTTTGGTTTGAAGGAGGTAGTAACCGCACATTTTTACATGGCGACCATAATGTCTCAGGCTTTAATACAGATGGATATGAGCTTGTGGGTGGTTTTCAATCGCCATTGGATGAAAATTGGACCGTGGGCATCGCCGGAGGGTATGCCTTTGATCATGTGCATTATAATATTGGTGGCAGCTCCAAAAACACGTCTTATTTCGCTGGCGCCTATGCGTTATATCGCCCTTGTGGCTACTATTTGCTGGGTGATGCTATCTATGGGCAAAGTGACAACAAGCTTAAGCGCAAGATCGATTTCGGGACTATTTCGCGCACCGCTCATAGCAAACCAAAAGTATATCTAGGCACGCTCTATGCTGAAGTGGGTAAGGATTTAGATTGGCAATTCTTGCTAGTGCAGCCTTTTGTAGGTCTTGAATTCGATTATGCTTATCGCAACCATATCAAAGAACATGGGGCAGACTCGTTAGATTTGATTGTACATAAGAAAAATGTCTACAGCGCTAGCAGCCGCCTTGGTTTGCACATCACCAGTCAAATCCAACCCTATAGTACCGTAGTGAGCTTGGATTTAGCGTGGCAGTACTGCTTTACCAGTTTGCAAAACCATGTGCATGAGCGCTTCAAGGACTTTGGTGATAGCTTTAAAATCCATGGTCCTTCAGGTATACGCAGCAGCTTAGATGGTACTGTCAACATCACTACCGCACTCAATGATACCTGGAGTATCTATGGCGAGCTTACAGGACAACGATGGCAAAAGGTTTCTACTTACACCGCTCTAGGTGGAGTGGAAGCTCACTGGTAGGAGTACTGGACATGGACGAATTGGACTACCTGGACTACCTGGACGAACTGGACGGTGTTGGATATAGTTGTCCAGCTCGTCCAGGTAGTCCAATTCGTCCAGTTCGTCCATTTCCATCGTTGGTAAGATTGCGCTCTTAGCCCACTTTTGGAAGCAGACGGCCTAAGAAGCCTACAACATCCTCATAGTATGCTTTGGCAATGCCGACGACTTTGTGGTTGATTTTCTTTGCCACGCGCTCAGCTTCTGTGCTATTGCCTGCGGTTCTGTGTGAATCCGACAAAACTTTGTACATCTCTGAAGGATGTGAGGTCCAGCAGTGGGGATCCATGGCATCTGCGATGCGTTCTTTAAGGGCAAGATCGTCAGTTTGGTCTGCAATATGCTTAAAGAGTTCATTGGCACAGTCAGGCACTTTTTTGGCGGTCCTGATAGCTCCGGAAAAATCTGTTTGAGCTGAATGTAGCTTCCAATCAACCAATTGTTTATAGGCCTCAGAGGCTTCATGTTTAAACGCTATTTTTTCCATGGCATCAATGGCTAACTCGATTTCCTCCAAATCAGCTTCAGGATGATCGACCACATTTTTTAAGATGCTTTGTCTTAAAAGGAGGTGTTCACTTTTAGCGATGATGTTCTTGAAATCAGGTTTGGGTTGAGCAAGCATGTCTGTCACATATTGAGTGAAGAACTTTTGACTAAAATCACTACATGGACTTAATTTTGCAGCTTGTTCTTTCTCCTCCAATGTACTTGCAGAATGTTCGACAACCTTTCTTAAAACATCTTGTTTTGAAAACAAAGGCAAACTTTCACTTTTCGCAATAATACTTTCAAAATCGAGCTCAGGTGGGGCAAACAAGTCTTCCACATATTGGTTGAGGAACTTTTTGCTCACTGGACTATGTAAAATCAGCGTGGCTGCTTGTATTTTATCGTCCGAAGTACTTGAAGGGTGCTCTATCATCCGCTCTAGAAAAGCAGTCATTTGATAGGTTTCTTGGTGATTTTTTGCTAGCTCTAGTATCTGCCCAAAGTTTGGCTGAGGGCTAGACATCATTTCGCCTAGCAACTTGTAGCTGAGCTCCGATTTAGTTGGATTGAGGTCGGCATTTTCTATAACCTGCTGCCTAATCGAAATGTCACAGTTTTGGCTGGCGAAAATCTGTTTTAACAACACATCTTTTTCAGACCATTTTTGTGTATTTGCCGTCGTCATAGCCCCTTGACAGTCAGCGTGAGATAATCTGCGCGCAACAATCTTTTCATAAAGCTCCTGATGATATAGAGCGGATATTTTTGGAGGTAGCATCTCTAGCTGTTCTACTGTGCATGAGGGGGTTTGCATGACTTTTTGCATGAATTCCTTCGAAGCATAATACTGCATTTTTTGGGCTGTAGCCATAGCACCTGCACAGTCCCCGATGGCTAATTTTTGTGAGGCTACTTTTTCTTTCAGCATATCACTTTGGTAAGTGTAGGCGGCCAAGTTCGCTGCTTGTTCTTTTTCTTCGAAAGAACAGGCCGAATTGTCAACAAAGTCACTTAAGGCGCTATTTCTTGTCTCATAGCCACTAATCTTAGCCAGTTCTGTTAGGGATAAGTCACATGCTGGCACTTGTTCGCTTGTTGACACTGGCAACTCTGCGGGTACTGGACAAGTGGCATTGTTATCCACTATTGGCACAGGTGGCTTTACAATAGTTGGACTCACCAATGACGGCAACTCTGTTTGTGTGGAGGAGGCTTCTTGTAAGGTAGAGACAGCGTTGTTTGCTAAAGGGGCTTCTTGCATAGGTTGAGCAAACTTCATGTGTGTGAAAGTATGATTGTGTAAATTTAAAGGCGCATCTACTATCGGCAGTATAGGGGTGTTGTGATAATAATAATTTGTGTTGTTAGCGTGAGTTGCGTTTAATCCTAAGGCATCGGTCTGTGATCCATTGATCACAGGTGCTACAGGAGCAGCAGTGAATTGATGCACAGCGATAGCTCCGCCTAGCATTAACCCAGCTACACAGACAACTTTGGCTAGTGTCTTCACGGTCAACCAGCGACTTTGCATTTGCTTGAGGGTAGCAAGCATCTCATTCACAGAAGTGCGCATTGGTGGGGTGACTAGCTTTTCTTGGGCGATTGTGCTGATATCCCTCACTCGCTGTGTGTTATTGATTTCAGACGGTTGAAGGGACTCCTGACCTATTGGTGCTGCGGCCACCTGTTGATTACCCAGAACAGCTTTTATTGATGAAGAAGAAACCATAAAAAACACCCCTAATTAAATATTTTAAAAGCAACAGCATAACACATATGCTTTTTTTAAAAAACTATTTATTTTGTTAGTTTAAAAATTAATTCAATTAATGCTGAAATGAGAATAAAAACAATTATCAACTTAAGAAAATAACTTTAGCTCGTCACAAATTAGAGTACCACCACCTTATTGAACGCGAAGGTCGCGAAGCAAGCGAAGATAACGCGAAGAAATTTTTATTTATTGATTTACATGCTCAAGGCAAACGGTCTCATTTTTAACCATTCTCTCCTTGAAATTAATCAACGCTGCTGAAAATCTTGTTAATTTAAATAAGAATGAAATTCAGCTCCATAAATTGGTAAGAGCATACCCACAGAAGAAAAATCTTCGCGTTGCCTTCGCTTACTTCGCGACCTTCGCGTTCAAAGAGTGTGGTACTGTAATTTGTGATGACCCTCAGCTTTGAGGCTTGTTCCTTTCCAACCAGGTTACTATCGCAAGAACCTTTTTATAAACCTCAAATTTTTGAGGCTTAGGTAAATGTTCACTTTTAGCGATAATGTTTTCAAGGTCGAGTTTTTTATAGTCGCGCTCTGGTTGGGCAAACAAGTCTTCCACATATTGATTAAGAAACTTTTGGCTCACCTTACTATCAGGAATCATCTTAGCCGCTTCTATTTTTTCATCCGGAGTGCTTAAAGGATGTTGTACAATCTGCTCTAAAAAGGCTGATATTTGATGGGCTACTGTGAGTTTTTCTATTAGCTTTAGCATCTGCCCAAAGTTTGGCTGAGGGCTAGAAATCATTTCGTTTAGCAATTTGAGATGAAGCTCGAATTTAGTTGAATCGAGGTCGGCATTTTCTGCTACCTGCTTTCTAATCGATATGTCACAGTTTTGGCTGGCGAAGATCTGCTTTAACAACGCATCTTTTGCAAGCCATTTTCGTGTATTTGCCGTCGTTAGAGCCCCTTGACAGTCAGCTTGAGATAATCTTCGAGCCACAATCGTTTCATAAAGCTCCTGATGATAAAGATTGGATATTTTTGGAAGTAACATCTCTAGCTGTTCTACTGTATATGCTGGCACTTGCTCACTGAATGTTGGTAATTCTGCAGGGACAGGACAAGTGTCATTTCCTTCCACCATTGGTACAGGCGGCTTTTCAATGGTTTGGCTCACTAATGAGGGCAATGCTTTTTGCTTGGAAAAAGCCTCCTGCAAGGTAGAGGTTACATTCCT
Source organism: Chlamydiota bacterium (assembly GCA_013286645.1). GTDB lineage: Bacteria > Chlamydiota > Chlamydiia > Chlamydiales > Parachlamydiaceae > JABDFJ01. Next base: position 5,707 of record JABDFJ010000012.1, on the reverse strand, counting down.
TGTCAATGGAGCCTCTTGCATAGGTTGGGCAAACTTCATGTGGGTGAAAGTATGATTTTGTAAACTTAAATGCGTATGCGTCATCGGTAGAATAGAGGTAGTGTTATGATGATGATTCGTATTGTTGGTATTGTTAGACACGGTCGTATTCGATACAAACGCACCCATTTGTGGTCTATTGATTGTAGGATTTACTGGAGCGACTGTGAATTTATGCACCGCGATAGCTCCACCGAGAATTAATCCTCCTAAACAGACAACTTTGGCTAGTGTGTTCGCTGTCAACCAGCGACTTTGCATTTGCTTGAGGGGGGAAAGCATCTTATTCACAGAAGAACGCATGGGCGGTGTAGCTAGTTTTTGGGCGATTTTGCCGATGTCGTTCCCGCGATGGTTACTGCTGACTGCGGTTGGTTGAGGGGACGGCTGGCTGACTTGGGCTGTCGCCGCAACTTGCCTATCGATGACCACTTTAACAGAAGAAGAAATCATATAAAAAAACTCCAAATCAAAATATTCAAAAAAATATCTTATCATATATAGTACTTTTTATAAACTATATAATTCACAAATTTTAAATAAATAATTAAACTAACAATAAAGCTAAAATTAAAACGCTCTGAAAATGGCGTCAACTTAAAGAAATGGACTGAATGAGACGATTGCAAAAGTCAACTACTGAACAAAAAAATAACAAGATAGGCAGGAGTGCGCAGGATGATTAATTAGGAACTGATAGTATACTATGATGCAAAGCATTGTGTTAAAATTAATTTCAGCCTAGCTTTTGAACCTTTGCTACCTTGCAATATCCTGTCCATCCTGCCCATCTTGTTATTTTTACTGCTCGCGGCGTTGGACTAGCAATTCCCGCTAGTAAACTTTCTCAAGGAAAAGCAATCACTTTTGCAACATTTTCTTCGTAAAGTCCCATATTTTCGGGCACGGGCACGGGCATGCGTTTTTTAGCGGGAGCTGATGGCGTTGGACTTATGCAATTGTCTCATATTGGGAGGAGCTGTTATAATGCTTCCATCTTGTTCGAGCTAAGGTTTCATTGGTCATGTTGCGCAAGTATGCTCACCCCCGTTTTTTACCTATTTTGCTCTTCGGGTTTTTGAGCGCCCTACCCATCCCCCTCACTGGTTCGGTCTTAACAGCCTGGCTGGCTGAAGTCCATGTAGCCAAAGCTTTAATCGGCCTCTTAGCTCTGTTTGAATGCCCTTTTGCCCTCAAACCTTTATTTTGGCCCCTGATTAATCGGGTGTCGATTCCACTCCTCACTTCTCTATTAGGACGTCGCCGCTCGTGGGCTTTGCTTAGTTTTTTGGGTGCGGCTTGTGGGCTGGCTATTTCCGCCCTGATTACCCCCGAAGAGCATCTCTTGCTCTTCTACACATGCATTGCCTTGACCTCGGCTTTTTCTGGCTGCATTTACCTCATCGGCGTAGCTTATGAAATTGAAAGCATTCCCCCCGATCAATATGCGGGAGGATCCGCCTGTGTCATCTTTGGCTATCGCTTAGGACTCGTCACGGCGGGGGCTGGCGCTTTGTTTTTGGCCCATTATTACACCTGGACCCTCGCCTACTTAATCATTTGTGCCGGGATGGTGGTTGGCACCCTTATCCTGCTGTTAGCCGCTGAGCCCGCTTACACTCAGCCAAAACCTATTCTGCCAAGCAAACTCAGAGAAGCTTCCTGGTGGCAGAAGTTTTCAGGCTTAGTGGTTGAAGATGTTTTGCAACCCGCTTTGGAAATTTTCAAACAACGGCGTTGGTATTTTATTTTGCTTTTCCTCTTGTTTTACCGCGCAGGAGACAATTTAGTTGAGAATATGATCACCCCATTTTATATCGAGCTGGGCTTCACTAAAATCCAAATCGCCTACGTAGCTAAAATCTACGGCATCGGGGCTACTATTCTCGGTTCTTTTGTGGGTGCGGCTGTGGTGACTGCGATTGGACTGGAGCGTTCGCTGGTGGTTTTAGGAGGGGTGCATGCCTGTCGTTTTCTGCTATGTTTGAGTTTGCTCTGGATCGGTCCAGACCTTCCTCTTTTTATGACGGCAGAAATTTTTAATCATTTCTCTAGCGGCATGATCATGACGGCTTTTGTGACCGCGCTGTGGAAGTTAACAACTCCAGGCAAGGCCGCCCCTCAGTATGCCATTTTGTGGTCGGCGTTGTCCCTTAAGACAAAGTTGCTCGCTTTCCTTGGGGGCCTCATCGCCCAATTTTTCTCTTGGGAATTCTTTTTCTACAGCACCTTTTCCATCGCCATGGTTGGCGCTTGTCTCCCATTATATATCTCCCTGTCACGCCCTGTCCTTATAAAAAAATAATTATTCATATAATCAAAATTGTTTATAATAGTGTTAGTTAATTAACCTAACCATAATAAACAAAAATAGAACTATGAAACCAATTGTTTTTAATACTGTTTATTACGTCACCTCTAGTGATCCAACAGAAGTGGTCAATCCCATTGCCATCCGACCTGCCTGCACTAACGAAGCGGTTTTCTGGGAAGATACAGGGCGGGGAACATACTTTCAGTACCAAGATTTACACCTAAACTTACAAGACTACCAAAAAACACCGCAACCTGTTCCGCCTGAAGAGTTTAGCTTCGTAGCTAAAAATGGGCATACCTACACACTCACCAAATTAACACTAGCCCTGTTTAACCAAGAAGTGCGGCATAAAGCTGCGGGTCACCCTCTTTTTAGTTCCGATCAAGAATTACAGACATATTATTTACAAACCAATTTTTATTGTTAATTGTGATTTTAAGCTTATGAAACCTAGAGACATAAATATTGAAAGCTGGAGTCTTTGGTTGCGCGAGGTAGCCATTAGTGATCATCCCCAAAATATGATCATCGATGGACATGTGATTAAAGTGCTCGATCCCAAGACAAAAAAGTATAATGAAATCGAGTTTAGCGAAATTTTAGCGATTACCAAAAAGTTGATGCATAGTGCAAACACCACCTATCAACAACGCTATAACATCACGCTTGGACTACAGTATCTTATCAAAAAACGGGAAGTGAGCTATGCCCACATGGGTTTCTTCCAAAAAATATTTTCTGGCGTGCATGTAGCCAAGGAAAGGCAGCAAACCATAGCTTACCTTAAAGAGCTCATGCAAAATGATACGGTTAATGCCAAATTGACATCTCTCCAAGAGCGCTTGAATCTTGATGAAGATGATGAGAAGAACACCACGTCGGCATACATTAAAAATTTCAAGGCTTTTTGTGCCCATATTCCATCCGATTTATCGGTTGACCAGCTTGAGATCTGTCTCAATATTTATTTAGAGACCGATGAAACTAGGCACAATCCAGCTCACCATTCGCGACTCTTGAAATTGAGTGAAAAAATTGCGCAACTCTATTTGAAGGAGAAAAAGTTTAAACAAGCTTGCGCGGTGCGTATTAATACTGCCCAAAGCATCCCTCCAGACCCTAAAATTTTAAAAGCTTTAAAAGAATTAAGTACTAAAAAACCTAAAAATATCGGGGTTGGAAAACATTTAAATAGTCTCGACACCAATATGCTGAAAAATGGGGTCTTGCATGCGACCATGCGCCAAATCGATCATGAGAATAAAGTCTGTTTAAATTTCAAAGTCTCACATACCACCCGTAATGAACTGGAGACAACTTTAGATTTGATCAAAGTCAGCCCCTCCCTATGCAAATTGCTACATGGCGCCTTACCCCCAGCATTTTGCAAGGGGGTCGTTGTGTCTATGGTCAATGATGGCTATTATCGCGACAATGGGAACCATACCTTTTCTAAAAACAATTGTTATAACATAGATAAGGCGCATGAAATCAATTTTAAAGGTGTAGGCAAAGTCATCATAGGAAAGTTGCATGGCTATAAGTGCCATGCCAACCTGATACGCATTGAAATGGAGCCTTCGATCGCTACAGATAAAATTCCACAGCATGTGCATCTCATGTTGTCGGCCCTGGGAATGCCCCCTCTACTCGCACCTCAAAACAAGGATGATGAAGAAAAATGTAAAATCTTCCAACTCTTGCGCTGCTATGATCCCAAGCTGGAATATACTCTATCGCGCGATGCCGCCTATTTTGATCTGAGCAGCAGCGATTTGCAAAAGGCGATCATTGAAAAGAATGCCGTGATGGCCCCAATCTTTAAGAAGTATCTAAAAACACATCCCGAGCTGATGTACCAACAGGAAGTTTATCCTGGCAAATCGGTGTGGGCCATTGGTGATTATGCCGCACATCTGCGCAAAAAAGGGGCTGTGGGACTTATGTCAGGTGTTGGAGGTTATGATTCTTCAACTCTAAATGCCATAAAAACCACTCTCAACATCCTAAAAAAGGGAGCCTTATCTTCCCAAGATCGCTTTGAAAGAGGACTGATCATCCAAGGCGCCAGCTCTGTATCCGACCTATCTTCCGGCAGTGGCGACCATGTCTTTACCAGGCTTATAACGACCAATACGATCGCCTCCAAGCCACCTGTCCATGATTTTCCATTTTACGGACAGGTCCAATTTATGTACGACTTAGAGGTAGCCGAGAGGGTAGGTTACGCCTATGGGGGTGATCAGTATGGCACAAAATCGAGCTACGAATACCAGAATCGCGATAGCATTGGGATGTTAACCAACAAACTGCAACATGATCTTCCCGGTGCTTCAATCTATTCCAATGAATATTGCATCAAGAACCGCATCCCGCCGAAATATATCCGTGGACTGCTTGTGCAAAGTGAAGGACTAAAAAAATTGTTAATTCAAGCTTTAAAAGGAAGTGAAGGCAAAGGGATCATTACGCTTGTAGATGGACAAGCCCTATTCAATGGAATCCCTTTAGAAGAGTTTATTCATGTGGGAAATACCTTTAAAACTCATCATTGGGGTAAAAAGGCGGTAGACGCGCACCAACAGCTAGAAGCCGAATCAACGGTCTTTCCCGAAAATTTGTTAGAAGTGGCCTCCGTTAAAAAACATGCGCAACGCAAGGACACCGACACGCGTGTCGTCGCGGATCAAAGAAAGCAATTTGTGATGATAGATTCCAAACGGTCCAGTTACTATGCCAATGCCATCGCTGCCAATGCTGCCTATCAGCTTCTAGGTGCAAAAGTGCCTGAGGCAAAAGTATTCCAGCATAGCCCTGTACCACGTGATGGCACTATGGAATCAGAACTAACCTCCAATGAGCCAAAAGAGGTGTTAATACGCCCATTTATTTCGGGAAAAAATCTGGCCGATTATCGAGCAAAGAGCACTACGCAGCAGCAAAAGGCTGTGGAAAAGAAAATCGAAAGCTATTTTGTGGCTGACTGTCTATTTGGCAACACGGCAGCTCTCAATGAGCCTGATAAGAATCTGGTGGTAGACGCCCAGGGCGAGCTCTGGCGCATAAAAACCGGAGAGTGTTTTAATTTCGATGCTAACGCCACGGTCGTGACCGAACTAGAAAATCTGCGATCTTCTTCACTTAAAAGCTACTTCCTTTCATTCTTTAACAGCTCAGTGAAGCCAGCTAACAATATTGCCGACGCAGAAATTATCTCACAGATTAACCAGATCATTGAAAACAAAAAGGCCCTGCTCGCTCTAGTCCCAAATAATGTCCGGTCTATTATGGAAAAAAGAATCGAGTATTTAGTGAGCTACCGCGCGGATCTGCTTGCGAAGCATAATGCTT
>JABDFJ010000011.1 GCA_013286645.1 Chlamydiota bacterium | reverse complement strand
TCCTGCTGTCGAAAGTTGATTTGATCTTGGCATGATGGCAAGGCGCTCAATGCCGCTCCAATGGGGATAGCGAAGTATCTTAATTCGTCTAAAGACATGCCAAAAGAGGCATCTTCATGCAAGGCGCGAAGGTTTTTATTCAACGTCTGACATAGTGTTTCTGGCAAACCTTGGATATTAGCTCCAGGTCCTGTGACGAGGATAGAATTGATTTCTTTGCCTTTGACCTGTTTGGCAAGGGCGTAGATGGTGCGCGTAATTAATAGACGCAGTCCATCGATAGCAGATTTTAATGCATCGGCAATACCATCCTGAGGTAGATGCCAAGCACGATGTTGTGATGAGATATCGCTGTTTTGTAATCCATGTGTTTGCGGCAATAGATCGACAATGGTACTAATTCCCACTTGGATGGCTTGAGAGGCGATGAGTTTGTTGTTCTCTACCAGGATGCATTGCGATTGGTTCCATCCTAAATGTAGAATGTAGCTGAGTTCTTCGGTGGTGGCAAACTGTTGGGCAAAAAGGGCTAAGGCCTGCGGGGAAGCAGAAATGACCTCCGGTTCAATTTCGAGAGCATTCCAGTGTTGTAGGTGTTGTGTCAGTTGGTCTTTGCGCGCGGATAACACGCTTATTTTGCTGCCGGTGCTGTCTTGTGAAGTGATGACTTTATCTACGATGGCATTATCGATGGAGTATGGCAAGAGAGGTTCTGCCTGCGAGAGGAGAACAGCATCGATGTCCTTTTCTTTTTTTAGTTTTAATTCCAAGGGCCGCACCAGCACTTCTTGTGCGTTGAGTGCTGTCACGACTAAGTGGTTGATGGCAAGCTGTTCGAGTTGTTGTTTTTGATCGTGCGTGTAAAGCGGCTTTACATTGTCCGTTGAAATTTGTGGTGGTTGAGTGCGATATTCGAAGAGAGAAGTTAGTTTTGGTTTGCCGCGGGCATAGGATAGGACCACTCCCTTTAGAGAATAGGTGTCTAGTTCTAGTCCGAGAACGTGTGTGGCCTGTGGCTTGTCAAACATAAAGGATGCGCAGGGTGAGTGGTGTTATTAAAACAGTGTTTAATCTACAGAGAGAATAAGAGATAAAAATATATGGGAAAAGAAAAAAAGAAGGATTGGCAATCAAAATGGAAGAAGTGAGCTAAATCATGAACGTGCTAGTTTCTCGAGAGTGAGGTTAGCGCCCAACTTTTTGTCGCTCCGTAATGTGGCATTATTGTCCGATTTTTTTTCAACGCAAAGGAAGGCAAAGGGCGCAAAGACGCAAAGAAAGGCATGTCTTATGTGAAACGTTCTATAGCATTGACTGCCGCATATTCAATGAGATCTTAACTAAGAATCATGTTCGATTACAGGATTGGCAAGATCGCACAGCGGCATGATAGACAAGATATGGCACAAAGAAGTCTTCGAAGCTAAGATGGATGAACCTTTAAACCAATCCCAATGATTGCTATGCAAGCGGTTCTGAGCCGAGCCACACACACAACAACTGGTTTCACTATTATGTCGTGTGTGTGGCTCGGCTCAGAACCGCTTGCATAGCAATCATTGGGTGGAGCTTCCAGCGGATTGCTGAGGCAATCCGCTGGAGATTTTTGCTGCCGCGATGGTGCTGCGCATTATGCTACACTCTTAGTATCCTTGCATCTATGCAGTAATAATCGAACACGATCCTTGGTTAAGATCTCATTGAATATGCGGCAGTCAATGCTATAGAACGTTTCGCATAGGGCATGCCTTTCTTTGCGCCTTTGCGCCCTTTGCCTTCCTTTGCGTTGAAAAAAAATTAGACAAAAATGCCCTTACAAAGGAGCGATAGACAGCTTGGGGCTATGCCGGGCTCGAGCTCGGACAGGGCAAGGATCTTTCTTTATTTATTTATCCAAAATGTATTGGAAGATCAGCGGCGCGACAATCGAAGCATCCGACTCTATCACAAAGCGCGGCGTGTCAATATGCAGTTTGCCCCAGCTAATTTTCTCATTAGGCACCGCACCACTGTATGAGCCAAAAGATGTAGTGGAATCACTGATTTGGCAGAAGTAGCTCCATAACGGCATATCTTTCAAAAGCAGATCTTGGCGCAGTAGCGGGACGACGCAGATGGGGAAATCCCCTGCGATACCACCGCCAATTTGGAAGAAGCCGATTGGGGACTTGGGGGCCTCTTGTTGATACCAGGCCACAAGTTTGCCCATTTGTTCGGCGCCAGATTTGACGGTATCATAGCGCTTTAGATCGCCATTGATCACGTGCGATACAAAGATGTTGGCTAAAGTCGAATCTTCCCATCCTGGCGTAAAGATGGGGATGTTTTTCTTCTGCGCGGCAATCATCCATGAATCTTTTGGGTCGATTTCATAGTGATGTTCTAAGGCACCAGAGGCGAGCAGTTGATACATGAACTCATAAGGAAAGTAGCGCTTGCCTTCGCTTTCAGCTTTCTGCCACAACACGAGCACTTCTTTTTCGAGACGGCGGATGGCTTCATCTTCAGGAATGCAGGTATCTGTGACGCGATTCATCCCGCGCTCCATGAGGTCGAATTCATCTTGGCTTGTGAGTGAGCGGTAGTGAGGCACGCGTTCGTAATGTGTGTGGGCCACTAGATTAAAGATGTCTTCTTCTAAATTAGCTCCCGTGCAAGAAATGGCATGGACCTTATCTTGGCGTATGAGCTCGGCTAGTGATAGTCCTAACTCCGCTGTGCTCATGGCACCGGCTAAAGTGATGAACATTTTGCCGCCGTTGTCTAGCAACTTAAGCCACGCATCAGCGGCATCAACGCAAACAGCGGCATTAAAATGGCGGAAGTGGTGGCGCATAAAAGATCGGATCGTGCTCATAGAAGACTCCTTAATGTCGAGAAAAAATGTAGCTTAGTAGTTTATAAACGAGTTTAGCGGCTAAGAAATCAGGGGCTTTGTTAGCGGGATTAGGACAAAGCTCTACGATGTCGAAACCCACGATTTTCTTTTTTGTAGCCACAGCTTTTAGCAGTTGCATCACAGGGTACCATTCGAGTCCTCCTGGTTCAGGAGTACCTGTTGAAGGCATAATAGCGGGATCAAAGGCATCTAGATCGAAGGTGATATACACCTCATCAGATAGACTATTGACGACTTGTTCAATCCATGTTGTCGATTGCCAGATGTCGTGTGCAAAATAGGTGTTTTTTTTGTTTAGATAAGGCAACTCTTCATGGCTCATGCTGCGGATGCCGACGGCAATTAAGTTTTCTATATTGGGGATTTCGAGCACGCGAGCCATAGCTGAGGCGTGGCTGAGAGGGTTCCCTTCGTAAGCCATTTGTAGATCAGCATGCGCATCGAGCTGAAGCACACTTAAACCAGGATACTTTTCGGCAAAGGCACGAATGGGCGCTGGTGAAATGGAGTGCTCTCCACCAAGCGTGATCACAAATTGATCATGATGCAAATGCTTTTTAACTTGATCGTAAACGCTTGCCAGCATCTCTTCTGAAGAGTCGCGTTTAATGGCTGGGGCTGTATAAATGCCTACCGTATATGGTTGAGAGGCTGTTTCGATGTCATAAAGCTCTAAATTGCGCGATGCTTCAATGAGAGCTGCAGGTCCTTTGTCACTGCCCTTTTGATATGTAGTGGTCAGATCAAAAGGGACTGGTAAAATCACCACTTTTGCGTTGACATGCGCATATTCATCCGGTAGCCCGCCAAAGCGCCCCTCTACACCAGTGCCTTCGCCAATAATATCCATAAGATAACTCCTAAACGACTAAGTATGTATAGCTTTCAAGTGCTTCTTTAAACTTCTTCTGCAGTTTGGCCGATTCTTCTGCAGTCAGACGCTGGCATTTCAAAGAGTTCTCGATAGCTACACGTAAATTTTCAATCAATTCTTGGGAATTGTATTGCACATAGCCTAACACTTCCCGGATGGTATCACCTTCGATCACATGGTTGAGCTGCCAGTTTCCATCAGCATCAAGTTCCACGTGGACGGCATTGGTATCTCCGAAGAGATTATGCAATCCACCTAAGATTTCTTGGTAGGCACCTACTAGAAAAATGCCTAGATAATAAGGCTGCTTGGTGGGTTCATGCACTCGTAGGTAATCTTGTGGACCATATCGATGTACGAATTGGCTGATTTTTCCATCGCTATCACAGCTCAAATCGGCGATGATACCTCTGCGCTTGGGTTCTTCGTTAAGACGTTGCAGAGGAATGATGGGGAAAAGTTGATTGATGGCCCATGAGTCTGGTAGAGATTGGAACACTGAGAAGTTGCAAAAGTAGATGTCGAGGAGCAGTTTGTCGAGGTTTTTAATTTCCTCAGGGACATCAGGCAGGTTTTTGGAAACGTGGCGTACTTTAGCGATCAAGTGCTTGTATGCCTGTTCTGCATAGGCTCTTTCCTGAAGTGTGAGGCTGCCATGCACAAAACATTCAAAAATCAGTTCTTTTAATTCTTGCGCATCGTGAAGTACCTCATGACATGTGTCAAGGGTGACTTTTTGGTAAAGTGAATAAAAACTCGTCAACACTTCATGTTCACTGGGAGGTTTTTCCAGTGTTTCAGGAGCATCAAGTGCAGCAGCTACATCGATGACTTCGGTAATCAAGACCGAATGGTGTGCCACCACCGCACGTCCCGATTCACTGATGATGGTGGGATGCGAGATTTCTTCTTTATCACAGGCATCGCCAATAGCAGACACCACGTCTCTGGCATATTCTTCAATGGTGTAATCCATGGAGGAATCGGATTTAGAGCGAGAGCCGTCATAATCGACACCGAGGCCGCCACCCACATCGAAGAAGCACAATTCAGGGCATTCTTGGGCTATATTAGCATACATGCGCGCTGCTTCAGCTAGGGCTATTTTTATGGAAGCAATCGCTGGAATTTGGCTGCCTAAGTGAAAGTGGAGCAGCTTGACCCAATGGATTTTATTCGCGCGTTTGAGCATCTCGATGCCTTGGACGATTTCATGGGCGCTTAGACCAAATTTGGCCATATCGCCACCCGTGGTATTCCAGCGGCCGCTGCCTTTGTTAAAAGGACGCATGCGGAAGCCAATTTCAGCTTCGATATTAAATTTTTCAGCGATATCTAAGACGAGTTGTAATTCATAAAATTGCTCGACAATGATGATAGAGCGCCTTCCAATCTTGGTCGCTAGCAGAGCAATTTCAATATAGGCGGCATCTTTATAACCATTGCATAGCAGTAGAGCGCCAGGAGTATCATGCATGCTTAGCACAGCGATCAGTTCAGGCTTGCTACCGACTTCAAGGCCTAGCAAGCGATCCTTTCCTGTGGCTTGGATGATGTTCACTACAGTGCGTTGTTGATTGACTTTAATGGGATAGGCTAAGCGAAAGGTGTTGTCGTAGCGAAATTCATTGATAGCTGCATCAAAGGCGCGTTGGATGCAGCGCACGCGATCTCTGAGAATATCATCAAAGCGTATTAAGATAGGAGCTTCAATGCCGCGCTTGACTAATGATTGGACCAGTTCATAGAGATCGCCAGATTTACTTTTAGGTTGTAATCTTACAGATACATCCCCACGCGGGTTGACGTCAAAATAGGGTGCTCCCCATGAGCGAATGCTATAAACTTCTCCAAAATGGCTAGCTGGGTGAGGGTGGGCATGGGGTGCTAGACTATGATTTTTGATGACATCCACCTCCGTCATGGAGAGCTCCTTGGTTATGGTAAATAATCAATTGCAATTTACCATAATTCGGTATTTATAAACACATAACCATCAAATTTTAGCACTTCCTGTAAATAAATTTTACCATTTGCTTTGATTTTTGAGCGCGAAATACGCGAAGCAAGCGAAGAAAACGCGAAGCTTTTTTTATTGCAAAAATCATCAAAATGAAGATCTCTCCCAGGCATTTAATGGTGGAGTGAATACAAAAGCTAACTGCGACGCCGTTTTATTGGCCGCTTTCAAACAATTTTGCAAGTCTTGATGGGTTTCACTAGTAATACTAATGATGGCCCGAGGAAAATGCTTGAGCAGACTTTCGGCTTCAGCGCCTTGGAGTGGTGTTTTACTGACAGCTAGTATCCAATCATATTGAGTGCTCAGCTTCGTCAACAATGCTTGAAATGTGCGCGAGGCGATCAATTCGTTAGCATAGCGACAAAGCCCTCCTGATGAGATACTGTCGTAGTGTGGTCCTGTGACAATTTTTGGTTGCATTGTTTTGCCTTCGATGCATTGAAGCAGTCCTAGTGATTGTGCTTCTATAGGGTCATCGAAGCTTAGATCTAGGGTCAATACTTTAAATCCCTGTTTGTTTAACAGTTCCGCTAGCAACTGGACATAATTTGGTCCGTAGCTTCTAAGCAACAGTAGCGTGTTGGCAAATAGGTGTTTTGAATGTAGCTGTGGAGAAGTATTTTCAGTGGATATGAAAGCAGTAACACGGCGTAACGTTTCGAGATCACTATCGAGGATAGAACGATCGTGCAAGGAGTCTTTGCTGTGGGGTGAAAGTTGACCTGCCACTTGATAGCCAGACGCTGTGAGATTAGCGGCGGAGACAGCCACCCCTTGGATGACGGAGTTAACAATCACCCATCCGATGCTGCCAAAGGCACCGATTAATGCTCCGGCAATTGTAAGGAATAGTAGATGGGGGGCTTTGGGGTTAATGGGAGCAACAGGTAAATCGAGAGGTGCGGATAAGATTTGTTCTAGGTTGTTGTTGATATTTTTTGTTTCAACAAGACGTGTGACCTCTTCAACCATATGGAGATTGATTTGCATTTGTTGTTCGATGAGCTGTTCTGTGGCCCATCTTTTTGGTAAAGAAGCCATTTCTTGGCGGATTTCTTTGATGCTATTTTCGATGAGCACTTGTTCTCGTTTTAAGTCGTCTATTGTGTGCGTGATGTATTTGTTGATTTGGTCTTCGATGAGGAATATTTGTTCTTCGATAAGTGATAAATTGATCGTTTGTAGATTAAAAATTTTATCTTTGATGAATTTTTGCTGTAATTCAAGGAGCTGCAGTGTTTGTTGTAGGTGGGTGGTTAAGAACCCCTTTTGGATAGCTAAATCGGTCTTGAGGCGCTCTTGCTCTTTGGCAGTGCGATTTTCAGAATCTTTGAGTGATAGCAAGATTTGACTCGCTTTGGCGATCATTTCAGCGCTAATGGGATCGTTGAGGATTGTACTTAGGGAGCTGATTTCGAAATCGGGATCATTGATTTGACTGAGGATGAAGCGCATTTGGACGGCACCTGACTGTGCTTGACTAAGTTCTCGGCTATAACCGATGTAAATCTCTCTGGCTGTATCGAGGTTAATACTCGTTAACATGGTTTTCGCTTCATGGGCCGGTAATTTGATATCATGTTGTTCGGCAGAAGATGATTGGAAAGCTATTGTATCACTGGGAGCACTTTTAAGCGCTAAATTAAGTGCATCCGCTTGCTGAGTTAATGTGCGTATGGAGGCAATTTGATCGTTGATTGCTTGAGGTGGTTTGATGTTTAAATGGTTGAGGTGCGTGAATTTTTCAAAACTTGGTTCATAAGAGTTAGCAATATGTTCAAGGCGGTGGATGTCGCGAGTGTTAAATTGAAACGTTTTTTTTAGCTCTTCATGGTTGATGGTCAGGAGCTCTAGGGCTTGTTCGGAGTTATTAAACCCTGTGAGGGTAAGATCGTTAGAAAGTTCATTCGCATGGTTTTGGATGATGGTTGCCATTTGCACTGCCATCTCTTGCTGTCGTTTATTGAGATAGCTGATTTGGAATTCGCTCACACGTTGATGTTCTCTGCGAATGTATGCGAGATAGACATCCATAAAATTGTTAATGGTGCTGATCGCCTGACTGCGGTCATTGGCCTTAAAGGCGATTTTGATGAGATTTTTATCAGTGGAGTCTTGGGAAATGGAAAATTGCTTGGCCATTCTTTCAGCCGTATACACAAGAGGATTCAATAATAGGGTGTATTTATTGTCTACAATTGCTGTGGGATTAGTGGGGATGATGGTCAAGGTAAAATGGGGTGTTTTAAAGGGCTGATTGAACAAGCCAGAGCCAATTACCTTATCTTTGTGGTCTGTAAGAGTGTATTTTTCAGCGGAGACGATGGTAAGATGCATCTCAAGAGGGATTTCACCGTCGTAACTGATGTTATGAGCTTGCAGATCAACTTGTGGGTGGTTTAGGATGGGCACGCGCATCCGTTTGAAATAGGCATATTCAGACAGCACGTTATCTTTGATGGTTTGAATAGGCAAGAAGGGGAAGTGCAGTTCTTCTTTAGTAAGGGTTGCTTGGAAGCCCTGCAAGCTGATCAATTGTTCAAGCAATGTGCGCGATTTCATAATGGTAAGAGTGTCGCTCTCGTCGCTATCGCTGGTGAGAAGATCACTTAAGATAGATTTACTTAACCCTGATTGGCTTTTGGCTTTTTCTTTGAAGGTGGCTTGAGCTTCATACTGGATAGGTCTAGTGAGAGCGTAAATTAACGCAATAATAGCGACGGTACAGGTTCCTAGATATATTTTGCGCGAGTTTTTTTTTATAAGAAGGACTATATCCGAAAAAGTGAGTACGAAATTGTCTTCGTTGTTTTCTTGTAAGTTGGTCATGCTTTTCCTCTATAACAGCTTCTTATTCGCCTACGATGCCATAAACGCCATAACCAGAGCGGAAAACTTCAGCACTTGGCAGCAGTTGACTGATGAAGCGATTCCATTCGGTAATTGGTTTGGCGGAGACATACACCGTATCTCCTGGCATTAAAAGTAGACTATCATTAGGTAGGTGGATGATATGCTCCCACGCGAGCACATAAATTTTTGGGGATTGCAAGTTACCCCGAATGACTTGGATGTTGTGTTTGTCGCCTGTAAATGGAATACCACCAGCATGTACGATAGCTTCGCGCAGTGACATAAAACCGTAAGGCAGGTGTACGGGTTTGGGAATGTTGACTTCTCCCATGATCATCACGCTGCTATCCACTTTATTTGCGATAAAAATTTTGTCTCCACCCCGCATAACAATATTGTGGCACATTTCCCCTTCATTGATGAGCTGATGTAAATCGATTGCAAGGGGACACTCGTCGCGCACCACATAACTAAGGAATAGGTTCGCATCGGTAGGTATATGAGCATTGGCGATGACATCATAAAGGCGGATTTTACCATCGACAGGTACATTAGCATGGGCTACCATGCCTGTGAGTTCTACTTTGCGTGAAAGACGGTCGCGATAGGTGATAAAAACTTCGACATCCTGGATTTGCTTGCGAAATTCAGCTTGTAGGCGTAAGCGTGCTTCTTCGAGAGTCAGGCCAGCGACTTTGACGGAAGGGATATCAGGCAAGTCAACTTGCCCCTCCGTCACGCGGAAACCTCCCACGGTGGTATTGATGAACTGAATTGCTTCCATCAAATCGCGCCGTTTGGGGTGATAGATGACGATATTTAAGATATCATCTTCGGCCACTACATCTTTATATTCGAGCATTTCTTCAGGGGCGATTTCACGTAACTCAATCCCCTCCATTTCAAGGATGGCTAATTTGCCTTGGCGGATTTGATAGGAATCGGTAACGAATTCATCGGCCCCCATGACTGCGTAGTCGTGGCACGGTGGGTGGCAAGCAGCGCAAAGCAAAAGCATGAGTACGCACAAAAGGTATCTCATCCTGATAGGACCTCTATTTTAATGAGTTAGTTGCGTTATTATTTACTCGTGGCGGCATTAAAAGAAAGCGTTTTTTGCCTTGGGGCTACAAGAGTTGGTGGTCGCTGGACATGGACTGATTTAGACGATTGCAAAAGTCGAAAGATGAGTATAAAAATAGGGCTCATCACAAATTAGAGTACTGCACTATTTGAACGCGAAGGTCGCGAAGTAAGCGAAGATAACGCGAAGAAAGTTATTATTTATTGAAGTACATGCTCAAAACTAATCTTTTTTTGTTGCTATTGGTGGATCTGTTATGACAGGCTCGGCTTAGAGATTATAGAGAATATATTTCACAAAGTAACTTGCAGATGATGGAAACAGTTGTATTTGAAATATTGCCACCGCCGGCAACTTGGAGTCAGCCTAAGATTGCGGCTTATTGTGAAAACATCTGTTATTTGCTCCGGCAACAGAATATTAGAAGTGTCAGCATCCCAGAAGTAGTTCAGGAGCATAGAAATTATGCGCGCACGCTGCCTTGTGTGGATAAAATTGATGCCTTAGATTTTTTTAATGGGCTTAAAGTGTATGCCCCTCATTTGGTGCCGATTCTTTATAAAGTCTGCGTCAAAATGGATAAAGTGGATTTTCTACCCTGGCTTAATAAGGTTTATGCTCACGGGGTGCGGCATGTGGTGCTGGTGGGGGGAGAAGATCCTCATATGACATATCGTGGGTATAGTGTCTTGGAAGCTGTGGAGGTGATTAAACGGCATTTTCCGCAGATGAAGGTAGGGGCAATTACCATTTTCACGCGTCCAGATGAGGTGGCGCGTATTTTGGATAAAATAAAAGCTGGTATTGACTTTTTTGTCTCGCAGATCGTTTTTGAAGCAGCAAATCTCAAGTATGTTTTGCATAGTGTCTCCAAATTATGTAAGAAGGAAAACATTATTCTGCCAAGAATTTACATTTCTTTGGCCTTAGCTTCTAAGGGAAGGGATGTGGAGTTTATGCAATGGCTTGGTGTTGAATTTCCGGTGGCTGTCTTGAATTGCTTGCAGGCAGTAGCGGATGAAAATGTGGAAATGGAATCGTTGGAAACGATTGATATGATGCTGGATGAAATTTTTCATTTTAGCCAGAAAGAGCAGCTTGATCTGGGGTTTAACATTGAACATATTATGTACGCCAACTTGTACTCTTGTCAGAAGCTCATGAGTACCATTAAGGAAAGGATTGCTGAAGCATGAATATTCTTCTGCCAGGGCAATATCCACGCAGTGAAAGATTGGTGGTTGCAACGCGTGATTTCGATCGTCACCGAAGCTCGGAGGCCGATCTGAAGCGCATTCAGCATGACGACGTGCAGCAATTTAGAGAGCTCCAAAAAGATTGGCCTTATATTTCTTCAGGCTTCTTTCATTGGCAAGATCTGATGCGCCCTTTTAGTGCCATTGTAGATGAGATTCAAGTGGGCACCTTGTTGCGTTTTTACGAAACCAACACCTTTTGGCGAAGACTTGATTTTGGCGCTCATCCAAAGGTCCATGTGCAGCAGCTAGATGCATGGATTGAGGAGTATTTTTTGGCTGAAGGGATGTATTCTCAGGCAGACCCTATGGTGCTTACTTTGCCGTTCTTGTATCTTTTTAGGGACTTCTCACAGGGAATTGCTTTGGAGTTAGTGGCCGAATTACTTGCACAAATTGTCATGAAGTTGCTTTCAATGCCAAACAAAATGCTTTGCTTCTTTGAGCCAACATTCGGCTGGCGTAAGTTGACAGCTGAAGAAAAAGCTATCGGCCGTACCTTCATTATGAGGCTCAAAGAACATACTAAGCAGCCGATATGCTTGTGGAGCTGCTTTTTCTGTGTCGAACACGAATTAGATTTTATTTATGCCTTACCTTTTGATGGCTTTGGATTTGATTTTTATCGCAATTCGCTTTCCAAATGTATGGACAAATTCCCCAAAGATAAGTTGCTGTTAGCTGGCATTATCAATACGGAGTCTAGTTTAATTGAACCAAAAAAAAATGTGGCAGCCTTTTTTCAGATGTTGCACACATATCTTCCAGAGACGCAGGTATATATTACACCCAATGGTCCGGCAGAACTCCTTACCAGAGAAGTGATGGACCATAAAGTCAGAAATATGCAGGAGATCATCTGATGTCGTCTATTGGACTTGTTACACATGAAATAGGATCCTTGGCAAAGACACCATGGCGACTAAAAGCTTTGAGTGGAGCTGTGCTTAATGCGAGTGATCTTAAAGCGGCAGTGGAATGGGGGCGGTGTCTCCACATTGCTAATGTGGAGAGACTACACGCGCTTTTGGCTAAAAGGCAAGGTTTTACACTGGATGAAAGAGCGGAAATTTTGCGTTTTTCATCACTTTTTGCCACAAAGCTATTGGAGCAGGCGGGATTGGATCTCGTTTGGGATGGGGAGCAGCAGCGAGTGGAGATGTATGAATATGCGGCGCGCCGTATGACTGGATTTACATTTGGTGGTCATATTCGTAGTTTTGATAATAAATATTATTGTAAAGGCTCTTGTGTGCATCGTCCTGGATTTGAGAGACCTTTCCATGTGCAAGAATATCGCCAGATTGTTGAATTTGCAACAAAGCCGATTAAAATTCCCCTTACTGGTGCCTATACGATGATGGATTGGACATATGATGAAAATTATTCGGCTGCGGTAGTGCCAGGGAAAGTTGATGTGCGAGAGCAGCAACGCAAGGCGCGCCGCGAGTTTTTGGAGGATATCACGCAGCGGGTGATTTATCCGAATATCAAAGCCTTGTATGAACAGGGTGTACGCTACATTCAACTTGATGAGCCAGCAGCTACGACAAAGCGGGATGAAGTTCACGAGTTTATTCAAGCAACAAAAAAGAGTATTGGGGATATGGCAGGTAAGGCATTTTTCTCGGTACATATCTGTTTTTCCGATTATCGCCATCTTTTCCCGCAACTGAAAGAGTTACAAGGAATTTTGGATGAAGTGCATTTTGAATATGCCAATCGCGACACAAAAGAACTGGGGATTACCCCTACGCAGCGTGTGGGGTATGAAATTCTGCATCAATTCAAAAATACTTCATTTAAAGTAGGGATAGGGGTACTAGATGTACATACCGACTTTATCGAATCGCCAGAGCTTGTGCGCGATCGCATTTTGTATGTACATAAAATCATTAACGATCCTACGCGTCTTTATATTTCCCCTGATTGTGGATTACGCACACGCACTTGGGAAGTCTCATTTCAAAAACTGAAAAATATGGTTGAAGGACGCAATTTGGCTGCTAAAGCCCTCGGCCTCTTATAGAAGAATGATCATAAAAACAACTTTTTGACCACACCATTTGAACGCGAAGATCGCGAAGTATGCGAAGATAACGCGAAGAAAGTTTTTATTTTTTGAAGTACATGATCAAGACAATCTTTTGAGATCTTCTTTGACCATTCTCTTCTTGAAATTAATCCATAACCTAGCTGAAAGTTTTGTTGATTTTAAATAAGAATGAAATTGAGCTTCATGAATTTGTAAGTACATATCCACAGAAGAAAAATCTTCGCGTTGCCTTCGCTTGCTTCGCGACCTTCGCGTTCAAAAAATGGTGTGCCCTAGGCAGATTTTAAGAGCGTTTGCTTCCATTCGTTGGCGAGGCGTTTAAAGTCCACGAATTCATTGTTTTCATCATCTTCGACACAGTGGAGGGCTTTATCTACAGCGATGACGGCTTGGATGTTGTCATGCAGTAATGCGTGGCATTCAGACTCATGCAAGTATGGGATTGGATCTTTGGCATCGGTCACTTCGGCAAAACTATAGGCTTGGATGGCTTCTTCCCATTGACCTAAAGCTTGCTGACACATTGCGAGACCAAGCCAGAAATTGTGATAATGGGGATGAATTAAAACGAGTACCTTAAAAACATCCCTGGCATTTTGATAGGCTTTATTTTCTAAACAAGCTAAACCAACGAGATAAAATTTGTCGATCGTTTGTGGGCTGTAGTTTAAGATGTCCTGCAAGCTGTTGCTTGAATTTAAAGTAGCGTTGAGTTTGTTTGTTTGGATGATAGAAAGGATATTTTCTTGTCCCTGTTTTATTTCATTGAGTAATTTAGTTTTCTCGTTGGACGATAACTTCAAAAAATATCTCTGGCCATAGATAAGATAATCGTAAATCACATGAAAAGCTTTTTGACATTGGGCTTGGATGGTTTCGAATTCGTTGCGTGGTGTTTTAGGCGAATATTTTTTATCGGTTTCTAAGCGTACTATTCGTGTCGTGGAACTCTCAGGAGGTTGTATGGACATCATTGTGTCAATTTGCGCAACTTCAGCTTGATGGAATTTTCTTTCAAGCCATATTTTGGCTTGTTTGTCATGTTTCATTGGTGGATCTCCCTAGTAGGTAATTGCACTATCTAGTGATCTATCTTTAAAATAATTATAGCATTGTTTTATTTATAATACCATAAGGCTTTTAGTTTTGGTTTGTTAGAGTGATGTGTTTTTGTGTGTTTGTCTATAAATTTATTGATTTATTAGCTGGGGTATGTCATATTATTTAGATTATGCACAACTATAAAATTTATCAATTAGTTCTCATTCTCTCCCCCTTTGTCTTTAGCTTTGCTTTCGGTTTAGATATCTATATTCCCATAGTACCGCAGATGACAGAGATCTTTGATACTTCGGCGGCGATGGTGCATTTGACTTTAAGCTTGTTTTTATTTACGACAGGTGTTGGGCAGCTACTGATTGGGCCTTTAGCCGATCAAATTGGACGTAAGCCCACGTTTTATTTGTCGACGTTATGTTATGCGTTTGGCTCTATGGGATGTGCCTATTCGTCAACTATTGAATGGATGATAATGGCGCGTTTAATCAGTTCGTTTGGGGCCTGTGGGATGTTGGTAACATCATTTGCTCTGGTTAGAGATTTATATTCTAGTGAGCAAAGTGGAATTATCTATAGCTTTTTGAATGGCGCTATTGGGATTTCCCCAACATTTGCGCCCATTATTGGCGGGCATTTAGCTACAGCTTTTGGGTGGGAGAGTATTTTCTATTTCTTAGCGTGCATTGGTTTGGTGGCGTTTTGCATTACTGGGATTTATATAAAAGAAACGCATCCTGTGGCTCAGCGCATTAAAATGGATAGAGCTGTTTTCCACCGGTATCTTGAGATATTTACTCATCCCCAGTTTTTGATTTTTGCGTTGATAGCTGGATTGGGTGAAGCGGTCTTTTTTTGCTTTTTCTCGATTTCTCCTTTTATCATTATTGAGTTGTTAGGTGTTCCTACGCCTGAATTCGGATATTATTTCGCCGTATTTGGTTCTGTCATTGGATTGGGGGGCCTCACTAGCGGTAAGTTGATTGAAAAATGGGGAATTCATACGACCATAAAATTGGGGATCGTATTGCTGTTGCTGGGTGGTGTGAGCATGATTCTTTGGCATGCTATTGCGGCATTAAGTCTGGCTGGTTTTTTAATTCCGATGGCTGTGGCTTGTATGGGGGCTATGTTTCTAGTAGGAAGCTCTGCTTCAGCGTGTTTGGAGCCCTTCGGCTTAATCGCTGGTACAGCTTCGGCAGCATTTGGGGCGACTCAATTTAGTATTTCAGCCATTGGAGGAGCAATATTGATGCTATTCCCAATCAATTCTACCGTTCCTTATGGGATTTCCATCATCTTGATGGCACTACTATCAATGCTGCTATTTGGTCAAAGATATCGAATCGATGCCATAGAGCCGACGCAGGCGGTAGGAGAATCTGGATAAACGGAAAAAGGGACCTAAAGAGGTAATTGCATAAGTCCCGTTTATCGCTTTTTGGCGCTTTTGCCAATCTTCGCCATTTTGCGCAAATCCCCTACTCTTAAGAGTATGTGGATTTGCGCAAAATGGCGAATCTTGCCAAAATCATCCAAAAATCGATTAAACGGGACTTATGCAATTACCTCTAAAGGACCAAAACGACTTAAAGGACTAAATGGCAGTGTCCTTTAGGTCGTTTTGGTCTTTTAGGTCCCTTTTTCTATATATTAGCTAGCGTTGGCGCAAATAAGAAAGCAAACGCAGAAACTCAACATAGAGCCATACGAGCGTTACCATTAGGGCAAATGCGCCGTACCATTCCATATATTTGGGGACATTCATCCGGGCGCCTTGTTCGATGAAATCGAAATCGATGATGAAATTCAAAGCGGCAATCACCACAATAAATAGACTGATGCCGATGCTTAGCCATGAAGGGCCGGTCAGTAAGGCAGGGTGGACGCCAAATAAGCCCAACACCATCATCACTAAGTAAAAGATTGCGATGCCTCCAGTCGCAGCGACAACGCCTAATTTGAATCTTTCTGTGGCTTTGATTAGTCCAGTTTGATAGGCCATTAACATGGCAAAAAGGGTGCCGAAGGTTAAGCCGACAGCTTGCACAACAATGCCTGGAAATGAAGCTTCTAACATGGCTGATATAGCGCCAATGAACAGACCTTCCAGTACAGCGTAGATGGGGGCCGTGATGGCAGCCCATTCTTTCTTGAAGGTGGTGACGAGGGCTAAAGCAAAGCCGCCAAGGGCGCCCACCCAGATCCACGTCGTGACAGCTGCTACATTGCCTCCGGAGTTGTAAAATTTCATCCATGTCCAACCAGCAGCTAGCAATGCCAATAGCAATAGCATTGCTGCTTTGGTGGCAGTGCCTTGCACAGTCATCGCTTCGCCTCGGGTGGCTTGAAAGCGCAGATCCATGAAGGTGTTGTTTGGTAGGGTGGGGTTTGAAGAACGCATATCCATATCGAGCCTCCTAGAATGATAAGAGGTAGAGCATACCTAATGTATCGCTCTCAAGGGAAGAAAAAAATGCATGGCCGTTTCTAGGTTCAGCAATTGCGTTTTTCCGCGCAATTGCTGTTCTAGGTCGAACTTGACTTAAAGGAAGAACCAAGGAACGGTTTGAATTGGGGTGTCAATATTAAGAAGATGCTCTCCACAATAAATAACCGTACCATTTTTAGCGGAATTACCCTTTAACACTAGCCAGTGCTCGATACTTTTTTTAAAATCAGAATGGTAGGATTGAGAGAGTTTTATTTCATATGGCTCTCCCGTTTGCCCTTTTTGGATGAGAAGATCGATTTTATTTCCGCCTTGATCGCGCCAAAAATATAAAGGAGGGGTTTCGCCCATATTATAGAAACGTTTAAAACATTCACTAATCATGAACGTTTCAAAAATGTGACCCAGAAGAGGGTGGGTTTTCAGTTGATCGAGGTTGCGGATTGATAGAAGATGACAAAGCAATCCGGTATCTGCAAAATAAATTTTAGGTGTTTTGACGATGCGTTTAGAGAAATTTTGAAAATATGGGGTCAAAATAAAAATCAACCCACTTGTTTCTAATAGTGAAATCCATTCTTTGACAGTTGGAATCGATATACCTAGGGCGTTGCTAATATTTGTATAGCTGATTAATTGTCCTGATTGGGAGGCGCATAATAGCAAGAAATGTTCGAAAAGACGCAGATTACGAACATTAAGCAAAGAACGAATATCGCGTTCCACATAAGTGAAGATGTAATTTTCATACCATTTATAACTATCGAGGTCTTTATCGTGAATGCGAGGATAAAACCCTTTCCACATAAGATTGTATAGATCTTCTTGAGCGACTTTTTCTCGATGAGCGTTCTGTATATGAAAGACCGCATCAAAATTACTTTCGCCTGGATAGTTGAATAGCTCCGTGTATGTGAGTGGGTATAATTTAAATGTTACAATGCGTCCGGCCAACGATTGGGTAATCTTTTCTATCAAAAGAAATTGTGAAGAGCCTGTCAAAATATACTGTGCTGGATCTTGTTTATTATCAACGAGTTCTTGTAGATAAGGGAAAAGCTCTGGCGCACGCTGCACTTCGTCTAAGATAACGAAAGGACCATGATCATTCAAGAAACCTCGGGGATCAGTGGCCGCATGATGTCTTAAATCCAAGTTTTCTAATGAAATATATTTGTAACTAGGAAATAAAGCTCTAGCCAGCGTTGTTTTACCACTTTGGCGAGGTCCAACGAGTGCCACAATTGGGTATTCTTGGGCGTACTTTACAACATAAGGTGCGAGATGTCTGGGTATCATATTGACAAATATAAAACTGTACTTTAGATTTGTCAAGAATTAAAGGTGTTAACGATGAAAGTGCTTTTTATTCCAGGAAATGGCGGGGGTGGACCAAACGATAATTGGTTCCCCTATCTCAAAAATGAACTAGAGAAGTTGGGGATCAGGGTCGTGGCTTCTGAATTTCCTGATAACTATTTAGCTAGAGAAGCGTATTGGGTCCCTTTTTTAAAAGACAACCTCAAGGCGGATGAGCAAACTATTCTTGTTGGGCATTCATCAGGTGCCATTGCAGCGATGCGATTAGCTGAGGCTACGCGATTGCTGGGATCTGTGCTTGTGGGGGCTTATCATACGGATTTGGGATTAGCGATGGAAAAGCAAAGTGGCTACTTTGATCGTCCCTGGGATTGGGATGCGATCATTCGCAACCAAAAGTGGGTGATTCAATTTGCTTCAGTCAACGATGCGTGGATACCCATTG
Source organism: Chlamydiota bacterium (assembly GCA_013286645.1). Taxonomy (GTDB): domain Bacteria; phylum Chlamydiota; class Chlamydiia; order Chlamydiales; family Parachlamydiaceae; genus JABDFJ01. The sequence continues at coordinate 29,360 of JABDFJ010000011.1, read as the reverse complement.
AAGAAGCTCGTTTTGTGCATGAAAAATTGCACACCGAATATCACGAATTCATTGACCAAGGACATTTTGGAGGAGATTCTCAAAAGCTCGAATTTCCAGAGCTCTTTGAGGCCCTTAAAAAAAGGTTAACAAAGCAGTAGAAAAAGCTTTCTGAAACACAGAGGCACAGAGAACACAGAGAGGGATATTTGAGACTCGGCTCCTCTGTGTTCTCTGTGCCTCTGTGTTTCAAGCGACTTTTGCGTTCATAGCGATCTATTCGTTAAGGCGCGGTTTCGTGTTGTGCCGACGATTTGTCTTTGATTGCAAAGCACTTATATGTAATACTCTTTGGAAACAACGAGGCAAACTTACAACATGACATTCAATAACTTTGGCTTATTGGCCGAATTGCTGCGCGCAATCAATGAAGAAGGCTATGAGACACCGACTCCAATTCAAAGTCAAACCATCCCTTTTATTTTAGAAGGGGGCGATTTGCTTGCAGGCTCTCAAACAGGTACCGGTAAAACAGCCGGTTTCACGCTACCTTTGCTGCAAAATTTGATGCAAAAAGGTGGGTCGAAAAACCGTCCAGTGGTGCGGGCGCTGATCTTAACTCCTACAAGGGAATTGGCCGCTCAAGTTGAAGAGAGCGTGAGGACTTACAGCAAATATTTACCATTGACCTCAACTGTGGTCTTTGGTGGCGTGAATATCAACGCGCAAATTAATAAGCTGCGTCATGGGGTGGATATTTTAGTGGCTACCACGGGGCGTTTGTTGGATCTTTATGCCCAAAAAGCTGTGGATTTATCGCATGTGGAGATGTTAGTACTAGATGAAGCCGACCGGATGTTGGACATGGGTTTTATTCACGACATCAAAAGAATCCTACATATCCTTCCCAAGAAGCGTCAAAATTTGCTATTTTCTGCCACCTTCTCGGACGAAATAAAGCGCCTGGCTGAAGGTTTATTAAATAATCCGCATGTGATTCAGGTGGCACAACGCAACACCACTGCACAGGGGGTATCACAGACTATTCATCCGGTCGATAGCAAACGCAAGCGCGAATTGCTTTCATTTCTCATCAACTCAGAAAAATGGAAACAAGTGTTGGTGTTTACGCGCACGAAACATGGCGCTAATCGCTTATCAAAGCAATTAGAAACTGATGGCATCACTTCTGTGGCAATTCACGGAAATAAGAGCCAGGGGGCGCGTACGAAAGCCTTAGCAGATTTCAAACAAGGGCAAGTACGTGTACTAGTAGCTACAGATATTGCTGCGCGTGGCTTGGATATTGATCAATTGCCATATGTGGTCAATTTCGATTTACCTAATGTGCCCGAAGATTACGTACACCGCATTGGACGCACTGGCCGGGCTGGTAATGAAGGAAAAGCTGTTTCTTTGGTATGTATCGATGAGCACAAGTTGCTTTACGACATCGAACGTCTACTTAAATGTGAATTGCCTAAAGTCATCATTGCTGATTTCAAGCCGGACCCTACGATTAAGGCCGAGCCCATCATCAACGGTCGTAGCGGAGGAAGAGGACCGAGAGGTGCTCCTACCCCCCCTGCCAATGTTGCTGGGCGCCGCCAGCAACGGCCGAATGGCGGGGGCGGTCATCGTCACAAGCAACCATCGCGCTAGTGCTTAAAAGCATACTGGTGGGCTTGTGATTGCAGTTCGATGATTTCGGAAAGCGATAAGTCCTTTAAGCATGCCAGCAGGGCAAGCTCGGAGGATAGATCACCAAAAAGAGTGGCATCATCTGTACAAAAAACTAAAGGATGTCCCTCTTGCAGTAGCTTTAGCCAGGGGTGTTTGCTTGCATGATCGATCATGTCAACGCTAAGAGCGCTTTTAATGCACACTTCGACGGGGATATGCTGAGAGCGTACCCATTCAATTGCTTCTGGGCACAGAAATACTCCATGCCCGATGCGCTGCGGTTGGATCGTTTTTAGTTCTTTCATCTGCTGTTCTGGTGTTTCTTTGGGGTTTTCGCCGATATGTAAAGTGACAGGGAATTTGAGCTCTTTAGCTCTCTGCAAGGCGGTGAATATACCTTTGGCATCACCACAGACGGAATTTCCTGAGACATCTATGCCTGTAATTCCTTTGTCCCGATATTTGAGGGCTAGATCAATAGTTTTATCCGCATCGGCTTCAGTAGTGTTGCGGCGTAAGCTTAGAAGGAGATTTACTTGGATCGGATAGGTTTGCATGCCTCGTTCTAATCCTTTGAGTACAGCTTGCAAATATCCTTCAAAGCCTGTGCCAAGATTTTTCAGGCCTGTGCGTAATTCGCTAAAGGCAACCTTGTCGTTATACTGTGCTCGGCAAAATTCGAAGGCCGCCTCTTCAATGCGCTGCTCTGTATTTAATATTTTGCCGATCGTATCAAAGATGCTGAAGGCTTTATCGTAGTCTACGCCGTTGCGGATCTTATCAATATCATGTGACAGCTGGCTAAAAGTCGTTTCATCGCAATTTTTTTGCAGAAATTCGAGGGGCACAGCTCCGGCTAGATGGGCATGCAGTTCTGTTTTTCCAATGTTTTGGATGGCCGCCAAATATTGCTGATACCTGGGTGTTTCCATGATTTGTTTAAGCGACAATGATGACAGGTCAGAGGGGTGGTGAGTATTTGTGTGGACCATATTTAAAGTGGGTAGTTTGGTTCGTGGTATAGTTGTCATGGGGTTATCCTGGGTTTTATGGGAGGAATAGTTCTATAAACGGATTTTATTTGCAAAATGAATCCATAATTTCGTGCACGTGCACGGGCACCGGCAAGGGCACGACTTTTTTAGCTGGAATCACTGTTTCGTGTGCACTCCCCTTGAACAAAAAGTGTCATCCCTGTAAACTTTATGGTTTAACAAACAAATAGAGCTTCAACAAGATAAATAAAAAATTAAGTTGGTTTTCATGTTAGGTTTTCTAAAGAAGATTTTTGGTACAGCCCAAGACCGTATTATCCGCAAATACCGCAAAACAGTGGAACAAGTGAACGTATGGGACAAAGAATTTCAACCTTTGAGTGATGATGCTTTGCGTGCCAAGACGGCTGAATTCAAAGCGCGTTTGCAAAAGGGTGAAACCCTTGATGACATTCTGCCGGAAGCCTATGCCGTTGTAAAAAACGTGTGTCGCCGTTTAGTCGGCACTGAAATTCACGTGTCTGGCTACGACCAGAAGTGGGATATGGTCCCTTATGATGTGCAGTTGATTGGTGCCATTGCTTTGCATAAAGGCTCCATTGCAGAAATGATGACCGGTGAAGGTAAAACCCTGACAGCCGTCATGCCGCTGTATTTAAATGCGCTCACAGGTAAGCCTGTGCACTTGGTGACAGTAAACGACTACTTAGCGCAACGTGACTGCCAATGGGTGGGGACAATTTTGCGCTGGCTGAATCTTACCACAGGTGCATTGACACATGAAACACCACAAGAAACGCGTCGCCAATTGTATCTGTCTGATGTTGTTTATGGCACAGCTTCCGAATTCGGCTTCGACTATCTGCGCGACAACTCAATCGCGACCAATAAAAATCAACAAGTTCAGCGCGGATATTATTTTTCGATTATTGACGAAGTTGACTCCATTCTAATCGATGAAGCGCGTACGCCGCTGATTATTTCTGGTCCTTCCCCTGTGAGTCGCCAGATGTATGATGAGCTGAAAATGGGTGTGGCTCACCTAGTTCGCCGCCAACGCGATCTGTGCAACCGTCTGGCATCCGATGCGCGTAAAGTATTGGATAAATATGCTGTGAAAGAAGGGCAAGCACCTATCAAGAAGGATAAGAAGCAAGAGGAAGAGGAACGGGAAGCATTGCGTAAATTGTGGTTGGTGAGTAAGGGCACGCCACATAACAATATTCTGATGCATCTTAAAGAAGATCCAGACAAGCGTGCAGGCATTGATAGTTGGGATTTACATTACTATGCCGATCAAAATAAAGAAGATCGCAGCAAAGCATTAGCTGATCTTTATATCATCATTGATGAAAAAGGCAATGAATTCGAACTGACCGATAAAGGCTGTGAAATATGGCAAGAGTGTACTGATGGTGTGGGCCATAGTGACGATTTTGTAATGTTGGACATCAGTCATGAGTTTCTTAAGATCGATGAAGATGAAACACTGGATGCTGATGCTAAAATTAAACAGCGCCTAGCCATACAGGAAGAGGATTTCAAACGCAAAGAACGTTCGCATAACTTGCGCCAGCTTCTGCGTGCGCATCTTTTGATGGAAAAAGACGTCGATTACATCATTCAGGATGGTAAGATCATCATCATTGATGAAAACACAGGACGTCCACAACCTGGCAGACGTTTTTCAGATGGTTTACATCAAGCGATTGAGGCTAAAGAAGGTGTTTCTATCCAGCGCGAAACGCAGACGTATGCCACGATCACCCTGCAAAATTATTTCCGCATGTATGAAAAGCTTGCAGGTATGACAGGTACAGCTACTACTGAAGCTGGTGAATTTAAGCAGGTCTATAAACTTGAAGTGTTAGAAATTCCTACGCATCGCGATTGTTTGCGCAAGGATTTCCACGATGAAATTTATATGACAGAGCGAGAGAAATATAATGCTATCCTCAAAGAGGTGCGCACCACAAACGAGGCTGGGCGTCCCATTTTGATTGGCACTGAATCTGTCGAAATCTCAGAAAAGCTTTCGCGTATTTTTAAGTTGAACAAACTAGAACATACCGTGCTGAATGCCAAACAAAACGATAAAGAGGCTGAAATTATCGCTCATGCAGGTAGACGCGGGGCTATCACGATTGCGACTAACATGGCAGGTCGTGGTACAGACATCAAACTAGAAGCTGGTGTGGCTGGAATTGGTGGCTTGTATGTCATGGGCACCACGCGCCATCAATCACGTCGTATTGATAGACAGTTGCGCGGTCGTTGTGCCCGTCAAGGGGACCCAGGTTCTTCAAAATTTTATGTCTCTTTTGAAGATTCTTTGCTCCGCTTATTTGCCTCACCACGGCTGACATCTATTCTTCAGCGCTTTCGTCCCCCTGAAGGAGAGCCCATTTCAGCCTCGATGTTGAACAAATCCATTGAAACGGCACAAAAGCGCATTGAACAGCGCAATGCAGCCATACGTAAGCATACGCTTGAGTACGATGATGTCATGAATAAGCAGCGTCAAGAGATTTATGCTTTCCGCAATGAAGTGCTGCAATCTGAAAATGTTGAACCTATCATAATTGAGCTACTTGAGAGCGTCTGTTCAATTGGTGCCGATAAGTTCTTTAAAAGTCGCAACGAAGAAGATGGGTGGAATCCTGAAGGATATCGGGAATGGTTGCATGCGCATTTCCCTGTAAGTTTTCCTGAAGGGACTTTTGATGATGATTTGCTTGATGCGGCTGAATTGGAAAATCGTGCTTCGGAAAAAATTATCGAAGCTTTTAAAAATAAGCTATCGCGTGAAAATAGCAAGATACCGGCGAGTGCTTTACTTGCCCCAAATCCTATCTTGCCAGCACATGAAGCGGTGCGCAATCTTGTGATTCGCAAAGTCGATCAACTGTGGCAAGAGCATTTGCTACGCATGGATCATTTGCGCTCTGATGTCAATCTGCGTGCTGCAGGCAACCGCGACCCACTCTTGGAATTTAAACACGATGCATTCGCGATCTTTGATGAATTTAGTCGTACGTTACGCACTGAAATTGCACATGATATCTTCCGTTTCGAAATCGTGGCTCGTCCGATCGCTCCTTCTTTTCAGGAGATGATAGCTAACTTGCAGCTTGAAACAAATCGCTCTCTCGTCCCTGAGCTCGAACAAGTGCCTCCTGCTGTGGCTGAGGAACAAGAATATCCTAATGAGATCGCTAATAACCAGCCTCAAGAAAAGCAACAACCTGTTGTCGTTGGTGCAAAACCAGGACGCAATGATAATTGCCCCTGTGGTAGCAACAAGAAGTACAAAAAATGTTGCGGGCAAACTGAAGGCGATGATGCGTAGAGGTGATAGGTAGCTTAGGCTTATCTAAATTTCGTGCCCGTGTGCGTGTGCGGTAAGCGTTAAACGAGAAAAAGGGACCTAAAGGACCAAAACGACCTAAAGGACTAAACGACAGTGCTCTTTAGTCCTTTAGGTCGTTTTGGTCCTTTAGGTCCTTTTTTCTACATGGCTTTGTTTGACGCTTACCGCACACGGGCACGAAATTTTGGTTATGCAAAAGGGGTTTTTACTTTTCTTGTTCGAGTTGGGAGAGGTATCTCCAACCGAAAATAAGCAAAGGTAGAGAGACACCCATATAGATAAACCAAATGCTGCCATCCCACTTCAAAGTGAAGACACCGTTATGGGAAAATAACATCAGCGCTAAACTAAATAGAAAAAAAACAGAACCGGTTAACAATAACATGGTGGCCCACAACGCCCTTTGGAATTCGTCATAGGCGGGTTGTTGTTCATCCAATTCTTTAACAGCAACTTGATCGCTTTGGGTTGTGATTGGTTCATTTTCTTCATTGATTTTTTGAGTGGCATAGGGTGAGCGGAAAATCGTTAAATCATCATCAGCCGTCCCTACGCGATAGGAAGGAGCAAATCCGGTTGAAACATTTTCTAGTGAAGCGGGAACAACCGTGACACCGCAATAAGGACATGTTTCAGCATTGGTGGCAACAGCGCCTTCACAATTCCAGCATAGTCTTTTCTTTTGTGGTTTACTCATATGTACAACTGCTTAATTTATATTAGGCTTCCCGAAAAACTAGTGTGATATTAGCTTTACTAAATGATGTTACAATATAATGTCAATTTTTTCAGTTCATATTGCCAGAAAACAACATTTTCTTCCATGTGAAGAAAGTCTGATTAGCAGTTCCCGCTAAAGTTTAGGCGTTTGATAGGCTGAAAATGTTTTGAGGACGTCATTGACAGCATCGAGCCATTTGTAACACTGTCGCACAAGTTCTTCATTGAACAGTTTCCAGCCAAAGCATACGACAACTAGGGCTAAGAGTGATTTGAGTGGCATGCCTAAAAAAGTGATTTGTACTTGTGGAGCTAAGCGATTGGCAATGCCTAAGAAGACGTCTGTCATTAGAATAGCCAAGAGGGCTGGGGTTGCAAGCTGCATAGAGAGCACCATGACATCGTTGAAGAGTTTAATCAGCGTTCCCCAAAAGGTCGAAGTCTTCTCAAAAAAATGGGGGTTAATGAATTGATCTGGAGGGATAATTTCATAGGATTTGGCGATGGCATTAAGAAATAAAAAGGGGCCGTCGATCATGAAGAACATAAAGATCAAGACCATATTAAATAGCGTTCCGAGTGGTGACGACTGGTTCTGTACAGTAGGGTCGTTGACCATTAAGCTAGCTCCCCCTCGTTGGTGGTCGATGATGATGCCGGCATTTTGTGCAATAGTGAAAGGCATACTCATAAAGAAGCCTAAAATTGTCCCGATAAATAGCTCTTTAAAAATGAGCATCAATAAGTTGACATCGAAATCAACTCTGGTTGTTGTTACGGTGAGCAATTGTGGCAAAAAAATAACAAATATGGAGATACCAAAGGTCACCTTAACAGGATGAGGAAGCACTTTAGCTCCAAAAAAAGGAGATAGGGCGATAATGGGGAAAAAGCGCGCTAAGAACAGAAATAGGATGGTAAAAATAGCTAGCGGGTTGCCCACATCGAAAGCGCTATTCAGAAAAAAATATAGATAACTACCATGATCATCGGTCATTAGAATCTATCGGCCTCATAAAAAAACATTTTGCTATCTTACTCAATTGCCTAGCAAGCTCCATTCTGGAAAGTGCACAAAAATACCATTGGCAAATGCCATAATTTTGGCGCCAAGCCAGCTCCCCGTAAACATCAGTGTTAGAGTTACAGCAACGAGTTTGATGGTAAAGGACAAGGTTTGCTCCTGAATTTGAGTGGCAGCTTGAAAGATAGCCACCAAAATGCCGAAGAACATACTCACTAAGATTGGTGGTGCAGACAGAATAAGGATAAGTAGCAATCCCTCATATGCTAACTGAACAACATGTGATTGAAACATAGTTCCTCTCTATCTAAACGTTGACACAAGGCCTTGGATGAGTAAAGTCCATCCATCAAGCATAACCAATAAAAAGAGTTTTAAGGGCATGGAAATCGTCACAGGTGAAAGCATCATCATACCCATGGCTAGCAAGATATTGGAAGTGACCAGGTCAATGACGAAAAATGGAATATAGATCAATACCCCAATTTCAAAGGCATCTTTGAGCTGGCTAGTAATGAACGACGGCACAAGGATGATGATATCGTCGGGTTTTAGCGTGGCACGATAGTCTTCGGGAACGACTTTATATGCCATGCGGTAAAAAAGCGCTTGGTGTGCCACTGCCGAATTGCGCTTTAAGAATTCACGCATCGGTTCTGCAGCATCACGTGCCACGGTGATGATGTATAAGGAGGAATCAGGTGAGATCAAAGAATCAGGAGCTTTGGTTTCGATAATGCTTTTTGAAGCGGCATCGTACATTTTTATGGCAGTAGGATACATCACAAAGAGGCTAAGCATAAAGGCTACGCCGTTGATAATTTGGTTGGGAGGGGCCTGCTGTACACCTAAAGCACTACGTAAGAGTGAGAGCACGATGACGATCTTCAAGAATGAAGTCAAAATCATTACGATGAATGGCAGCAAGGACATAAATGTTAATGCCACCGCTTGAGTGATCAATGTGGGGCGCTTGAAGTTATCGAATTCATCTTGCACAGCTTGATATTTTGCGTTCTTTACGTCTTCAGAGGGTTGAGTGTTCTTTGGCAGTGATGTTGTGGTACGCGGCACGGGCTGTGGGAATAGTTGCTCAGGGGAAAGGCAGATGAGAAAGATGAGAGACAGGATACATATCAGTGATTTCCAAGAGAAAAAATGGGGTATGCTCATGAGGCAGTCTCACTAGTAGGGGTTGACTCAACTTTGGGTTTCTTCATCAAGACAGCAAAGGCTCGTTCCAAAGCACTCCATTGATTTTCAAGTTGGGCATTGATAATCCCCCCTTCTGTTTCAATGACACATCCACCCCTTGCAATGTCTGAGCGTTCACGTAATGATAGAACTTCCAGACTTTCGAAAATCTGCTTTAGGCGTGTGCGGCTGTGTTCAAGAGGATCTAGATCTTTTTTATTGACATAGATCGTGATTTTTTTATGTTGTGAAACAGCTTTTAGCGAGTTCGAGACGATGTCAACGATGGTGTTTTCTGATAATTCGATTTCGCGACCTACGATCTTTTTGGCAGCTTTAAGCGCTACGGGGATGAGCATTTTTTCAAGCTCTTGGCGTACTTTGGCAATCTCTTCTTCGATTTTGGCTATATGTTCGGCCCATTGCTGGTAACCCGCAGCAAATCCCTCTTGTTGGGCCTTTTCTTTAAGATGTTCACATTCTTTAACGACATCGAGTTTATATTGTTCGGCTTCATGATGGATGCGAGTGAGTACTTCTTGTGCATCAAGCAGCTGACCGATGGCCTCAGCGGGGATAATCCGCTGATTAGCTGATATCTTATTTTTGTGTCCATAGATCAGTGAAAATAGTTTTTTACTCATGCTGCACTCTTCGGTTTTAGAAAATCGATGACAAATAGCACTTGTTGAATCAGAAAGGGGGTTACCCCACCCGCAGCTTGGGGTTTATATTGATTTAAGATGGCTGTGCCACGTCCAGTATCTAAGATGTGTGTGATGTGCCATAAAAAAGAAGCGGGATGTCCACAGAGGGCCGAACTTAGGCGAAACATGCCACGACGATGTAGGATGGAATGGAATACATCGGGATCGCCACTCCACTTTTCGAGATTCAACTTGGGGGCGACGATGCGTTCTTTTTTATGGAGGCAATTGCGCATGAATTGTTGCTTTTGTGGCGTGAGGCACTGGTAGATGGCTTTTAATTTATTTTTATCGACAATATGTCTAATGGCTTCAGCTAAATCATACAGAGCTAGGAAGTCGATGAGTTGCACTAGTTCTTCTTTAGACATATCTAGAAGCACGCGTAAGGGCGAAGAAGGTAAGTAAGGGAGAGGTAATGCTTCGTTTGGTTGCCATCGCTGGAATAGTTGATCGAGTAAGAAAGATTTGACTGTAGGAGATGGAGGGGGAGGAACGTTATCGTATTTAAGAAGTTTTTTTAATCCTTTTGCTTGTTTTTCAGATAAAGCGGCGATAACAGGGGCTTGTGTTTCTTTTGGCATATGTTGCACTACAGGCGCTAACCATGAATAATGTGTGCGTGTGATTAAGTTGTGCATCCAAGCCACTGCTACAGAGGTTTCAGAGGAAGAAATCGCTTGTTTAAAGATCTCTTTCACTTCCTCTTGAGGCATATTTCTAATGGAGGCCTCTCCGATGCCTGGATGAAAGTGGTTAAGCAGAACTTTAAACAAAAGCGTGCTTTTAGGTTGCATGGTCATGTTTGATCGACGTCTTTATCGGCCAAGCTGGTTTCTTGATCTTTTTTTTCTTCTTTGGGGGGGGGGTCTTTAGGTTCCTCTTTAGGCGCTTCCACCTTTTTCTCGCCAGCTGTAAGCGGTGTGAGATGAAATAGCTCGCGCACTCCCCCTTGTGATTTGAGCACAGGGTATATTTTCCAGCTCATCCATATCAACGTTAAGGCGAAGATTAATATTAAAAGGGTAAATGAGAAGAAGATGATGCGAAAGCGAGTGACAGAATCTTTGGCGATGATAATCGTCCAAACGCTTACAAAATGCTTTTCTTCTTCATTTGCATTCGCCACACCAGAGGAAGGTTCACTGAAACGCGCGCGTTCGCCAATCACGGTCACGTAATCATAGTCTAAGCCGGGCACGCTAGCAGCGACAAGGCGTTTGATTTTAGTCACTAAGTGTGAGTTAGGATCATCCAAAACGCCATTATGTTTAACGTACACAGAGGCTGTGATCTTTTGTTTCTTTTCTGCATTTGGATTTAAAGGATCTTCTTCAGGGAAGGAAATTTGCACCTCGGCATCTAAAATGCCATCGATTTTGCGAATCGTGCTAGCGATTTGCTCTGCCAGTCCTGCTTGGTAACGGATCTTTTGTTCCATCTCTGAAGGCACCAAGCCGGCACCAGTAAAGATATTCAGGAGGTTTTGGCTTCGACGACGTGGCAGGCCGGCTTGGTTTAACAGGGACATCGCTTCTAAGGATTGATCGCTACTGACGCTAATATCCCAAAGGACAATTTTGGCCCCCCCTCCACCTCCAGCTGCAGCGACACTTTGGATTTTGATTGCATCGATATTTTTGGTGGCTAAATAAACGAGGATTTCATTCGCTTCTCTTTCATCGAGACCATTGACGATGATTTTTCTTGATTCACAGCTAGTCAAGAGAGGGATGCAGATGCAAACAAGGAGGATAAAATGAAGAGACTTTGAAATTTTATTGACTTGTTTAGTTATCGACATGCGCATTTTCCAATAGGATCAAATTTTTCTTATTTATTCGTATGCTAGCACAATAGGCGATAAAGGAAAATACGAAAAGATAATAAAAAAAGAGGTGTTTTTAAACCAAAACAGTAAATTTAAGGCCCATCCCAAATTTAGAGTACCGCCCTTTTTGAACGCGAAGGTCGCGAAGCAAGCGAAGGCAACGCGAAGATTTTTCTTTTGTGGATATGCTCTTACAAATTCAAGTACTTCAATAAATAAAACTTTCTTCGCGTTATCTTCGCTAGCTTCGCGACCTTCGCGTTCAAATAGTGTGGTACTCAGCCGGTTTTCTGTTAGTCTCTTCAAGGTGCTGATGCTTTTACGGCACGATAGATAGCGATTTCATTCGACTGGATTTTTTGTGACATCACATAAGTAGAGCCCGTAGGGATTTTAATGTCCCATTTTTCATAAGCCGCATTAGCATGGGCATTGAAATTGGCATTAGGTACAGCTGCAATCGTATTGTAGCGATAAAGATGATACAAAACACCCGGCTTTAATCCCGACACGGTAATGGTCAGGCTTAAGGGCATAGGTTTTGGAGGAGTGTTCGAGCCATTTTTAATCTCCGGTTTTTCATAATTGACGTCTGTTTGCACCTTAATGGGAAGGGTTTTACCGGTAGTATCGATCACACCAGCAAGGGCCAGTCCAAAGTTACTACCATCGTTAGCTAAAGAATAAATGAGACCGTTAGGATTATTGGCTTCTGTTCTATTGGCTTGAAAATTGGCAAAGGGATAGCTGAAATGATAAGTAGGGGCCCCAGAACCAGTCCATAAGCCATTGTCGCTAAAATAAATGATATCGTCAGCATAGTAGTGGGGATCGCTTAAGGCGTGATTTGAACTGATGCCAGTCACCACCACGATATGGTCATAATCGGCATCTCCTGCATGGGGATTAGTGTCGCCGTAGAATAGATATTGGTTGGCGTATACGCCAATAGATACAGGGAAGCCTCGCACAACGTTTTGTTTAACCCAGGCAAGGAATTGGCGGGTGTTTTGTTCTTGTGCTGTGTCCCATTCGATAGGATGCAGATGCATTTTGGAAGCGGCATACTGATCGTTAACTCCTAAAAGGAGCTGAGAGCCTTGCAAATTTTGAGGCTTATTTTTGCTCGCAATGCTCCGGGCAGTGTATTGCGACATGTATTGGCCGTAGAAGAGGCCGGCGCTAATGAGGCCAATCTCGCCACAATAGCCAAAATTAGCGTTCCACTCAAGGCGTGGAGGGATGTCGTTTTTCTTGGTGAAAGGACCTACCAAAACTCCTTTGTTGATGATGTCGCTGTGGCCATAGACGGAAAAGGTGATGATCGTCATGCTGATCAGCAGGCTCGAAATTAACACTCTTATGAGGTGCATAATCCACCCATGTTAGAAAAATGCTTTTGTTTTAAAGTCTTGTTGTTTAAGTACTTTTGAGCTATTCTTTGACTTTGTATAAAGAGGAGCTGTCCATGTTAGGTATTAATAACATTGCTAAAACTTATGTACCAAGTTGCGAGATTGTCCTTCAAAATAAAACGCAGGCGCAGCCATCGCTCATCTCGCGTATGCGTGATGTATATATACGCTCAATGCAGACCTTTAGCCAACATCTATTCAATAATGGGTGGATTATTACACATTTTATCTTGGGTTCTCTGTTGACAGAGCCTTTAGCTTCTTTAGCCTCTGGCTTGCGTCCTCTTTTTGGCATGAAGTTATCATTGGATAAACATGGATTTTATGACGCTGGCAGCAAAAAGAGCCTCGAAAAACTCGCGGCCGATTTAACCCAGGAAATCAAAGTTCATCCTGCTGGTTACTTTCCTCCTGTGCCAGTACTACTCCTACATAGCTTGGCTGGTAGCCCAGATAATTTCTTGTCCTGGGCCGACGAATTAGAAGGGGCGGCAAAAGGAAGGAAAGTGGGACATATCATCACTTTGCAATTGCCAAACGAAATGGATGCTCGCATGAAACTCGTGCGCCAAGCTATTGCGGATGTCACTGCGATCTATAACCAAGTTCTTGGTACTCAACAAGCGCAAGTCGATCTCATTGGCTACTCGAAAGGGGGGTACGCCGCCCATATGGCTGCCTTCACGCAGGATATCACCTATGAAGAAGGAATCGAGCGACGCTGGCACAATATAGATCAGCGCAATCCCGCCGTGCGCAAGGTAATTTCGGTGGCTGCCGCTACGTGGCTGTGCTGTCAAGGACAAAAGGAGCTTGGCAATCATGATATCTATCCGTTGAAAGGCTTTACAGCTTCACAAATAGCTACCATACATAGCTGCCACGACAACATTTTTGATTTCGTGGGGACCGAAGACGCCATCTCTATCCCTGAAACCCCTTTGTCATCAAGTCAGGTGCGCCTATTTAAGCATGGGCATCAGGGGATGATTAACTGCTCAGAGGTGTGTCGTGTGGCACTATCTATTTTGGCAGCTTAGGGCACCTGCACTGCCGGCGGTGGCACAAAGAGCTGCGGATCGCTCAACGCTTTGACCATTTCGTCTGAAGGGGCGTAGGCGCGCATAATTAAGGTGTATTCCCCAGGTGGTGTTGGTAGCCAGTTCGATTCCTTGTCTTTGCCTGGACTCTCTGTTTGCAGATACATGGTTAATGAACCATCTGGGTTATATTTCAGATCTTTGTTATCGCCTCCCAGCGCGTAGCGGTTGATGGGGTTGGGAACGGGATAGGAGTTGGTGTTGTCATATAGCGTTACCGACCAAAAGCCGGGGTTTACCACTGGTGGGGCTTTCTGCCAGGTCATGGTATAGCGTTTAGCACCCGTAAGTGGTTGCCCTTCTCCATCAGCTGTGCCTGTAAAATAGATGGCTTCGCTGGCTGTATTGGCCGTCAAACCTACTCTAGCACAGATCGCGCGGTATTTGTAATTTGTGCCCCAGTCGCCAGCATTGGGAGAATAGAGAAACCAGCCATTTAACAGAGTAGCAAAAGGCATCTTGACCATGGTAGGTGCTATTTTCTCAGCGGATTGTCGCATTGATTTTAGGACGATGGGGTCGATCTTAGAGCGATCCCATACTTTACCAAATTCGAGACCGAGAGGTTGATACATAGGTAATAGGGCATCAATTTGATCTTTCGGGGGTGGATTTTCATTCAGCGCTACAGATAGAATTTCCCAAAACTGTAGTGGGTCGCGGAAGTCTAAGGCACTAACAGGTAGTTTGGGATTTATCAGCTGAGGCTGAATGAAGTCATCATTTGGCGCAGGTGGAGGTGTTTGACCTGTATATGCTGCTAAGCCTTGGGTGGTGATGCCCTTAAGAACGGTTTGGGCGTTGGCTAAGTCTGCTTGATCAGTCAGATGTACACGAGGTTGAAGGAGTATCCAAGGCGTTGGAGCGTCGATACGTGTGACATCAGTAGGTAGGGTGCCTTTCCAATTAGGGCCGACGAGGGCGTATTTTCCTCCTTTGTATCCGGCTTTCTTGCCAGCAGGATAAGCAAAGGCATTGGTCCACATATCAACCACTTCCACCATATAATAGAGATCATGGGAATCGGGGAGAGTGAGGATGATAGGCTCTTGGCGTAGGTCCATGAATCCAAAGCCATAGATGGTATTTACATTGGGCCAGACGTAACCGGCTTCTTCGGCCAGTTTGGGAGTAGAAATATTTTCCATGCGCCAGATGGTATTGGGCTTGGCTTTAGCTTGTGGTCCTACGGCATCGTTATAGCGCAGTAAGTACATGACGACTAAAGGCTCTCCCCATGTGGCGGCTTGCAACGCTAGACTGTCGGTCCAATATTCTAAGGCTTTAGCTTGGTCAGGAGTGATTCTGGATTTATTCTCTTCGGCCGATAGTGGAGTACTTGAAATCAAGGTGACTAATGTTATTACGGCGTAAGTTGTCCATTTCCAAATATCAGCCCTTAATGTTGGAATGAGTGTGTTGAGTTTCCCTTCCATTTTTCATTGTCCTCTCTTTATAATGCTCCACACGTGGAATGTTATTCTTATTAACTTTCATAAACCATCACCAATTAGATTGCACTATCTAATAAAAAAAATGGCTCATCCGGTTTTGTAGGACTTAGCCTAAGAGAGCTTTGCGTATTCCCCGTCAGGGGAAACAGTGATTAGCCCCGGGTTCCGCTAATCGCTCCACCCGGGGCTAATCACTGTTTCCCCTGACGGGGAATAAGCAAAGCTCCCTTTAGCAGAGTCCTACAAAACCGGATGAGCCTAAAAAATGGAGTGTTTATATGTGTATATTTATTGCTTAGCTTTCAGTTGCTTGCATTATCGTTTTGTGGTCACTGTATGGCGGATGTTCCAGCGCTTGAGAGCAAACCGTCCACTATGGTGGTGACTTGTGCCACAGGAGAATTAGGCACGGCGATCGCTAAAGTGCTTGGCCGTGATTACAACTTGATTTTGACGGGACGTGATTCGCTTAAGTTGCAAGCACTGCAAAAGCAGCTCCAAGTGGAATACCCTTGGCAGTATGAGGTGTGTCAGCTCGATTATGTGAATCAGGCTTCTATCGTCGATTTCAAGAACAAAATCTCAAATTTTGAGCAATCTGTTGCAGGTCTAGTCTTAATCACACCGCGTCCAAATTTTGCGAAGAACCTTTTGCAAGAAGAAGCAGAGTGGCTTCAGCTATTCCAAACGATATTTACAGGTCCTTTAGAGGCTTTGAAGGCCACGTTGCCGAAGCTATCAAAAGGCAGCAAAATTGTAGTGATCGCAGGCAATACTTCGGTACAATATATGCCTGAATATGGTCCAGCGTGTATTTTGCGCAGGATGTGGACCACGTATTCAAAAGCTTTGGCCTATGAGTTAGGTCCGAAAGAGATTTATGTCAATGTGTTGTCTCCAGGGGTGATTTTAACCAATTTCCATGAGGAAAGGATTGCCAATAAAGCTGTAGCCAATGACTGTAGTTACGAAGCGCAAATGAGCCACGATGTGGCCAAGATCCCCCTGGGTAGGCATGCCAAGCCCAGCGAGATTGCGCACAGTGTGAAATTCCTGCTTTCAGAAGACTCGAATTTTATTACTGGTGTTAACCTAGTCATCGACGGTGGATTGACGACGAGTTATTAGGAAAATGGACTGAATGAGACGATTGCAAAAGTGAAATGGCGCTCTAGAACCGAATCCGCTGTCAAAAAAATGTTTTTGGTAATGATTAGCCGATTTTCGATATTCGCCAGTAAGAGTTTGTTCAATTCAGCATCGCTCAGGACGTTGTCCTGGGGCTTGATATGCTCAGTGCTTTACCCCAGAAAGGGGTAACGGCTTGTAGCCCAGGGTGAGCGACAGCGTAACCCTGGGTATATAAAAATACAATATTGCACCCCAGAAAAGGGTGCGGGCCATTTTGGTCCGCAACGCACCTAGCATGCCCGTACCCCTTTCTGGGGTACAATATCTAATAAATCTCCCAGGGTTGCGCTGTCGCTTACCCTGGGCTATAAGCCGTTACCCCTTTCTGGGGTAAAGCGCCGGGCGAATCAAGACTCAGGATTTAGCTTGAACCTAATCAAAATATTCGAAAAATATATTGTCACTTATGCAATTGTCTCATGCCGTCCATTTCCTTTAGTTGACGCCATTGCATGAACATGTACAATCAAAGAACATTTGCTGGCACCAGATTTTCTAAGCCGATGAATTGGATCTTTTTTTCAAGCTGTGATTCTTGAGGATGATAGCGAAAGCGCGCCATTATACAATTGGGAAGAGGTTGTGGCAATTCGAAGAAGAGAGGCAATACCTCATTTTCACCCCCATTGTATTCGTATTGTGAGCGTGTAATTAGTGATTGGATGAACACTGTGGTAGCAGCTACAGCCAATTGAACTTGGGTCTGATTGCGGCTCTCTTCATTTAATAAATTGATAGAGGGGGTAATATTTGTAGTGCCATTTTTTTTGATGAAGTCTTCGGAGATTTCAATTAACGTCTTTATGGCTCTTTCCCATACTTGGTAATAAGTCTCTGCGCCTGCTAGAGGGTTGTGTTTCCACTTGATAAATGGATCAAGAGGTGTGTCTGCTTGTGTTTTTAGTAAATTCTTGTAATAGTGGGCACACAGTTTATTTCTTAGTTGATAATCCATGCCATCATACATGTCGTGATTGACAGCTTTGAGGTTATCCCATTTGATGATAGACGCATTTTGGAAATATTTGGCGATCAGCTGAGTTGTTTCTAAGCAGCGCCCCAATTGGGAAGTGTAGAATCTAGTGATATTTGGATAACGCTCTTTGAGTGTTTGACCTGTTTTTTCGGCTTGTGCCTGACCTAAAGCTGTCAGTTGTGTATCAGGGCCATTATCTTGCCCTTGAATCAAACCGCTGGCATTGCGCGTGGTTTGGCCGTGGCGAAAACATAAAATATCAATGGATTGTAATGGGGCAGCACGAGTAGAAAAAGGTGAATTGATTGATGACATAATAACTCCTGATGAAGGGGTAATATAACATGGTGAGGGCGCTTGGAACAAGCAATATCTATATCATGCATAAATTTGGAGGGATCAAATGGAATCTAATGGTTTTAGCAGTCGCGTCATTGGAGCAGTGGTCATTGCTTTGATTGGTTTGGCGTTCTATATGAGTCAAACGCAAACAAACCCCGTCACCGGTGAAAAACAACATATTGCCATTTCTACTGAGCAAGAAATTCGCTTGGGTTTGGAATCAGCTCCAGCGATGGCACATAAGATGGGTGGCGAGATTCCTCCCTTTGACCCACGCGCCCAAGAAGTGCAGAAGGTGGGTGCATATATCGTCTCCCATACCGCCGCTGCCACAAGTCCTTGGAAATTTAAGTTCCATTTGTTGGCCGATACCCATACGATCAATGCTTTTGCTTTGCCGGGTGGACAAATTTTCATTACCTTGGGTCTTTTGAATAAGTTGCAAACAGAAGCCCAGCTAGCAGGTGTGTTGAGTCATGAAATGGGACATGTGCTCGAACGGCACGCTGCCCAACAAATGGCCAAAACGCAATTGGGTGAAAGGTTCGTCTCGGCTGTGGGTGTAGCGGTGAGCGATCCAAATCATCCTGGGCGCTTTGCAGATGCCACTATGGTGGCTGGTGTGGTCGATCACATGGTACAGCTGCGTTATAGTCGGCAAGATGAATCTGAGGCGGATCAATGGGGAATCAAATTGATGGCACAAGCGGGCTTCGATCCAAATGCTATGATTGAGGTCATGGAAATTTTAAAAGCCTCTGGTGGCAAAGAAAGTATGCCAGAGATCTTTCAAACGCATCCCAATCCCGATCTGCGCATACAACAGATAAAAACCTATTTAGCAGACCATCCTCCGGCTGCTGGCCTATCAGAGGGGAGAAATTTGAACGAGGTCTTTAAAAATAATTAGGGGGTTTAAAAAGATAGGGGTTGCTTTACGATAAATTAAATTCATGCTATTGTTAGTTGTAAGATAATGTGGGTTTGTTGTGGATTTGATTAGATCTAATAGTAAATTCGTGGTTTATTTATCTTCTTACTTTGAAGAGCGCATTTTACCTGAAAACATCCCTAATTCCCGAGTGGACAATGCGGGCATTCGTTCTTATGGGAAGCTTTATGGAAAACTACTCGAATTTTTTAATTTTGCGGTTCGTTTAGAGGCGGCCGGCAAGATCTGGTATGTGAACATCAAAAGTCTGGAACGCTGGAAAGCGCACCAACAGGTGCCTCAGGGTATGAACAATCTCGACCAAATCATTGCGTATATAAAGAAACCTGTTGCGGCACCGATGCAGGCAAGTAAGCCTCAACCGTGCGCAGTAGTGCAGCAAATTGCGCAACGCGCGATCGACCACCAAGGAAATAAGCTGGTATGTTTTTATAAAACAGGACCCACCGAATTTCTGGGTAATTTTGCTATCTGTCCAAAAGGTCTTTCGATCTGGGGGCAACGGTTTCGTTGTGCAGAGGCTGCTTTTCAGTGGCAGAAGTATGTGCGGGCTGGAATCAAAGACGCGATGATGAATGAATTTTTCACTGCTGATGGCGAAACAGCATTTCGATTAAATCGGAAATTGGCAAAAAAATATCCTCAGATATATCCACCAGGATGGAAAAAGGGTGTACGCGATCTAGTTATGTGGGAAGTGCTACAAGCCAAATTTCAGCAAAATCCTGTTTTTAAGCAGCTGCTAGATGACACTATGGGAGCTTATCTCCTTGAACACAACCAAGCCAAACGAGATGATTATTGGTCTGACAATAGCGACGGCAGTGGAAAAAATATGCTTGGGAAAATGTTGATGGCCCTTCGCGATGATCTTGGGCCACCACCCCAAGAGAACGATGCTAGTGACGCGCAACGCATCCAATATTTTGCGCATGTGGCCAAAAAATTGGATTATGCGATTTTTTAGCCCCAGGGTGGCACCCCTTTTTCTATCAACATCATAATTACTGAGTATCGTGTTATTTCTGTTTGGTGATATCAAATACTGTTTTTATTGGCTCCCCTTGTCGGTAGATATCTGTAAGAGAACCTTGGGCCTGAGGATAAACCACTAGTTCAGCGACGTTTATATGTAGAGGTCTTGTGGCACAATAGAGCACAGCGTCAGCTATATCTGCAGCTGTCAATGGATCAAAACCTTGATATAGTTTCTTAGCCTTCTCTTTGTCGTTCCAACGAACTTCACTAAATTCGGTTTCAACAGCTCCTGGATCAACTTCACTAACACGGATGGCTGTTCCTATTAGGTCCATGCGCAAGGATTTGCTGAGAGCTCTTACAGCATATTTCGTTGCACAGTAGACATTCCCACCAGCATAACATCCATGACCAGCGACAGAGCCGATGTTAATGATGTGACCATGATTTTTTTTAAGCATGCATGGAAGCGCGGCTTTTGTCACATAGAGGAGACCTTTGATATTTGTATCGATCATTGTATCCCAATTGTCAATCTTGCCTTCTTGAATCTTATCTGTAGATAACGCTAGGCCTGCATTATTGACTAAAATGTCCACTCCAATGTTATCTATTTCCAGTTTTCTAAAAACCGCCTCGACTTGTGCATTGCTTCGTACGTCGAGTTGTATCGGAAGGCAATTGACCCCATATTGCGCAACAAGCTCATCGGCAACAGCTTTCAAGCGGTCTTCGCGTCTGGCCGTGATCACTAGATTGACTCCATGCATCGCGAACTGTTCGGCACAAGCTTTGCCAATGCCACTCGATGCGCCTGTAATAAGAACTGTTTGACCTTGTATTAGATTTTTTTTCATCGTTCGTCTTAAGTTAAATCAGAAAGAATAGGCCACGTTGAGTTCTGCGCCCCAGAAATTATAGGTATTCTTGGGAAGGCCTAGTTCCTGACCGTTAGAGGTTTTAGCTGTTGATCGACCATCTTCCCAGCGTTCGTAGAAGGGTTTGAAAACTAAGGAATAACATTTACTTTCTGTAAAAAAGTATGTCAACGGCAATTCAACGAGCACATTGCCTAGCGTATTTTTAAGGGTCCATCGCGCCCCTTTTAGCGGTGTTATTTCGACTGTGGGATACACTTGCGGCATCCAAATAGTATTAAGTCCAAGCGACCAGCAGGAACAGAAAAAATACTCCGATATAAATCCGACGGGGACGTAGAACTCGTTGTACTCAAATTTAATCGACTCTTCATTTTGATTAAGTTTATGACCAAGATATCGATAGCCTAAGCCCGTAAATAATGTCAGCGACCAGTGATTGCAATACGAAGCGTAGGTATAGCCTATGCGTTCTTGCGCATCGACATACATCAGCTTGCGATCAGCGAAGGAATTTTCTGTTTTTCCTTGCTTCCAGGCGGCTGTTAAGCCACAGTATAAACTATTCCATGGTTTATATTCATAGCTTCCCTGTATCCCTCCTAAGTTGCCGTTAAAGGAAGGTTGCCCATCAACCTTGATATCGGCACGGGTATAGCTTCCACCGATCTGTAGGTATGAAACGTTGCACTGCTCACTTGGATCGATGAAATATTCAGCGTGCATCTTTCCTGCTAGTAGAAGTCCGATCGCACCAAGGATTTTTACTGTTTTGCCGCTAAAAAAATTGTATGGACGCATTTTGCACTCTATAATATAAGTTTTAGTATCACATATAATGATGACCTTAGAATTTTGTCTAGGAGAATTTATGCACTTTAGGTTAAGTTTAGCACAATTTTTGAACCCATCTATTTATGTTTATTGCTTCTCCTTCCTTTGTGCAAGCCCTCTTGTGGCATCGCATCATCTTGAAGAATTTTATGGTGATTTTCTGTGTGAAGAAAAAGAAGTGTTGTCTGCCGTAGACCTTAGCTCTCCCTGTATCTGTGCAGGATGTGGATCAATACCCTATCCCACAAATGACGATTATCAAACTCCCGATCCGATTACTGATTCTCCTAAAGTATGGAGTTTCGTGAGTGCCCCCAATCTGCATCCTATGAAAATTACCGTCAATACGTTCAAACGCGGGGTAGCGGCAGGATTAATATTTCTTGCCCCCTACGGCTTTTCAAATGATGCTATGTATGGGCAATCAGGGGCATTAATCGTGGATAATGAGGGTAATCCTGTTTGGTTTCGTCCGCTAAGCAGTCCCAATTTAATGAATACCGATTTTCGGATGCAAACATTCAACGGCAAACCTGTTCTAACCTTCTGGCAAGGTACTCTTGCCACGCCACCAGCATATGTTAATGCCCCAGCTGGTTCTTCGGAGCCTGGTTCTTGTTATTACATCATCGACAACACATATGGGGTCATAAAAACTGTTACAGCGCAAAAAGGATTTACTTCGGATATTCATGAATTTCTTCTTACTCCGAATAATACGGCATTACTTCTTTCCACCAAATCAGTGCCGATGGATTTAACCCCTTATGGTGGACCTAAGAATGGGTATGTGCAAGATTTTGCGATCCAAGAAATCGATCTCCACACCAATGAGATGGTCTTTTTTTGGGATGCATTGCAGCATATACCACTCACAGACTCTTATGAAAGTGCCTCAAGTGCAGAGCTTAGCGGTAACATCTGGGATGCTTTTCATTTGAATTCGATAGGTCTGACCGACAATGTCAACGACATCGTGGTGTCGGGGCGCAATACCTGGACGATATATAAAATCAACAAACCAACAGGAAATATTATTTGGCGACTTGGCGGCAAACAAAGTAGCTTCACGATAGAAAGTGGAGGTGAATTTTCATGGCAGCATGATGCTCGTTTTCTACCAAATAATCTCATAAGCCTGTTTGATGATAACTCGGATGGTTCATCGGTTGCTGGTCCTCCCTCACATGGCTTGATTCTGCAATTAGATTTAGTCCATATGAGCGCCAGTTTACATCGATCCTATTATCATGATCCTAATATCACAGTGTCGTCACAAGGCAATGTGCAAAGTTTAGGCAACGGGAATAAATTTGTTGGCTGGGGGCAGTCACAATACTATTCGGAATATAAAGATGCAGGAAATTCAGAAAGTGATCCTGCGTTAAATTTGCTGTATGCGGCGCAATTCCCTAGTCCCAATTACACCTACCGCGCCTATCGCAATACTTGGGTTGGCAGACCATTTTATCCACCAAGCATTGGCATCACATCGACCAAGGCCGAGACAACAGTTTATGCGTCATGGAATGGTTCTACTGAAACCTCTCAATGGCAGGTCTGGGCCGGATCAAAATCTAAAGAACTAGTTTTGGTGGGCTCTGCTGCTAGAACGGGCTTTGAAACCGCTATAACAGTAAGCAATAAAGGTCCTTATTTTAAAGTGAAAGCACTAAATGCTCATGGGCAAGTGATTGGTGAATCCAAGACGATAAAGTTCTAGCCGTGATTAATGGTACCCAAGCTTAACGGTAAGCCCCCCGACAACTGAATGGTCGTAGATATAATTAAAGCCGCCTTTATGGAATTTATATTCCACAGCGATGTCAATATTACTAAAGAGTGGATAACTCAATCCAGCAGTCATTTGCCAAGCAAACTGCCTACAGGTTTGATCATAATGCATCGTCTCATTGACTCCGCGAATCTTCTGCGAATCATATCCTATGCCAGCTCCGATAATCGGCTGCACATTCCATAGATTCCATCCCCAAGAGGCAAAAGGGATATCCCATAACAAATTGGCCATAATCGATGATGATTGGAAATGCCCGTCCATAGAAAAGGTTCGTCCAAAAAAATGGACCGATTCATAAGAATTTTTTCTAAAGGCATACTCGGCTTCCAGACGTACGCCATAGCAAAAGCGATAACCTAAGGAGCCTCCTAAAATATATCCTGTTTTGAAATTGGATTTGATCCCGCCACTTGTTTCAGTTTGTAAATAATTGGAGCCCCCATAAACTTCTGCATAGAAATTCAGATTATCTTCAGAACATTCATACTCATCACAACAGCTGTTATCAAAATCCTGTGCTAGAGCATCCGTACAAAAAGGGATGAGGGTAACTGCTATCGCCGATAAAAAGAATTTTCTCATAGATACCTTTGTCTTATAGATCAGACTCAAATTGGAAGGTGAGGTAACACACAAAAAAATGCAATAAAAAATTTCTATGTGAAAACGTTATCATTTATTATACATTTCATAAATCTCACTATAACTATAAAGAAGATCCGATGAAAAATCTAGCTTGGCTCATAAGTGTATTTTGTTTCTTCAGTTCAATTTCCCTGACAGCTAAGGATAATGTAGACTACATTGTGATAGGGGTGGGCACAGCAGGTGCAACCATCTCCAAATTGCTTACTGATGATATGAGAACCTCTGTTTTGGCAATTAACATCGGAGAAAATCTAAATCAAGATCCAGATATCAAGTACTCGCAAAATGGGATAGTTGCTGTCGTTTCTACTTTGCTCGGAGATTCTACTTTCTCTCAAGTAGGTCTAACTCCTCCTCAATCCCACGCAGATAATAGAGAGCTTCCTTGGGCGATTGCTATTCCCGAAGGTGGAGCTTCATCCATCAATGCAGGGGCTTGGGCTCGCGGAACAGACCAGCTATATGCCCAGTGGGAGCTCATAGCTGGTCCCGAATGGTCTTTAGCACGGATCAATGAAATCTACAAAAATCTGGAAAATTATAAGGGAACGACCACTAATCCGGCCACAAGAGGTACCCATGGCCCTGTCGACATACGTCAGGTGCCGAATCCGACAAAATTTCAAAGGGTTTTCAGTGAAGCAGAGGTTACGGCAACGGGTTTTCCATTAGTTGTGGATTATAATGATCCGGCGACGCCCATTGGTGTTTCGCTGGATATGCAAGTAACGCAATCGGGACCCGACGGCAAATTCAGGGTGAGCAGTGCGACGGCATTTTTGAATGAAAATATCGTTACGTCCAGCGGTAAGGGTGTTGGAGGTAGAAAATTAGAAGTCAAAAATCAAAGCACAGCTCTTAGAGCTATATGGAAAGGTAATAAAGCTGTGGGTGTAGAATTTTATAGTGATGGAAAAATTAAAAAAGCTTATGCGTCGAAGGGCGTCATCGTATGCGCAGGTCTTTATAGCAGTGCCTTTCTTATGCACTCAGGAATTGGTCCTAAAAACGATCTAGAGGCACTTGGAATACATCTTAAGTATGATAACCCTAATGTGGGTGTACTTGCCGATCAAACGATAGTGGCCACTGTGTTTCTTACCGATCCCAAAGACACTCCTATCGAGGGGAGCTCTTGTGGAGCTCTTCCAAGTGGTATTAGGATCGACCTTTCTGACCCGCTTACCTTACTGGGGATTCCAGGTTTCATGGACCTATCTTACAAAGAACAGTTGACTAGTTTTCTTTTTTGCAACGGTTCTCAACTTCCTGGAAACAGTATTTTTTCACAAATCGCTTGGTTTCCCGCACCTGCAGGAAATCCCACGCTAAGAAAAGTTCGAATCGCAACGGTGAATCCAATTCCTGGCATAGCGTTCGCTTTGCTAGACCTAGTGCAACCTTTAAGTAGAGGCCGCATTACATTAAAGAGTTTCAATCCTTTTGAGCCTCCGCTCGTCAGTTCCGGCATGCTCAGTAATCCTGACGATCTAGATCTTTACGTTCAGGCCTTACAAATCTATTTAAAGAATATCAACATAGTCCTTAAGTCTATGGATGAAAAATATCAACTTTTGTTTCCTCCGGAGGAAATATTAGATGACGTGAATCAAATCGCAGAGTTCGTCAAAGAGGTTATTGTTCCTTGCCAATGCTGGCAAAGCCATTGCCGTATGGCTCCATTAAATCAGGGGGGTGTTGTGAACAGTTTAGGAAAGGTTTATGGGGTAGAGAATCTTTACGTAGCTGATAATTCAATCAATCCCGTGCCCATGGATGGAACAACTATGGCAACAGGCTATTTGGTCGCTACAAATATTGCTCGTCTATTGTTGCAGCAGCATTGATAGCCTGCTTGGCTAAACTACTATCGTTTAGTGGTATTGACTATTTGACTTTTTAAGTATTCGATACCCTCTTCAAACGAGGCTTTATCAAATTCACGACGTATGGGATCTTTTTCGTCGATGTAGTGGCTGCCCAGAATCAACCTCCACATGTTGATATACGTCTTGTAAAAGCGCAAATGTCTCTCGTCTGGGATTGTTCCTCCGCTAGCTTTATAAGCGGTATAAAAAGATGATAATAGGATTTTAATCTCATCTGCAGTTAAGAGGCTAGCTGCTTTCTTGCGAAAACCGTCTTCTGTGCGCACCAAATCGATGATTGGATCAGAGATAGGCTGGTTCTTAATATTTACAGATTGATGCAAACCAAATAAATCGATGAACGAAATCGAATCCGTTTCATCATCATAAAACACGTTTCCTAAATTAGTATCTCCATGTGCATGTGTGTAGAACAGGGGCACTTGCATGGCGGCTTTTTTGACTTCATTCACATGATTTAAGAATTGCTGAAGTGTAAAATGTTTTGATAACTCTTTAACAATAAAGGGCTCTTTAAGCACTTTATTCAATTTGTCATCATATTTTGCTTGAATCGACGCATGGAGAGGCATTTTTTTGGCTGATTTTATCGTATGCAATTGTGCCAAGCTTTCTCCCATGCGTTGGAAAGCTGTTTTAGCAACCTCTAAGCGCTGCTTTCGGCCTGTCGTTTTCGTTTTTACTTCTCCCAACGCAAGCACATATTGATCAAGGCGTTTGCCAGGAGCCACAGATTCTAGCAAGAGGCCCCACTCAGTATTTTTTTCGTGGCAGATGGCAACAGCAAGGGGCTCGATGGCGACTACACCTTTAAGAGGCATCTGTTGGATGAGATCCATGGCAGAAATTTCTGGTAAAAATCTTCCTGATAACAGACAACAATTTTCAAAGGCTTTGACAATATAGCGTACATGACCTTCTTTATCCTGTACAAGGAAGACGATATCATGTGATTTTCCATAGAATTCTGTCGTGCGTGCATCGATAATTGAAAATTCAGAGATGTCAACTAAGTCCATGGATAAAGTATCGTCCACGAAGTCTCTGATGCTATTCTTCAATTCATCTTTAACTACATAGTGAGGTAGCATGGCATTTGTTTGTGCTAAGAGCTTCTTCAAACGCTCTTGTTCCTGTGCGGGGGCGAGCGTTGGATCACCACGATATTGTCGTGCATAGGAGATCACATCTTGGATTGTTTGCATTTTAGGACTTGCATGTGTAACAGCTTCAGCTTTTTCACTTACCAATCCTACGGAGAGAATAGTACAAAAGATCATCTGAAAAACAAACAAATTCATAAACATAGTAATCATCTCGTTATTTAATATATTAAAACTCAGTAACAACAGAGTAGTGAATTTAACACAATATATTATTAATTACAATATTAAATTATTTTAGTTTGTGTTGTTTATTTGTTGGTAATGTTTGTTGTCTAGTTGATTGTTTAATGAATGAATCAGTTTGCTGCAAAATTTAGCAGCCATGTTCACCCAATGGCGTCAACTTAAGGAAATGGACGACATGGACTGAATGGACTGCATGGACGGAGTGGACTAAAAGGGGACAAGAAATCCTGCCCATCATGTTATTTTTTTGTCTTAGGGTTTGCTGATAGTCTCTAAATGGATGATCGATAAGAGCGCAGACTGCACGTAAGCTCCATACTCTTCTGAAGAAAAATCAATGGTTGCTAATTGCTTTTCTAAGAGCTGTAAACGTGTTGTATCACCAACAAGCTCGTTGAGATTCAGTTCTGAAATAGGAATCTCGAGCTCAAGGGCGCTGTTAAGCAATGTGGTCACATTGTTTTCCTTCCATTGCGTGTCTTGGAGAATCGCTTTGATTTTAGTTTCAACATATTGATGAATGTGTGGTGTGATTTTACTCACAGCCTCTTCTACCGCGGCGGCTGTTTCTTTGATATGTTGACCAGCTATGGTATAAACGAACCTTTCTGTGAGCATACCTCCATACTGGTTGACACCGTGTTGGGCGAAATCGCTATAACGAAGATCTACTACTTCGACCTCATCCTCTGTGACGCTTGGCAGACCGAATCCAACATCCTCTTTACTGATTAAATACTTTTTCGTTACGGGATTGTCATCATGTGCCGAGATCACTCCGGATTTGCCCCGACTTTCGACACCCACGGGCACAGCTAGATGTAGAAGCGCTTCACGAAAATAGCGTTTGAATTGTATGAGCTTCTTGTGTTCATTCGATCCTATAGCTGTGACACCTATCGGCGGAAGAAAAAGTGACTCATTCTCCTTTTGATAGCGATCTTGTGCTACGGCAAGCGCAATCCCTATGCCTGTTCTATCAAGCCCATGCTTACATTGTTTACCTTGAGAGATATTGAGCAACTGACAGACGACGTTGCGGTACAGATCAAGATCTGCAGCATGCAACTCTACGCTTTGTGCCGGTTTTAAGGTGAAATTGTCTTTAATTGTAGCGAGCATATCGCGCTGAAACATGAGCGAAAAGAGTGCGCGAGGCAAAATCCCGCGCTGTTTTTCTTTAACTAACAGACGAGCCACGGCTTTTTGATATTTTGTCACTACATCTTTAGTGAAAAATTGTGCTCGCTTCAAATAAAGATCGCGTATGGATACGCGATTCCAATCGATGAGACCATTTGCTCCTAAGTAGGTGCTACAGTCACATTTTCCTATTGATAGCAAAAGCTTATCTAATTCCTTAGATGTCTCTAGCAGTTCTGCAGGCACGACAATGTTTTCCTGTGCCAGGAATTGTGCGAACAAGCGCTGATTTCCGGTAAAAGTAATCATGTTTGTTCTATCTAGACTTGTTTCTGATGTCGGATCACTAGCACACAGACTATCCAAGATGGTCGAAAACATCTGATTTTGAAAAATTGGCTTAAGCAAAATGATGATTTTTCCGTCAACAATCATTGGAAATCCCTCTTGAGGCCATTCATCAACGGCTTGCATGATGCTCAATAAATAGGCAGACCTTTCTCCGTCTTTAGTTACATGTGTGTTGATGTAAGAAGTAACCACATGTTGGAATTCAAAGCATCCGTCCGCTTTCATCAGGAAACCTGTTAGCAAACGACTATTAATTTGCTCGAGACAGGCGTGGACCACACATTCCAACATACGTGCTTGGCTATTTGCTCTTCCAGAGCGTGTAATGACACACTCACTGGTTGGTCCAAGTATAGCGCCCAGATTAGTGCAATGAGAGAGAAAACGACATGTCACACCGGCTTTATCATCATCGCCAATACTTGGATATCCTTCGTTAGCAACAAAATATGCCTTAGGGTTCATCAAATCTAACGCATGATTCCCTTTCGAGATTGATTGTTGATATCCAGCGATGCTTCTCGGTGGACGAGCGATATTTTCAAGGATTAACGCA
>JABDFJ010000010.1 GCA_013286645.1 Chlamydiota bacterium | reverse complement strand
ACTGACTGGACTACCTGGACGGATTGGACAGTTCTTTTTAATCTGTCCAGTTTGTCCAGGTAGTCCAGTCAGTCCAGTTCGTCCATGTCTAATAATTTTGCCTTAGTGCTAGCGACTAGTAGAAAGGGTATCGATAGCTTTTAAGACATTGGCTTGACTGATTTCTGAGGTGCCTTCGAGCTTTTGGCTTTTCTTGGTGGCGCTATTGACTACCACAACCGTCGGTGTGCCTTCCACTTTATACTGATCTACCAGCTGATCATAGTATTTCGTGCCCATTGCCACGTCGGCATAGCTTAGTTGGGTGAATTTTACGCCTTGTTTGGCGGCTAAGGCAGCAACTTGCTCTTGGGTGGGCGCTTTGGTTGTTTCTGAGAGGTTACTTAACGCATTTCTAAGCGCAAAATAGTTAGCTTTGTTATAGATCATGAAAGACAGGTTATAGGGAGTAAAATTCAGTGAAGCTGCGTGCACAGGATCATCAACAAAGGTGAGTCTGGCTCTTTGCATAATGGCAGGTGCCATTGCTTCAAAAACTCCTTCCAGTGAACGGCAGGCGGGGCATTCCCAGTCTGTGAACACATAGACTTCAATTTGACTGTTTGCTTTGCCAAACGCAATTTGGGCGACGACACTATTTTCTTCGGCTTGTAGCTCGCTGTGCTTGGCTATTCCTGTAAATGCCAAAACAAAACCAACAGCCATGGCGATCATGCCGACACACCCTTTGGTAACATTTATCATAACAAGCTCCTTCTCTCTTCTTATGAGAATATTTTTGAAATTAACATAGTATCCATAAAAATAGATCGCAGCTCCCAACAGCAATGTTGTGGCGATTAACAAACATACAGGACACCAATGCCCAATGATATACTTTTGGAGGTAAATGAACATGGCCTCAGCACCCAAGGTGGCAGCTAATGCCCATGCTGCCAATGTGCCAAGCAGCGGTAAGCGGCGTGATAAAAGATGCATGAGGAGCATAATTGGAAAAAAGACCATTCCGACATCCTCAAACGTTAAGCCAAACAGGCGATAACTGTGGCTGTCGGCACAGGCTTCACTGCAAATGCGCAGCCAGGAAACAATGGTCAATGCCATTGCTGCTACTAGCAAAGCTGCTATCGTATAATAAGCGCGTTTGCTTTGACGCCAGTTATGTGTAAGGTATTGCAGAGTCGAAAATGTTTGTGCTCTCATTGCCTACCACGTGCAGAAAGTTGTCTTAGGGATAGCATAGAATTAACTTTTACAATTCTCGAGGAGAAATGCAGTTCAGATCGAGAGGGTTTTTCCGAAGGGAGTATCAGTGGAATACCTCTGAGGAAAAACGCTCTCGAGATGAATCGATTTTTCCCTCGAGAATTGTAAAAGTTATTTCTATACGATCCCTTAATGCAAGGATAAATCATATCCATTTTATGATAAAGAATATATCACATCGTTTAACGATGGCGCACTTCGATCACACATTTTTTTGCTGATAGCTCGTCGATCAGTGAAGACAAACGCTCTCTGTTTTCGCTATCAAGGTTTGCATCCCATTCGTCAAGCAGAAGCACATCAACATCAACTTTCTCTAGAATCTCTAGTAGGCGATTTTTTAATGATTCACCTGTTGAGTACTTATTAGATTCCGATTGAAAGCTCAAGTGATTATGTGTCGGCAAAAAGAAAGCGCGTTTCGATAATGCTTCTTTAATTAAGATTAAGGTGGTTGATTTGCCGCACCCATTTTCTCCGCGGATAGTCAAACGGCCCGATTGGGTGGCGTGTTCTAAGATGTCGTGATGGGACAAAACAGGTTGTTGATATTGCATCGACATTGAGGTCTGGGGGGCTGTCGTCGATTGCGTTAGCATGAGCTTGCCCCATTTAACTTTGCGTTCTAGTGTATGTTGAGCTTCTTTAGACCCTTTAATCGCTTGGTAAATGGTCGATAGTTTGCTGCGATGCATGGTCCAACGGAAGGCTAGCGACAAAGTTTGGTGCGTGTAAGAAAGGACCATAAACAATAGCGGCAGAATCACAATAAAGGCTGATAATCCGACTGGATCAGATTTGTGCGTCATGATGTAATACACAACAACCATGAGAGAGGGAATTGCTGTCATGAGTGTGACGAAAATAGCCAACAACTGATCAAAGCGCTCCAATGCAACATTGCGCTGCAGGCAGCGGTTCAGTCGCTGTGTGGTCTTTTCGTCCCACAACTTGAAATTATATTCATTGCCTAACAAGACGTTATCCCAGGCTGCAAGTAACGACTGGCAGAGATCAATGCGCGCGGACATTGCCTTTTGGGTCAGTTGTCTTTGCAGCCTGCGTTTTAGTTTCATCACAATAATCACACATGTGATGCTGATGCCATAAGCCACCGCAAATAACGGTTCAACGATAATCGACAAGGCGAGAATGTTAAAAATAACGCTGAGCACATAGGTGTAAAAGTCCCATACATAGTCGATAAAGTTATGAATCGTATTGGGGCCTTCCGATGTTAAGATGGAAAGCTTCTGTTCTTTGAGCCCTTTATTGCTCCAGTCGGTGACATTATTTTTGTTTGCAGCTACGAACTCATTAGTAAAAGACCGCTGTGCTTCTTGTTTCCAAGTGATTTTAAGAATATAAGCGACGCATAATGGAATGTAAGGGAAGGCAATTGAGGCTAAGTAGAGACCAAGATAGGGGAGAAAATTTGCCCCTTGGGTGATGCTTGCCATTACTTTAACTAGCCAATAAGTTGCAGAAGCCTCGATCATCTGTTGGATTGTGAGGATAGCACAGCAGATCAGCGCCCAGCGATTTGTTAAAAGGGCAAAAATAGGCTTTGTTAATCTAAGCTTTTTAAAATTTATCATGCTAGTTGTTTTGATGATTATCTCAGCGACACTCAGTGAATTAATAAGAATGGTAACAACAAGCATTTAAATAATGCAATAAACATCTGAAAATTAATTACCCAAGAGGAAAAAAAATGGACAAAATAGACATGGACTACCTGGACGAATTGGACTACCTGGACGAACTGGACAACTCTATTCAATACCGTCTAGTTCGTTCAGGCAGTCCAATTCGTCCAGGTAGTCCATGTCCAATTAACCTAGCCTCAAATTAACAGCGTGCATGCTCACAGATTAACGGCTTTTAACGCGCTCACTTCTTTGTGCTTGCGTCAGAGTGAAGAGTACAATGAGGCTCAAGATGGACATCAAACCCGCTGGCATAAAGCTGCCGGTGAGTATGAGTCGATAGCCAAAAAAAATGGCTAATACAGCAGTTAACGCCATGGTAAAGTAAAAGCTGATACTTCTGCCTCGCACCATGCCGATCGCTCCACCAAATAATGCGAGTGAAAATGATGTTCCCATAATTAAAGAGGGGATACTATTAGCTTTAGCGAAACCGATAACGCCTCCAGCCAGGACCATAAAAGCATAAATAAAGACGATAAGATTACGTGAATTTTTCATTTTAATATCAACCTATTTGAATATTTCGTTTAAAAAGTTTTGCATTGCGATCCAAGAGCGTGCTGCAGCCTTTTCGTTGTAAGCTAAGCCACCCTTGACATCATGCACTGCTGGATTTGTGAAAGCGTGCACTGTATGCCCGTAAATGTTCATTTGCCAGTCAACATTCGCTTTGGTAAATTCTTTGCGAATGGCATCAAAATCGGTAGCACTGACAAGTGGGTCGTCGTTGCCATGCAACATGAGCAATGCACCATGCATCTTCTTTGCTAAAGGAGCGGTCTTTGCGACGTTATCGCCCATTGCATTGCCTAATACTCCGTGAAAGCTAACTACCCCTCGGACATCAGCCCCGCTGCGCAACAATTCAATCACTGTTAGGCCGCCAAAACAAAAGCCAATAGCAGCGACGTTTGTGGCATCAACCAAGGGATGTTTCTTTAACGCATCCACTGCTGCGTTGATGCGCTCACGTAGCAGTGTGCGATCAATAAATAAGGGCATCATAAGTTGTGTCGCTTGCTCATCTGTCGTGGCTGTTTGGCCATCGCCATAGATGTCAGCGGCTAAAGCCACATAGCCAATCTCTGCCAGCTCTTTGGCTGTTCGACGGGTCAGATCATCTTGTCCGCGCCAAGCGTGGGCAATCACGATGCCTGGCTTTTTAGCTTTTTTTGCCTCTGCCGGCGCAGCGAGGTGTCCTTTACATGTTACTCCATGGCAGTCGTAGGTTAAAGCTTCTAGGAACATGAAATCTCCTCCGTAATTTTAATCTAGAAGCAGGAAGTTATTGCGTGCAGCGATTTTATACAAGAAATTTATGGAGGTTTCATGCATTATCCATACGATATTATATTAGGTAGAGATGACACCGCACAAAGATATCTATATCCCTCCCGGGGGGCCTCCACAACAGCGTCCAAACCCTGCCATTTATGCCAAAATGGGGGAGGCCAATATCTTTCGCATGTTGGAAGATTTCTATTTGCGCCTTGAAAAGTCTGAAATACGACCGATGTTTCCGGAAGATATGGTCCAAGCCTCGAAAAAGTCTGGGGCCTTCTTTGTTTTTTTACTTGGCGGTCCTCCACTATATCAACAGCGCTATGGGGCGCCGATGATGCGTCAGCGACATTTGCCTTTTGCTATCGATGAAGCAGCCCGTCAAACGTGGCTGGCGTGTTTTCGAGAGGTGTTGGTCGATGCTGATAAGAAATATCAATTCCCAATGGAATATATGGCCGAATTTATGACCTTTTTGGAACGCTTTTCCGCCTGGATGGTAAACACTAGAGCTAAACCTTGCTAAAAAAGAAGTTAACAGGTTTACTTCGGTATATATAATCTACAAAATTTGAAAGGAGTTAGTGTTATGTATATCTTAGCAACAGCTTTGCTCGTCGCTTTAGTGTCTCTGCTACCACAGCTTTGTTCAGCAAACGCCCCTTCCCCCTCCAATACGCCTGCTAAAGGCAGCTTAGAAAGCTCTGCCATTGCAGCAAAAGCATGGCTTGAAGTTGTAGACCGTTCACAGTACGCAGAAAGTTGGGATAAGGCTTCTGGCCTGATGCGCATGACCATTCCTAAAGATGAATGGGTCAAATTGATGACGAGCACACGTCGACCTCTTGGGGGTGTGTCTTCGCGTCAAGTGCTAGATCAAAGGGTAGCAAAAAATCCGCATGGCCTGCCACCCGGTGATTATATGGTGATGTACTATAAAACGGCATTTTCGACTAAACCAGATGCGAAGGAATTGGTGACGTTGTATTCAGAGGATGGTGATTGGCGCGTATTGACTTATCAAATAGATTCGAGTAGTGCCAAAAAGTAGATTGAAATATTGTACATGTTCAGGGCTAATCTCTTAGGCCGCTACCGCGGCAGGCTGCATATGCCTTGAACATGGACGAAATATTACTAGCGCAGTATCTAATTATTAGATAAACTGTGACGATAATTCATTCATTCTAAATAAACTAAGATCAGTTACATGCTATTTTCTATTCTTTACGAAATTTGTTTGCTATTACTTGGCATAGCATATCTACCTATATTTTTATATCAGTATATTTTTAAGAAGAAATATCGCAATAGCATCCTAAAACGTTTTGGATGGGGCTTTCCGGTGATCAATAAAGGGGATCGTCCGCTCATCTGGATTCATGCTGTCTCACTCGGCGAAACTAAAGCTGTAGCCGCTCTAGTGAAATCCATTAAAACAGAATTCAAAAACCCCTTGTTGGTATTTTCTACTACCACTGAAACGGGCTATG
This sequence comes from Chlamydiota bacterium, assembly GCA_013286645.1. GTDB lineage: Bacteria > Chlamydiota > Chlamydiia > Chlamydiales > Parachlamydiaceae > JABDFJ01. Next base: position 42,242 of record JABDFJ010000010.1, on the reverse strand, counting down.
TGGAAGCGTGCCGCTCAATTAGCGCCGACTATCATGTTTACCTGCCTTTTGATTTCGGCTGGGTGGTAAAGTCGATCATGAAACGCACAGCTCCAGATCTAGTGGTCTTGTGTGAATCCGATTTTTGGTATAATTTCCTGTCATCGGCTAAAGAGGCTGGGGCGGTGGTGACCGTCGTAAATGGCAAGCTCTCAACCCGTTCGCAGACGCGTTTTCTCAAAGTTCCTTTTTTTGCGCACAAGCTCTTCGCCTGTATCGATTTGTTCTGCCTACAAAGCAACTTATACCGCAAGCGCTTTGCATCATTAGGCATACCTCAAGAGAAACTTGTGGTCACCGGCAACATGAAATTCGATGGCGATTATGCCAAACTCCCGGCAAATCAAATCGAAGCTTGGCGCATGGAATTGGGGATCCAACCCACAGATCCCGTGCTTGTGGTCGGATCCTCACATAGTCCAGAAGAAGTGCAACTGCTTAAACTTTTGCCTCAAGTGTGGAATCAATTTCCAAAGCTAAAAGTGATGCTTGTGCCGCGCCATCCCGAACGCTTCAATGAGGTCGCTGGTATCTTGCAGAAAAGTAACGTCAGCTTCCGCCGCTTAAGCCAAAAAACAGGCGAAAACCAACAAGCGTCAGTGATTTTGATCGATGCCATGGGATTGCTGCGCAAGTGCTACCAACTAGCCGATATTGCAATTGTGGCAGGGAGCTACACAAGTAAGGTCGGTGGACATAATATTTTAGAACCTTCTTGGTATGGCGTGCCAGTGCTTTTTGGTCCACATATGTACAGCCAGCCCGATTTAGTTGATCTAGTGCGTGAATACGAAGCTGGCTTACAAGTATCCTTAGAAGAACTTCCTGATGTATTGCTCGACTTATTACAAAATAAAGAACGTAGTAAATCATTAGGGGATGCGGGGTTGCGTTTGGCTGGCGACGTGCATGGGGCGACAAATAAGACCTTATTGCAGCTTAAAGAAACAGCCCTGCATTTAAATAAGGCTTTTTAAACCTATTGACAGGGGTGTTTTCTTTTTTTTTATGATTTTATGATATTTCGGTTGTTGTTTAATGCGTGTGCATGCTAAGCTGATCCCATTAGAAAAACGACAGCCAGTGAAAAAGTTGACGCGGGGTGGAGCAGGGGTTAGCTCGTTGGGCTCATAACCCAAAGGTCGGAGGTTCGAATCCTTCCCCCGCTATTTTTCGCTTGAGGCGGTATAGCTCAGTCGGTAGAGCAACGGAATCATAATCCGTGTGTCGTCGGTTCAAGTCCGGCTGCCGCTAGACTTCTTTTTATCCCTTCCAGGGTCACCTGCGAAGGGTTTTTTTTGCCAAAAATCGATAGAAAATGAACGGGTGAAGGCATTGCATTTTATGCAAGTTGCTCCTCCCGACTTAAACATTTCCAAAGTATGATGCTCGTCTATGACAGCTTGACAAGTCAAGACATACACCGTTTCCTTACCTTTAAACAGCGTTAAACGAGTCATTGTGCCTTGCTCATCGGTCCAAGCAATCATATATCCTGTATTTGCATTGCATGCATTTGCTCTTTCTTCTTCTGTCGGCACCAATGACATCGCATTTTCCCTGATTGGCCCACAATATAAGATGTCTTGACCTGGTGTGTTGTCTATTTTTTGCGCCATCTTATATCCAAAAGCAATGATGTTTTCTTCCGTCATGTGCAATGTTGAAATGCCAAATGTCATGCCTTCAGAATCAGTGGCTTTGAAATTTATCGATGAGTCATTTTGAATAGGTTCGGGTTGAGCTGGGAATAAAATTTCAATTCTTTCACCAGGAAACAATTCGCAACGCAAGGAGAACCAATCGCTTGTGTCGATCGTTTGGCGTGAAATTTTGGAAATCTCTCTACAATCAGCGTTGAAAGCAGTTAATTGTAGACTCAAGACTAAGGCAATTGTAAAGGATTTCATTGTAATCTTTTGTTAAGATTTAATTATTAATTAAATTAAAACATTATCGTTTTATTGTTTTTAAATCAATGTTTAAGTTTGATTTATACCGAATGTGACTCAAAAGTAAATGTTCAGGTAATGGTGGCAACTTAAAGAAATTTGTATTAAGAAGACACTTGGACATGGACGAACTGGACGAATTGGACTACCTGGACGGAATTGGAATGAGTTGTCCATTTCGTCCAGGTAGTCCAATGTTTGACAATGTGTGCCACATGTGATACAATGCCATTCAAACAGGAGGGTATCATGAGTGCCAAGACGCATAGAATCAATGTGACATTAGATGCTGAAGACATAGAAATTATTCAGCTTCTTTCCCATAAGCAAAAAATGAGCATGTCGTCGGTAATCAAGAAAATGGTACATGATTGGCTTGAAGATTATGAAGATCTGATGCTGATTAATAAAATTGAGGAACGGGAAAAAGAAAACAATCCCTTGATTTCGCATGAAGAATATTGGGAGAATGAAAAGTGACCTACAAAATCTTCTACGATCTTGGGTCGAAAAACAAAGATTATGAAAGAATTCCAGTCGCTATCCGTGCAATCATCAAAAAGGTTATTGAGAAGAAGTTAACTGTTGATCCTGTTAATTTTGGCAAGCCTTTAAGATATAGCTTGAAGGGCTATAGAAGATTGAGAGTGGGAGAATATCGCGTAATTTATAAAATTGACGAAGATAGAGTGATTGTCATCATTGTCGATATAGATCATCGCAAGGACATTTATGAAGAGTAATTATCTTTTCTCTGTGCCTTAGCCTCTTAGTGCCTTTGTGTTGAATATTCTAAAGGCGTGTTAGCAAATTATGAGCTAAGTCTAACCGCTGTCAGCTGTCAGCTAAGTCAACCTTTATTAATTCTTAATACACCGCTGCTATACTTGTAGGTCGTTTAGAAATAACTTCAAGGTCTCATATGCGCATTTTTCCAGCCATTAAAGCTTCATCACCCTTTTTCACTAGTACACATGCCGAACTGTTATCTCGAAATTTTGAAGTTAAAGCTAAAAATGTGGCAAAATTCGAAGATGCAGAATTCATTTTTGTAGGCGATATCCACAGCGATCCCATACTCAATAAAAAATTTTCCTGGTTGGTGAATACTCTAGCCCGTCCTAAGCTTGACACGATTTTAATAGAGGGGAAAGATGGGGAGGAAAGCCCTGAGTTTCCATTAGACCTAATGTTCAACTCTTTTGATGTAAATTTAAACGTTAAAGGATGGGACAAAAACAATACCTTCATTTATCAATGTTGTAATAACTGGGAAAAAACCATCGATCTTATTGAAACATGTGACCTCAACAATAGTTCGTTAGACGAGCTAAAAGCGATGATGCAAAATATCCAAGAGTTACTACGTATCCCTAAATCGAGCCAATCTCTCTTGGAAATGCGCTCTCTTTTGACTGATCTAAAAAGTCTGCATTTATTTCCAAAAGTCCTTCCCGCCGTTGAAGCTCTTATTAATGAAGTTTTACCGCAATACATTCAGGGGCTACAGGAAGAAACCGTAGAATCTGAATATCGCAAAAAATTCAAGCTAGCATGTTTCCTGTGTTTGGTGGCTTGTAGTTCGATTGTTGACATGGTAATTCTTATATCAGAGATGATTTCCCGAAATGCAGCAATGGTCAAAAACACACTAAATGCCAAAGCAACTTCTGAAAAAGTCTACATTCATGCCGGCTCGCTGCATCTATTTAACTCTTCTTCTGCCGATTCTGCCGACTTACTGCATCTATTTAGCTCTTCTAAGAATTATTCCGATTGGTTCAAGATCGGACAGAATATGGTTAAAGAAGGGATAAGAGGAAAAAAATATGTCATCCTGATGCCAAACACCTCAACGGCTGACTTAGGCGAGATCGAGCAGGGACTTTCAAAAACCATGTGGTCGAATGTGGCAACCACCTTAAAAGAAATCGCAAAAAATATTGCACTAGGATGCTTAGCCATTAAAATCAAGCACCTAGCTCAAGCGTTTTTCTCTTTTGAGAGCCCCCGAATAATTACTAACTATCTGCCTTCTGATGGGATTAGCCTACTTTCATTTACAGCCATCAAAACACTTTATGAGAACGGCTTTATCCCATCAATCATCAGCTGTTTGAATTCTTCGATGCCGAAATATGCTTGGAAAGAACTCCATGAGTTAGAATCTCGGCAAAATAAGCTCAAAGAGAAACTTGTAAACACCTAATTATTGTGGTCCCATTGGATCAGGACTACAGATCATTGCAAGACTTTTATGAAGGAAAATTGGGGGATTGGCTAGGCCAAGTTTGCAGAATATGCTCGAGGTGCTCAATAAGAGGGGGCAAGGACTCCTTCACGACTAACCAAATCGTTTGATGGTTTACATCAAAATATGCGTGAATTAAGCGGTTGCGTAAACCAACCATTTCTCTCCAAGGGAGTTGTGAAAATTGATCTCGAACAGCTATAGTGATCTGGGAAGCTGCTTCACCAATAATTTCTAACTCCCGTACAACCCCATTCAGCAACAGCCTATCACGATCAAGATCTTCCCGTCATTTTTTTGACAGATGGATTACAGCTGCTCGTGAAGCATCCAGCATATGTTGGAAACGAACATGATCACGGTTTAACATAGAGGGATTTGGCCTGGGCTAATACTTCATTTCGAAAATAACGACTTAATTCTTCGGGAGTACGTAAATCTGTTTTTCGACCCAAAACGGTTGTAAGCTCATCTTCAAGCCTAATTAGATCAAATAAAGAAGGGGTTTTGCCAGACTCAAACTCTACTAATAAATCAATATCGCTATCAGGGCGTAAAGTCCCTGTTAAGGCAGATCCAAAAAGCGAAAGTTTAGAGATTGCAGGATGCTCTTTGCAAAAGTCAGTGATTTTTTTTAGGGATACAATCCGGCTGAGATTAAGCATTTTTAAACACCCTCACACGATTGGTCGATTGACAAACACGATAGAGCTAAACTCCACTACAGTTGGATGCACGTACCATGCAGGTCTTAATAAAAGAATATCGAAAATGGATATTCTTTGCAACGTAGGGCAACACACTTTAGCAATTCCCGCTAATAAACTTTCTCAAGGAAAAGCAATCACTTTAGCAATATTTTTTTCGTAAAGTCTCATATTTTCGGGCACGGGCAAGGGCACGGGCAAGGGCACGGGTTTTTTTAGCGGGAATTGCTGATCACACTTTAGCAATGAGGAGTGGTTATTAAAATTCTTAATTATTGTGTCCATCAGAATGGTAGATGTAGTTGCCGTCCGATAAATCCCCATACAAATATGCTCCAAATGGCTTATGCCCCTCGTCCCTCCCCAATTCATTGGCAGAGTCTTTGATGGCGCGATTAAGCACAGCTTCCATGAAGCAATAGTGGCACTGTGGAAGGACAAACTCGCGATAATAGTCGGCACGCGCAATGTGGCATTGATCGGACCAGCCAAAAGAGCGACAAAGAGGGACAAAATGGGGTCCTTCAATGACCTGGTCGAGCGGCCAGTTATACCACTCTGATTCGGAATTGATTCCGGACCACAAATTGACATACTTGATGTTAGGATTTGCCACCATCGTCGCAATCACGCCGTTGAGGTCGAAATCTTTTTGCAATCGCAAGTCGTGCTGGTGAACGAACACAAACGGGGTCTCCACATAGTCCATCGCTGTTCTAAGAGCACCAGAAAGGTGCATCCACCATGGACAGAAGACACATTCCGTATTAGTGAAATAAGGATCTGTATCGGTGAGTAGCATCACATTAAGCTTGTATTGTTCGTAGAGATCTTCTTCCTTTGTGCCTCTGTACTGTGGGTAAATGCCATCAAAGGCAATGAGCTTTTTACATAGGGCAAAAGCGGGGATGCGATACAAGCTTTCTTGAGCAGGTCTGATATGTTTTGTATCGGGATGGGTGTGGATGTAACTTGTGCCTGTGATGACAGTGATCAATTTAGAGACTGTTTCATCGTCATAAGTCACTCCCTCCCAAACGATATCGACAGCGTAACCAGGTGCTGTATGGAGATTGAAGGCCATTAGAACCAGGTAAAGGGGCAGTAGGATTGTTTTGAGGGTTGCGTTCATCGCGTTCTCCGTCTTTCGTAATTAAATAAGTAGTGTTTGTTGCAGCCAATCGAACATGTATTGATGGGAGAGTGAGCTAGCCCCTGCCTCACAATGTTCGCCGGCACCTTCTTTAGCGGTAAAGAGTTTATATTTTTTGGGACAGATCAGAGCATCAAAGAGCTGTTTAGCTTGACCACTGCTCATCGATTCATTTTCTGAATCGAGAATCAAGGTTGGGCAGGCAATCTGCTGTGTCAAGCCTTTAAGATTGTATTGTTTCCATTGACGGAATAACTCACTTAAAGTCTCTGTGCCATGAATCCACATTTTCGCCCGCATCTTTGTTGCAAACATCACGTTTGCCAGCGCTTGTCCAAAATACTTTTCTAGTTGATTATGAGGGTCATCATTTAACAGTTCGATCACATCGGGCATAGCGAGCTTGATCGCCTCCATCACATCGATTTGTCCGGGATTGGCAACCAAAGCAGCTAACCTGTGCTCAAAAGCCGCGGCGCGCGGAGCTAAATAGCCTCCCCAGCTCGGACCATATAGCACCAAGCGTGAGTGGTCTACATCATGACGCTGCACAAGATAGTCTATCACCGGTGTGATGACACTTTCCCAATCGTGACGCATGGGAAGATGTTGTTTGATGAGCAACTCGCCTTGTCCTGGTCCATCAAAGCACAACACATGATATCCACGGGCTAGTGCTGCCGCACCAGCGATAAAATAGCATTCTTGGCGCGTGCTATCATACCCGTTGTTGATAATCAATACAGGACGTGGCGCAGCGGAACTATCGATTTTAAAGAAGGTGGCGGGTAAGAAGGTGTTTTCGAAAGGAATCTGCACATTTTCAATGGGCGTTGAAAAGAGGGCTAGCGCTTTGTCAAAAGCAACACAGTGCTTGGTGTATGTTTCCACCAGGCGCGGATCTTGCGGCGTACTATATAAAAAAAATGCAGCTGTGCGATAGTAATTCGAGGCACGCAAAAAGCCTTGCCTAGCGCTCACCATACAGCCAACGGTGCTAGATTCCTCTGCTTCGTGGAAGATGCGATTCGCTGTCTTGCACCACTCTTCATGCCAACTATCGAAGTCCTTGGAGGTGATATATTGCGCCGTGGCTAAGCACTCACCAATATCGGCACCTTGGTAATAGGTGTATGTTAACGCTCGCAGCAACTGTGCATCAAATTCGGGTACATCAAAATGAACGCGCATTATTCACTCCATAGTCTATTCTGATCGTATCATCGAAGGCTTTTGAGCTCATATATTCCAATTGCATAGCTTCCTTGATAGTTCCTACTTCCAAACTGCGCAGTAAAGGGAGTCCTTTGTCACCTAAAATACACGGCCCGATATATAAACGTAATTGCTGCAATAGGCGGCCTTGTAAAAAGGCTCCGAGTATGGTGCTGCCACCTTCAATAAGCAGTTGGATGATCCCTCGTTTGCCTAAAAGATCGAGGGTAGATGCTAAATCGACACCCTGTTTATCGGCTGCCATAGGGACCACAGCAACTTCCACCCCATGGGCAAGCCAAGTGTGCTGGATCGCAAGTGGGCATTGTGCAGTGGTAATGATGAGGGTAGGGGCTAGCTTGGGATCAAAGAGAGGACCTTTAGCTGGTACTCTGCCTGTGCTATCCAGCACCACGCGCAATGGAGGGTGCAGGGGAGCTATCTGTGTTCCACGGACAGTAAGGGCTGGGGTGTCGGCACATGCCGTGCCTGCGCCAATGAGGATGGCTTGACTTTCCGCGCGCAGTTCGTGCGTGTCTTTGCGTGCTAGCTCTCCACTTATCCACTGTGAGGTGCCATCTTGGGCAGCGATGCGCCCATCAATGCTGATGGCACTTTTGGCTATGCAAAAAGGGCGGCCACTTTGCCGCTGATATAAATAGGGGGCTAAGGCTGCTGTCACCTGGCTGGCCGCCACGCCTGTGGTCACAGAAATTCCTGCGGCTGTAAGTTGTGCAATGCCGTTGCCGCAAACACGTGGGTCGGGATCTTGGATTCCGATCACTACACGGGAGATGCCCGCTTCAATCAAGGCTTGCGTGCAAGGGGGGGTGCGTCCAAAATGGGAGCACGGTTCTAAGGTGACATAGGCAGTCGCCCCTTTTGCTTTCCCCTTGGCTTGCACTAGCGCATTGACTTCTGCATGGGCTTGGCCAGCAGCATGATGATAGCCTTCACCCACGATTTGACGATCTTTGACGAGCACACACCCCACCCAAGGATTAGGGGGAGCTGTGATACGTCCACGCATTGCCAAAGTGAGGGCATGCAAAAGCATTTCTTCATCATAAGAAGACGCTGGTGACATCTTCAATCTTCTTCCTGTTGCATCAACAGTTTAAGTGTTGCGGGATCGGCTAAGGTGCTTGTATCGCCCATATCATCAGTTTGATTGGAAGCAAGTTTCCGCAGCAGGCGGCGCATGATTTTTCCTGAGCGCGTTTTTGGCAAGTGCTGGGTAAATTTTATTTTGTCAGGCACGGCAATTGGTCCTATCTCTTGACGCACATGTAGAGCTAACTCTTGCTTTAGCTGGGGCGAAGGTTTAGCCGTAGCTATCAATGTGACAAAAGCCATTAAGCCTTGCCCTTTTATCTCATGGGGAATGGGAACAACAGCTGCTTCGGCAACCATGCCATGACTAACAAGAGCACTTTCCACTTCGGCTGTGCCTATGCGGTGTCCAGAGACATTGACGACATCATCAATTCGGCCTAATAGCCAGTAATCTCCATCCTCATCAACACGGCACCCATCACCAGTGCAATACATATTTGAGAATGTAGAAAAATAGGTGTTAACAAAGCGTTCGTGATCTCCCCACGTGGTGCGCATGATCCCTGGCCACGGCCGCCGAATGCATAAACTGCCTCCTTCATTAGGAGCACAAGGGGTTCCATCGTCATTGACGACAATGGAATCTACGCCAAAAAATGGGCGTGTCGCACTGCCGGGCTTTAATGCATGACTTCCAGGCAATGGCGTCAGCATGATGGCACCGGTTTCTGTTTGCCACCAGGTGTCAACAATAGGACAACGCTCCTGGCCTATCAGCTCGTGATACCACATCCAAGCTTCTGGATTGATAGGTTCGCCGACTGTGCCTAAAATGCGTAAGGTGCTTAGATCGTGTTGTTTGGTCCATTGTTCGCCATGTGCAATGAGCGCACGAATGGCCGTCGGTGCTGTATAGAAAATGGTGATGCGATACTTTTCGATGATTTGCCAGAAACGGCTAGGATCGGGATAAGTGGGGATTCCTTCAAACATCACAGTAGTGCCGCCATTGGCAAGGGGACCGTACACAACATAGCTATGGCCTGTGACCCAACCCACATCTGCCGAGCACCAGTAAATATCATTTTCATGTAGGTCAAAAACATATTTATGCGAGAGCATGGAATGCAAGAGATATCCGGCTTGACTATGGACCACCCCTTTGGGTTTGCCTGTAGAACCTGAAGTGTAAAGGATAAACAGGGGATCTTCGGCATTAAGGGGGGTAGCTGGACAGTCGTCTGTAACACTTTGCATCGCAGTGTCGTACCACACATCGCGTGTGGAGTGCATTTGGCAGGGGGTGTCATTGCGTTTGACAACAATCACTTTTTGTACTGATGGACATTGCTCAAGAGCTTGATCAGCAATCTCTTTTAAAGGGATTTGCTTGCCTCCTCTTAACGACACATTGGAGGTAATTAATAATTTGCAAGTCGCATCTTGTATGCGATGAGCAAGTGCTTCTGCGCTAAATCCCGCGAAAACAACGGAATGGATTGCGCCAATGCGGGCACAAGCTAGCATGGCAATCGCTGCTTCGGGAATTGTCGGTAGGTAAATGCAGACTCTATCGCCTTTTGAGATATGAGATGCTTTCAAGACGTTAGCAAAGCGGCAAACCGAGCGATGTAATTCTGTATAGGTTAGTCTGCGCATTTCGCTGTCGTTGTCACCCTGCCAAATAATAGCTGTTTTTTGGCATCGTGCTGTGGCTAAATGGCGATCGAGACAATTGTAACTTAAGTTCAGCAGTCCATCGTCAAACCAAGTGTGTTGAATCAAGCGTTGCGCTGAATCCCAGGTGTAGCGGCAGGCATGGGTTGGTGGGCGCACCCAATCGAGCGCGGCGGCTTGCTCCATCCAAAATTCTTCAGGTTGATCAATGGAACGACGATAGAGAGATTCATAAGCTTCCATACTTTTGATGTGAGCGTGTTCACTAATTGAACGAGGAGGCAAAAATTTGCGCTCCTCGCTGAGAAGATGCATCATCGCGGGTCTCCTTGAGCTTTTTGACATTTTTATATCCGTGATAAACCAAACAATGTGGATATAGTAAAGTTTTGACAAAATGCAATCAAGAGCATTAGCTCAAAAGCCCGAAAATACCGTTTTTTGCATTATCTCAGCCTTGTTGCATAAATGCAGCACACCGTAATTCTTTTATCATAAGCAGGTTTGAAACACAGAGGCACAGAGAACACGGAGAAAGAGAAAAATTAGAGATTGTTTGTGGTATATGCCTAAGGACAGTTTATTTTTTTCTTCCCTCTCCGTGCCCTCTGTGCCTCTGTGTTTTAATTTTTTTATCTTCAATGGTTTATCGTTATATTGGATTTATGCAACAAGGTCCATTATCTCTATATTTCGGTAACAGTTATTTCTTGTTTAAAAGCATATTTCACATATCTAATAAAATGTATTTGTAGTATGCTTAATTAAGTGTGTGATAAATTAATTGTAGTTAAATAGCTGTGTGTGTATTATGTGTTTAATTGATTTTTTTTATTAATTTTATTACTTGGTTTTTTATGAGTTTTTCAGGTTTTCCTAGCTTTAATTCACGTTTAAATGAACTAACTGTTTATGAAAAAGGTTGGGGAACCCCCCGTTCTTTTTCGCCTACAGATCCAGACGTCGAATTTTCGGCAGAAGAAAGTGATGAGGAGTTGAGCCAGGGTAGACCAAATACTCCTTCCATTTCATTGTCGCATAATGAGGAGCAAAAAGAGAGCGAGGGCTTAGCTCATCCAGTAGAGAGTGGGGGCTTAGAAGATCTGGTCGCGCGCCTCTCTGAATTGCCATCGTTGACGCCTATTAACAGTAGTACTTGCTCTAGCGCAAGTGTAAGTACCCCTTTTGGCATCACAAGAGTCTCTTCTTTCCCAAACTTGAGCGTAAGAGCCATTTCTGCCGCTGCGGGAAATCTGCCGGAGCACGAAAGACAGCGCGGGGCTGGAGGTTCTGTGTTGGCTGCTAGAGCAACTACCCCGCCCTTGCTGCGCACGATTACAGCGCGTATTTCGACCGCAGCAAATCAGTTGGTGATTCCACAACCTGTGAGAGCGGCCACTTGCACGAACTTATCCATAAATTTGCAAGCAACTGTAGTTGCACTTTCAAACACTGTATCAAATCCGCCGCCTGTAGTTGCACTTTCAAACACTGTATCAAATCCGCCGTCTCTGCCAAACCACTCTAAAAAAAGAGGGCGCCAAGAGTATGACTGGGGCATGGTCGCACAAGCTCAAGACGATAGTGTTAGAGAACACCCCGCAGACAGTGCTGCTAGTAAACGTAAGCGTGGTGGTGAATAGTACATGTTCAGGGTATATGCAATGAATCTCATTTTACTTTTGCAATAACCTCTTTAGGTGGACTTTATACATTTATTGAACTCACCTTCTGAGAGACTCTTTCTCTAGAAAGTTCGTCCAATAAATGTACAAAGTCCACCTTTAGGTCCCTTTTTCTATATCACTTGAGAAAGATCCTTAGATAAAGCGATATTGAGGAGTCTTCATTGAGTTGTTTGCAAATTTAAAGGTAGAGCATAGGTAGTTATCTACATCCTGCATAGCTTTACCTACAACCTTTACAAGTTTGTATGTGACAACCCCACCGATGATGCTATTCATAGCACCCATGGGAGCTAGAGTTAAAGTTGCCACCAGACCAGCAATCTTAGCGACTGTTTCTATAGGGCTGCTTTCGCGTCTTGCAGCAGGGGAGGAGGTAGAAGCTTCAGGTTGAGTATCTTGCACTTGTTGCTTCAAGCTGTTTAAATAGGCAGAGATTTCTTCTTCTTTGCGCAACTCTTCTTGCAGCTGCATAATGAGACGTGCATCGTTTCTAGCACTACGGTTGCGGAGCGTGGCTTCTTCAGACATCTCTTTCATCAAAGTAGTGTAAGATTTATCTGGATCCGCCTTATACGATACAATAGGTTCGCAGTTGATTTGCGTGGCGGTAAATGGATAGGAAATTACCCCAGATTCACGCTGTAACATCTCTTGTAGCTCACATTTTTTTGCTTTGGTTTTTGCAAGCACTTCTTCAGTTAAGGCGATAGTGCTAAGCAGTTCATCAGCTTTTTTAAAGTCTACAGCCGGTTTAGCATTGGATTGCATCGCAGGCGTGGTGTTAACGGATGCATAAACATTAGTTGATTGGATGGATTCGATCATGATAAAAAGTCTCCTAAAATAGTTTTGATTAAAATTTATTCTAGCAATTATCTTCACGTACTATTGTGAACGGTTTTTATTGCTTTGATCAGAATTCTGCATGTTATTCGTAAAGATTAGATAAATCGAAAATCAAGATTCAATAAATCTTAAGATTCATCTTCAAGGGGGCGTTGACGCCCCTTTTTTTTGATGCCGTGTCTCATTTTTTGCGCGAGGTTATCTCTTTTCACAGAATAGGGCACGCGCGTAGGGACGCGTTTAGGCTGCCGATAATTGAGACGTTCCACAAGTTGACGGAGTTTATGTATGCAATCTTGCTTATTTTGATATTGACTGCGCAGCTTTTGGCTGGTCACAGTCAATCCTGTGGGAAGATGCACTAAACGCACAGCACTATCAGTTTTATTGACATGCTGCCCACCACTACCACTTGCTCGATAGGTGCTGATCTCACACTCTGCTAATAGATCATCATCGCGCTCTGGTAATATGATTTTTTCAGAATCGTTCATAATTTTATAATTATTTCCATAATAATATTAAATTTGCAATACATTTATTTAATTTATTGTGGCTAAATAATGTTACTGTGAATTGACAGTATTAAAGCTGCTAATTATAATTTGAATTAGAGGTGTAGCCATTAGTAGTATATGGTTATGATCTATCTAACAATAATTTACTACTGAAAATTCCAAACATAGGAGGTTAGGTATGTATTCTCTGAAGAAAACATGCTTTTCTGCATTAATATTCATGGGCGCTCTGGCACTTCCATTGACAGCACATGCAACAGATAGTTCGCAAGCTGTAGGCGGCGGTGAAAGTATGCTGATTGCTGGCCACGGCGGTGGCGGCGGACACGGCGGCGGTGGTGGACACGGAGGTGGTGGACACGGAGGTGGCGGTCACTGGGGCGGTGGCGGACACGGTGGTCACTGGGGTGGTCATGGTGATCACTGGGGTGACCATGGTTGGAATCATGGCTGGAATAACGGTTGGTACGGAGGCTGGTATGGAGGAGGCCTAGGATTATACGGCTATCCATACTATAGCAATTATGGCTATTACGATAGTTATTATCCATACTCTGACAGCTCTTATTACTACACCGATCCAAACACCTATTATTACTATCCATACTATTACTATACATATTAATAGTTGTTAGTAAGTAATTAGGGTGATGTAACTAGTTCACCTAATGCTGAAGACGTACTTTAGCATAGTGTGAATGGTTACATTTTTTTTGTCTCATCACAAATTAGAGTACTTCACTAATTGAGCTTCATGTATTTGTAAGCGCATGTCAACAGAAGAAAAATCTTCGCGTTGCCTTTGTTTGCTTCGCGACCTTCTCGTTCAAAAAGTGCGGTACTAATTTGTGATGACCCATTTTTTTTTGTCTTTAAACGTTAGAAAGGGTAAGCTAATAAACAAACATGAAGGCTTATCACCAGGAGTAGATGATGAACAACGAAACACAACAACTTTTAAAAGACCTAGAAGAACGCCTACTTCACATGTGGAGGTATCTTTGACTTGGCTTCGAAGGAAGCAAGAGTTAAAGAACTAGAGACTTTGTCTGAAGCCCCCAACTTTTGGGATGACAGCACAAAAGCTCATAAAGTGATTGAAGAAAGTAATCAATTAAAAGTATGGACAACGCCATATGATGAGCTGAAAAAGCGTTTCGATGACGTTAAAGCTCTCATTCCTGAAGCATTTGAAGCCCATGAAGAGGCTCTCATTGCTGATTTGCTGCGTGAATTAGAGCTTATCGACAAAGGCTTAAGCGAGCTAGAGATTCGTAAAATGCTCTCCGGAGAGCTCGATAACAAAAATTGCTATTTGAGCATTAATTCTGGGGCAGGGGGGACAGAAGCCTGCGATTGGGCACAAATGCTTGCCCGCATGTATCAACGCTGGGCAGGACACCGCGGCTGGCGTGCTGAAATCATTGATACGGTCGAAGGTGATGTGGCTGGTATCAAAAGTCTCACGTTGAAATTATCAGGTGAGTTTGCCTATGGCTACGCTAAATCAGAGAAAGGTGTGCATCGTTTAGTGCGCATTTCCCCTTTTGATAGCAACGCCAAAAGACACACAAGTTTTGCTTCGGTAGACGTGACTCCTGAAATTACAGACGACATCTCGATTGATATCCGCCCCGAAGACCTGCGCGTAGATACTTATCGCTCATCAGGTGCTGGCGGCCAGCATGTGAACAAAACAGATTCAGCTGTGCGTATCACGCATTTACCCACGGGCTTTGTTGTCTCATGTCAGACGCAACGCAGTCAGCTGCAAAATAAAGAAACTTGCCTTAAAATGTTGCGCTCTAAATTGTATGAAATGGAAGTTAAGGAAAGGGAAGATGCCCTCAAAACTATTGGCGGAGAGAAGAAAGAAATTGCCTGGGGCAGTCAGATTCGCAACTATGTGTTTCAACCCTATACATTGGTTAAGGATACGCGGACAAAAGTTGAATCGGGGAATATTTCAGCCGTCATGGATGGAGACATTGATCTCTTTGTGAATGCATATTTGAAAGAGTTTGGGTAATTGTACAAAGTTGAGGCCGTATGTCACATAAAAGCGATAGCTCATTAGAAATTAGATATAGCGATCTAAGTGATGGTCGCTACTTAAAACAATGGTTGTCAGAACCTGGGGTGGGTCGCTGGTTCCCAGTGTGTGATGCTGTCGAAATCGATGATGCCGTCCACCGTTGGATTGGATTTAGCCGCTATAAATGTAGTCTAACCGCCGTCAAAGAGGGGCAAATCTGTGGTATTGCAACGCTTTATTTGCAACCCTATCGTAAATTGGCTCATCAATGTGAATTTGGAATCATTGTAGGAGATGGCTATCGGGGACAAGGTGTCGGTGGCGAGCTGCTTAAAAACCTGATGCATCTAGCTAAAGAGCAATTCAAAATTGAGTTGCTGCATTTGCAAGTCTACTCTGAAAATCCAGCTATTCACCTTTATCGTAGAATGGGGTTTGTCGAGTTCGGCCATCAAGAAAGGTGGATTAAAGAACTCGATGGAACTTATACTGGTCGGGTATTTATGGAAAAAATCCTTTGAATTTGCTATAGTATCAATGTTTTTAGATGACACAAGACTTAGATAAGTAAAACATCCTCCAAAACCTATTAACGATGCTATAATCACATGACAACACTTCAAAAGATTCTAGAGAGCAGTTCAGGGCTTAAATTAAAGCTAAAAATCAATGACAACCGCTCAACCATGTTGAGTGTTAAGTGGGAGCCCGATCATGCGAAGGTCTCGCTCCATCGCATGTTTCTGCAGGCCCCACAAAATGTGATGGATGCCCTTGCATGCTATTTGCGTCGCGAGGATGAGAGCATCGCCCCATCGGTAAAGGCCTTTATTGAAGATAATTTGAAGCAACTCGATTATACACATCAATTAGATCAAACGAAGCTCTACACGCAAGGCAATGTTTACGACTTAAAAAGGATCTACAATGAAATCAACCGCGAATATTTTCAAAATAGTCTTAATCTCAAGATCACTTGGTTTGGTAAAGGTGTGCAACGCAATCGTTCGCGAGTGACTTTTGGTCTTTATCACGACGCCACAAAGTTGATCAAAGTCAACCGCTTGCTCGATAGCCCTGCTTATCCTGAGTATGTGATAGCCTACGTGGTCTATCATGAAATGGTGCATCACGTATGCCCTGCTTATTTCGATGAAAACGGTCATCATCATATTCACAGCGATGAATTTAAAAAGCAAGAAGCGTTGTTCCGACATTTTGACCTGGCACAAAGCTGGATTAAGGAAAATCGCGCGAATTTCTTTGTATAAACATAAAAGATACATAACTTAAAACCTCTCTAGTATTATTTAAAAGGTAGGCAACGATGGCCGGACACAGCAAATGGGCAAATATTAAACATCAAAAAGCAAAATCGGATGCTAAGAAGGGCAAAGCCTTTTCACGCAGTGCTAAAGAAATCATCAGCGCGGTGAAATTAGGTGGTCCTGATCCTAAGTCGAATCCACGTTTACGCCTGGCTCTGCAAAAGGCGCGTGAGGTCAATTTGCCCAATGAGGTTATCGAAAGGAACATTAAAAAAGCGTCGAGCGCCGATCAGGCTGATTTTACTGAGATGACTTATGAACTTTATGGTTATGGTGGTGTTGGACTCCTTGTCGACGTGATGACGGATAATAAAAATCGTGTCTCTTCCGACATGCGTATTGCCACAAATAAGCGTGGCGGCACCATTGCCAATCCTGGCGCCGTGGCTTTCAATTTCGATCGCAAGGGAGTGATTCAAGTCCTTAAGAAAAATGCTGTTGAAGATGAACTATTCATGGTTGCGACCGAAGCTGGAGCGCAAGATTTCGAAGCAGAAGGGGAAATGTTCATCATTACAACGGATCCCGTGGACCTATACACAGTTAAGGAAGCGATCAACCAGCATGGGGTGAAAAGTGAGTCAGCCTCTCTAGAAAACATCCCAAAGGTCTATGTACAATGCAACGAAGAAGATGCTAAAGCCAACTTAGCCTTAATAGAATGGCTTGACCAACTCGATGATGTCGATGAAGTGTATCACAATATGGAGCTACCAGAGTAACCTTTTTTGAAACACAGAGGCACAGAGAACACAGAGGGGTATTCTATAAATTTAATGAAATCACCCTCTCTGTGTTCTCTGTGCCTCTGTGTTTCAAAAATATAGCTTTGAGGCAATAAATTATTTACCACTCCCAATACAATGTTATTTTCTGATGAGTCTGTTGACACGCATGGCGATGCCTAAGGCGGCAGCACCCAGAGTGAGATTGACAGGCAGGGCGGATAGTGCGGTTAAGGTGCCAACAGCTAAAGCGGCGGCCCCTCCTACGAGTTGGGCTCCACTGAGTACTTTCTCGTTAACGGTAGCAGCGGGATTGACAAGCGTTGAAAGTTGTTGCTTGCTGTAGTCTATGATGGTGTCCATAGTTTTTTTATCGTAGTCTGCCAAGCTTTTATACGCATTGCCTGTTAAGGACTTATATGCACTCTTGCTCATCTCTGTTTGGATGGCTTGTTGTGTCGCTTGGCAAGCTGTTTTTTGCGTGATGTAGGCATTAACTTTTTCTGTGCGTTCTTGCATGAGATCGTCCACTGTCATTGCATTAAGAGTTTGGATCCATGCCGTCTCTGTTTCCATGAAGTTTTTTATAAACGAAAAGTGTTGCTTGGATGTTTTGTAGCTATTAAGCAGTCCTATCAGCGTGATCACTTCTTTATCCGATATTTTTCCATTTACAGTTGTCTCTTTAGAATGTGTGCTGGGAATGGAGGCAATGCTTATTTCTTCAAGCAATTGGATCGATTCAGAGAGAGCTCCATTAATATTATCTGCTGTCAATTCGTTGATTTTGGCTTTTAACATGCGGCTGGCAATCATGAAATCGAGACAAGCGGCCTGCTTGTAAAGTATTAACAAGGTGGTGCGGTCATCGTGAACAACTTTAGCAGGCTCTGGATTTGCATTCATGGCCAATATCGGCGAGCAGTGGGGTGCTTTAATAGAGCTTCCCGTTGGATAGAATATATTAACCTTGCGGCTGACGTTGTCTGAGTGGGCTTCGCTTGCAACATGTGTTTCACCACAGAAAGGTACAGGATCACCGGCAACGACATTATCTTCGAATGAAAATGTGCAGTGGTGGGTCTTTTCGTGGTGCATGAGTTGTGCAGTGTGCGCTGCAAATTGTTTGGCTTGTTTTTCAAGTACTCGCGGACTACACCATGTCGATACTTTTACTGTTTTAAGGCTATGCAAGGGAGAGTTCACGCTACTCTCAAGTGTAGCGACCATATCGGAAACAATGGCTTCAATGAGATGTTGAGAAAGGGCGCCGCCTTGGCTATGTCCATAAATGGCAAGGTGGATTACATTTTTACTATCTGCCGCTTTTAATGATTCGCACGCATCGTAAATGGCACTGATCACAGCCGCCTTATTTAGGTTGAATACATTGAGTCCGGCGACTTCTGCAAAATTGTGCATGACGCTCTCTGGATCATTGGTGTCCGTTCCCTGGAAAAGCGCTTTAAATTCGGTGCGGTGTGCGGGTGTAATCCCTTGCAGGAGGCAAAACCCAAAACCGTTTTTGTGTATGGTGTGTTTGACTTCATAGTAGTGCGGGGAGCCACTAGCGTTAGGATAGGGAATGAGTAAACCTTCCGCTTGACGGGAGTATGCTACATGGCGGCTCATATATTCGCTAGCGGCGAGATTGTCATAGTTTCGTTCTGTATGATGATTGATGAAATCTTGACAAGCCGATAAAGCGCGTAAGCGTTTGTAAGCGGGATAACATAGTTGGTGCAGCTGGGTTAATTCTTCTGTAGATAATGTTAAGGGGATAGAAGTGTCATCTTCCTTTGTTTCATTCCTAAAGAATTTTAATAACAGATCTATGTGGGTATCGCTGAGCTCCTCAAAGGAGGGGGTTGGCATCGTTGTGATAAGTTCAATTAAGTGGCGCACAATTGATTCAGGGAAGTATTGCAGGAGGGTGGCTATTTCTTCATCATGCATCAGTTTAAGACGGTCATAAAAGCTCTGTAGATCGGCCAGATTCACCTCAGTGGCTACCGTAGCTTGGATAAATTTAATATCGCTCGGCGTAAAGGCTGCTTTGTCGGCCAGCTTAAGCTTGGTGATGGCATCTGAGATCAAACGCTCACCGTAAATTTTTTGTAGCAGAGTGGTAATTTCAGTGGGGCTTTTGTCTTTGATATTTTCGATCAATTTCGAGTGTTTGATGAGCTGCGGTGTTGCTGGCAAGGAGACTTCAGGTTGTGTTGTAGGGATGTAGCTGGTAAAGTCGGACCATTTCCAGTTAGAAATGTTGTCGGTGAGGGCTGTCAATGAGGCAAGCTTTTTGGGGCTTGCCTTTTCCGGAAGATTGGGAAGGGGAAAAGAAGCTATGGGGCTTATGTGTGCAATAGGAGAACACTTCATTAGACTTACATCTGGTTAAGTTTTGCAATAGGGATATAAGTATAAGGGTTTTATATAAAGAAACGATAAAGAAACCGCATAATGGACTTTATGGACTGAATGGACGGCATGGACGACATGGACGACATGGACGACATGGACGGGTGGGATATTGTCCATTCAGTCCATTCAGTCCATTCAGTCCATTCAGTCCATTCAGTCCATTCAGTCCATTCAGTCCATTCAGTCCATTTTTTTTGTTCGATAGTTTATATTTAATTTGCAATTTATTATCAATAATAATATAATTAATTTTAGTTTATTTATTTTAATTATTCGAGGTTGTATGACTAGTGCTATTAATTCAAGCTTCATGGCCACAAATGTAAGCCCATTGCCCACGCTTCCTGAGAAGTCATTGCCAGCCAAAATCGAAGCATATTTAAACGTTTTGCGCGAATACCCCTACTATATAGATGATAGCGTGGTACGCATGGTTATCAATGATACTGTGCTATGGTGCATGCAAATCCAGGAGAACCCCGTTGAACAACAAAAATCATCGACCATCGCCCTTAAAGAGTGGTTGGAAGACGTGTTATTAGTGGTCGAACTAGAAGGGGATGCTGCCAAAGAGGAGCTTGACACACGCCTTGTAGATTTAGATAAAATTGGTCCAAAGAATGCACTGGCCATCTTGTCGCATGGCTACTGGCTTGCGCTAGCATGCAATAATCAAGCGGTAGCTACTGAGTTTGAGCAACGCTTGTATGCGCATATTTCCGCACATCCCATCTTGCTTGACACTCCGTTTAACGAAGGGCAGCTCTACATTGATCAAGCAGAGATCAACCCTGAGTTTATGCAAACGCTAGAAGCAACTTCTAAAAGAGGGAATAGCGACAATCGAATAAAAAATGTTAAGCCCCAAGATTATCAACACACATCGTCGAAATCGCTTAATGATTGGGAAATAGAGAAAGCTGAGTATTACTTACCGTTGGCTGTATTGTTTGCTATGGATGCTATGCGGTGGTGTCACACCTTGGAGCAGGTTTCTAAAGGAAACCCATAAAAATTGTGCTTGCACAAATTGGTTACTTTTGATTAACTTTTAAATAACTTACCAAAGTGGTCTACCAATGGGAATCTCTATCTCTATTACAGCTTAGCTGTTCTTGTTCGATCAACAAGGGTTACTCGCTAACCTTTTTGATGTCATTGATCATCATAGATCAAAAATTTTCTGTATTGACCTATTTGCGAATAGCTTCGATCACTAGCTATTCTGTGCATTATAAATTGTATTATTGTTAGGAAATTTTATGTTTAATAGAGAGTTGAAATACCTTCTGCTTATTACCGTTACGTTCATTGCTGCTTGCATCGAAACCGATATTTACTTGCCTACCTTCACGGATATGATGGCATTTTTTTCCATATCGGAAGATAAAATTCAAAGTCTACTCACTTGGAACTTTGTGGGCATCTGCTTGTCAGGGCCGCTGTATGGTCCGATTTCTGACGCGCTGGGGCGTAAAAAGCCTTTGTTAGTAGCCTTAAGTCTATTTTTAGCAGGTAGTCTCATGACGCTATATGCTGAGACTTTCGATGCTATGCTGTGGGGACGAGTGTTGCAAGGATTGGGGAGTGGTGGCTGCTTTACTTTGGGTACGGCCATTATCTTTGATGCTTTTAAAGCGGAAAAAGCCATTTTGGCGATTAATCGTTTGAATTCAACCGTGCCTCTGATTATGGCTGTCGCACCGATGGTGGGTGGCTATTTGAACTATGCTTATGGCTTTCGTTCCAACTTTTTGGCGATTGCGCTGTGTGTGATGCTGAGCTTTGCGATCACTTTATTCTTTTTTGAGGAAACGCTGCCCGTTGAAAAGCGTGTTCCTTTTGAAACGAGGAAGGTGTTGCACAATTTTAAACGTGTCTCACTGAGTGTCCCCTTTTGGCAGACGACACTAGTGGTGAGCTTAGTCTTTGCCGGCTATTTGGCATTTTTGGCCTGCATTTCTGTGTTGTTTGTGATTGAGTTAGGTGTGCCTAAGGAACTGTTGCCCTTATTTCAAGCGTCGTTGCTTGGGGCGTGGGTGGTGGCTAGCTTGACCTATCGCCGCGCACTGGCGCGCTTTGGAGCCCAGCGCGTCAAAGAAATCGGCACAAAGCTGTTCCTAGTGGGGTCTGCTGCTTTTGTGCTGGCTGCCATCGTGGCCCCGCACAATCCCTATGTGTTGACCGCACCTATGGTGCTCTATGCCTTTGGCATCAATTGGGTGCAGGGACTGTATTTCCCAGAAGGGATGGAAATCTTTCCCGATATTAAAGGGATTACCGCTAGCTTGCTGACAAGCGCTAGGCTCTTATTGACTGCCGTTGTAGTCGGTGTGGCTAGCACTTTTTACAATGCCACCATCTACCCCGTCGTGGCTGTGATTTGTGTTGTAACGGTCGTTGTCTATGTGACGATCATCTTTTACGAGCGCCGTCGGGTAGCTATATCCAAAGCGGAACCTGACACTCATATGGTTGAAATGTTGTAAGCTAAGATAAATTGTGCCAACAATAGCCTTTACAGGCTATTGTTGGCTTATTTGTGCTCGCACAGATGTTAAGAGAGCCGTCGCATCATCAAGAGTCCTTTGGCACCTTTCTTGGTCTATGATAAATTGCTCCTCGACCTTAGGAGAACGCGTCGTACTAGCGCGTTCCATCGTCATGCTGAGCTCGCTCAGTCGCTTTGTTTGGAAAGTTAGATTTGCTGCTAACTTCGCGAGTCTAGTTTTTTTAGTTTTATCTGTGGCTTGGAATGCAGCATGGAATTCTTTGTTGAGTTCTATTTCATACTCCCACAAACCATACATTATCTGGTGGCATTTGACAGCATCCCTAAAACCGCCTAATTTCGCATGGGTGTCTGCTAATTCCTGCTTTAGGGCCTCTAATTTTGCGGTGCGTTCCGGTGTTCGATTCTCATCAGATAGTGTAAAATTCTGGATAGTAGCTTTCTGTTGTTCTATTAAATGCCAGAGCTTATTAGCCTTCGCAAATATACGCTCAAACTGTCTGTGGACGACTGCCCAATCAGCGTTGGTGGACGGAGCGGTCTTTTGGATGTATTCTTCATATTCTCGTTCCACTTCTGTGAGGTCGACTTTAATTTTACTAGACATTTCCTTTGCTTGATCTAACGGGCTAACGTTGATGTTATATTCTTTAATCTTGGCGCTATAGTCTTTAATCTTATAGTCACATGCGGCGTAAAGCTCGTCTAAGTTGCTGTTGTAATTTTGAATAAACCATTGGCAATTGTCCACATCATCTTGCAATTTCTGTCGCAAAACTTTTGGCAAGCTCTTTGCTTGTTGTAGCTGTTGGCATTGTTTTGCCAACACTTCAATACGTTTGTTGAATGAGGTTTGCTCCTTCTGAATTTTATTTTGGATTTCTTTCATTTGAGTGGGCTGTGCATTTCTGACTTCAACTTTTAAGCCGCCCGCCCCAGTGTTGTAGTTGTGATTAGCACGGACAGTTTCCTGATACAATGCTGTCAGATTTTTTGATAAATCTATCACTTTTTTGGCTAGGGCTTTGTCTTTATCACTAATGAGCTTCAAATCCAACCTCAAGGCTTTGATATCTTTTTCTATATTACTGGCGGTATCAATAAATGGAAGGTCGACACCAGTTTCTAGTTTTGCGGTGGTTTCGTTTCTTGCATGAAGGCTTTTATGTGTTGTTTTTATAACTGGCAGCCCTTCTTGCACTAATGTCTCTTGCGGATTCACTGTGTCATCCTCGGCATCTTCGGAAATCGTGGTGAGTTCTGTGTTAGGGGCTTGAAAACTATCTGGTTGTAAAGTCGTTTTGGTAGGCGTGGTCTGATGGGACTGTGCAGCATTTACTAAGGGTTTTGCTTTACTCTCGCTTATTAGGGGGCGTATTTGACGGTCCATATGCCCAAGGCCATCCTGCATTACTTTCAATTTCTGAGTTGTTAAGGGATCACTGACGCGAGATTCTAATTTTGTAAAGGCAGTTTTGGCTTCTTTAATAGATGCACGAATAGATGCATGTAGTTTGCTTTTATCATCTTTGATGGAATCGAATGTTGAAACCTTCCCTTTGAGCGACTCGAATTTCCTCTCTAAAGACTTCATGGCGAAGTAGTTGCTAATCCGGCCAAAAAAAGCGCTGATTTGGGCGCGTATCCCTTTTAGGTACGAGACAGCTTGTCCACCACTCATTTTAGCTTTAGCTTCAATAGGCTTAGCTTCAATAGATTGTGATGGTGGGGTGTTGGTGGGTAGCGCTAGTTTAGGATCGTAATCTCCAGCATTGGGCCCATGTGGCAGATTTAAGCTCATAAAAAAACCTCGCATTATGATATTTATCGAGTTTGTTTATTAATTTAATTATAAACAATTAGTTTTATAATAAGCAAATTTTTATGAGGTTTTATGAAATTAACTAATTAGAATAAAAGGAGTGGATGGTACATATTCACGAGTGTGTAGCTTGCCGCGGTAGCGGCCTAAGATATTAGCCTGAACATGTACGACTGAAGGGTTTTACGCTCTTTTGCGGATGAGCACCTGTTCGTCGCTAGAATCGCGCTCGAAAGCCCCATCGGCTGCTGTTAATTTGGCAATTGTTTGGGATAAGCTTTTGGGAAGTTTGATATAATGACATTTAATGTACTTTAATGTCGGTAGGGCGGCAATAAGCGCTTCTAGGCCGGGTCCTTTGATATGCATGCAAGAGGAGATGTCTAGACTTTGTAATGTTTGTAGCTTTTGGAGCTGCAGCAATCCCGCATCGCTAAAATTATTATCTCCAATATCAAGCTCTTTGAGTTGTGGAAGATTTCCTACCTCAGCGAGATCTTTATCCTGGAGATTAGCGCAATTGCTTAAGGTTAAAGACTGCAGTGTGGTCGTTTTGCGTAGAAAAGCCAGTGGTTCTACCGAAGGGCCTCCAGTCTGTTTGGAATATCCTTTCCAATTACTGAAGATTAGTTTTTGTAGTGAGGGTAGCCATCTTAAACCTTTCAACCCATGGGTGGTAATGCTTGAGCACATTCCGAGATCTAACTCGTTGAGGGATGGCAGTGTTTTACATACCTTATGTAGTTGTGCATCGTTAAGTTGCGAAGAGGGTAAGCCTAGGTACTTTATAGGCACGCCTCTCAGCAGTTCCATGCGGTCAATTAAAATCTGCTTACTCTTCATTTTGGCTTCGATTCTCAATAGGTGACTAATACATTTTTCGAGGCCTGCTTGAAAAGCGCTGAATTTGCGTTCGATTGCATACTGATGCATTTCAATCGCTTTTTGCAATGCTTCACTGCGATCGTGGTGGATTTGATACTCAAGTAAATCAGTAATGCGCGCTCGCATGATGTTTGCCAAATCAGAAAATTCAAGCGTATCAGCTAGTAGTGAAAGGGCAAATAGTTCATCAATATCGTTAAAGTTTAGGTTGTTCAGGCTCTGTGGGTTGGTGAAAATTTCGAGCAGCCGACCGAAAGCTATGCTGTTTTCTAAAGGCAGCCTAATTTCTTGGCTATTATTTTGCCGGAAGTTTTTAATCAATACAAAATTTGTTTCCAGCCTTTGCATATTTTGATCATTCAATACGAGCATGTCACCATTTTGGAAATGAAGCATCCAGAGAGGAGGCGGGGTGGCACTCACAGGAGTAAGCGGCGTGGGTGGCGATGGCGAAAATCTAAGCTCAGACGACGGTTCCCATAGTTGAAGCCAGACTGTGCTAGCCGCTCTATTGATGCGATCGAGTCCAGCTGCGGAAGCTGTTCTCTTCAAGCTTGAATGTGCGTGTGGGCTGGGTGACAATCCAAGACTAAGCGATGGGACAGAGGGTACACTGCTCATAAAAACACTTGTTTAAGTAATAAGTGCTTAACATCTTACGTAAAAGAGGGGTAATTGTCACCTAAAAAAGGACAAAAAGGACCTAAAGGACCTAAAGGACCTAAAGGACATTATTTTTGCTTCTAGTGGCTAATCTTGCTTTTGTCATTCTTTCGCGGAGACCGCCTTCTTTGAGAAAATTTTGCTCTAACTGCCGAATCTGCTGGTCTAATAAATAATTGGTCACTTTAATTAAGCCAATGATCACATTGGCACAAATTTCGGGGCTTTCATTTTCGATGCCTTTTTTGAAAGTTTCATAGCTGGCATTTGGCTGTCTGTTAAGCTCTCGTAAGCGCTGTGCATAAGGATGATCTTTAGGCCATTCAACAAGACTTCGTGATCTTAGAAAATCTTGGTAGTCGATCAGTAACTCTTCTTGGCTTGCGCGCGCTACATTTGTGAGTTTGAGCTCCATTTCCTTGGAAGTGCCCGAAGCTTGGCTACCTTCTGCAATATTTTGCTTGCCGGAGCGTGCCGCTTGAACCATTTGATCAATGGTGCGATCTCCTTTACGAAAAAATCGGCCTGTAAAATAAACCGTAGCGTCATAGACAATCTCAGCTTTCCGATAAGAAAGCAAATTTTGATAACCCCCATGTCTTAGAATAATTGGATTAACCATCTCAATCACAGTCCTTTTTGTCCTTTAGGTCGTTTTGGTCCTTTAGGTCCTTTGTCCTTTATAACTAGACACAACTTGTTCAACAAGCTCTTTGGCAAACAGGGCATGATAGAGCAGCCCCTTAGACCCCATGCCAGTAAGCACCCAACAATTGGCCCCATGCTTTAGCAATAATGGTTTGTGATCTGGCGTGGCGGCACGCACGCCAGCGCGACAGGCCAGGATCTCATAGTGTTCAAAGCCATGAATGCAGGCTTGTAGCTTAGGCATAATTTCATTTACCGCTACATCTAGGTTTGGTTCGAGTGTGTTAAACTCCCTCTCGAAGGTTGCTCCTGCCGTACATGACAACCCATGATGATGCATGATGAGGTAGGCCTGTGAGTTGAGCGGGCAAGGCAGTGGAGGCATCGCGTTAGGCCATGCGAGTTCTAAGATTTGTCCTTTAATAGCCTTGAGGCGTAGATCTTTTAGTTCAGGTAGTTGGTTAGTGGCAGCCCCTGCGGCAACAATAATATGGTCGTAGGAGTCAAGCTCGGCAAGCTTGGTCACATGACGTTGTTCAAATTGCACACCACGCAACATACAGGCTTGCCACAAACCTTGCAAATAGAGTTGGCAATCGACAACACATCCGGAGCTAATGAAAATTCCAGGAGCAGGGACAATGTTCGGCATCAATGCTACGTTTTCTGCAGCCGTTTTAGCCTGCACATCGCTGTGGTTGGCTTGTGCGCAAGCGGTGAAGTCCGCAATTTGTAGGGGAGTGATGGCTGTTCGAAGGATGCCGGAGCGTGTCGCCACTGGCGCATTTAAGGTCTCTTGAGCCACTTGTAGTAGCTGATGTGTGGCGGCTAACCCCTCAGTGGCTCGCCAATTTCGTTTGGAATGGGCGCCTGCATAGCCATGCAGTAATCCCGCGGCGATGCCAGAGGTGCCTTGGCCTATGTGTTTAGCATCAATGAGGGTGATGTCGAAGATTTTATGTTGGGCTAAGAACCAAGCTGTGGCTAAGCCACAAAAGCCAGCTCCAATAATTGCAATGCGCATTGTATCATAACTCTCAATTACCTCTTAAGAATACAACATTTGATATTAGACAGTAATTGTTATGTTTATTAGCAGAAATTGTATATGGTTGATTTTGGCAAAGGAGGAGGGGGTATGGGAAAAAATGTCGCACAAAAGCTGATTGAAAGCCATCTGGTCGAAGGTTCTATGCGGGCGGGTGAAGAAATCGGCATTCGCATCGACCAAACACTCACCCAAGATGCCACAGGCACTTTGGTAATGCTTGAGCTCGAGGCTATGGACTTGGACCGGGTTAAAACGGAACTATCAGCGCAATATGTCGACCACAATTTACTGCAAACAGATCATAAGAACGCCGACGATCACATCTTCCTGCAATCTGCCTGCAATCGCTTTGGCATTTGGTATAGCCGCGCCGGAAATGGAGTGAGTCATCCTGTGCATATGGAACGCTTTGGTGTTCCCGGAAAAACGCTCCTGGGCTCCGACAGCCACACACCTGCCGCCGGCTCATTAGGCATGCTGGCTATAGGCGCTGGTGGCTTGGAAGTGGCTATGGCTATGGCTGGTCTCCCTTTTTATATGAAGATGCCCAAAATATGGGGCATCAAACTCACAGGAAAGCTTCCAGCTTGGGTCAGCGCCAAGGACGTCATCTTAGAATTGCTCCGTCGCCATAGTGTTAAAGGGGGAGTGGGCTGGATTATCGAATATTACGGTCCCGGCCTGGCTTGCCTCACAGCGATGGATCGACATGTCATTGCCAACATGGGGGCTGAATTAGGCGCTACTACAAGCGTCTTTCCCTCTGACAATGAGGTCAGGGGTTTTTTGAAATCACAAAAACGTGAAAGTGATTGGTCTGAGCTCATTGCAGATCCCGATGCCACTTATGATGAATACGAGGAGCTCAACTTAAGCGAACTTGTGCCGTTGATTGCCTGTCCCAGCAGTCCTGATAATGTCGTTAAGGTGAGCGAAGTAGCAGGACGCGATATTTACCAAGCTATGATCGGTTCATCTGCTAACCCAGGCTTTCGCGACTTCGTCATCGCAGCTATGATCATGGAGGGACATCAAGTGCATAGTCGCGTATCTTTTGATATTAATCCTACCTCGCGCCAGATTCTTGAAGATCTCACGAAATGTGGATGGCTGCAGAAATTAATTCATGCAGGTGCGCGCATCCACCAGACGGGATGTGATGGTTGTATTGGTATGGGACAAGCCCCGGCTACTGGAAAAAATAGCCTTCGCACTGTACCTAGGAATTTTCCGGGGCGCTCAGGAACCAAAGAAGATGCTGTTTATCTTTGTAGTCCAGAGACCGCTACCGCCTCGGCTCTGCGTGGGGTTATTACAGATCCTAGGGAACTTAATATTCCTTATCCCCATGTGGAAGAGCCTGATCATTATTCCGTGAATGTCGATATGCTTTCAAAACCTCCTCAAGAGAACAAAGGCTTTACTTTAGAGAAGGGCCCCAATATTAAGCCCATCCCGGATTTTGGTGCATTTCCAGATAGGGTACAAGGGATGGTTGGCATAAAAGTGGGGAATGATATTTCAACAGATGCGATTTTGCCAGCAGGGACGAAAGTATTGCCTTTCCGCAGCAATATTCCTGAAATTAGCAAATTCACATTTTCCCAACTTGATGAAAACTATTATCAAAGAGTGTGGGAACAACGTGAGAAAGGGCATTTTATCATTGCAGGTTTGAATTATGGGCAAGGATCTAGCCGCGAACATGCCGCGCTGGCATGTCGCTATCTTGGCGTACAAGTGGTGCTTGCTAAAAGCTATGCCCGCATCCATTGGCAAAATCTGGTGAATTTTGGCATTTTACCACTCACGTTTGTTAAGTCTAAAGATTATGAAGGGATCACGCCTGGTGATATTTTGAGTATTGAAAATATGCATCAAACCCTTGAAAAGGGTAATACTTTGACTGTTGTGAATCAAACAAATGGAGAAAGTTATCAAACGGCGCACACCCTGAGTGAGCGGCAGCGCGCGATCTTATTAGCTGGAGGCATCATCAATCAATATAAGCGCAAAGGTGCGATGGACTGAATGGACTACATGGACGAAATGGACTTTATGGACATTCCTAAAATGTCCATGCAGTCCATTCAGTCCATGTAGTCCATTTCGTCCATTCCCTTTTTTAGCATTTACTTTTTATTTTATATGTTATATAAATTTGTTTCGTTTTTTAATTCAAAACCAATAGATTTTAATGATGTTAATAAAAAAGATCGTGTTTTTAAGTGTTCTTGTTTTCCTGCCATTAATGGCTGCTGAAAGTCCAGAGTTTGGACGGCAACGGATGCTAGGGGACCTTGAGTTTATCAAAAATACTTTTTTAACTTGTTATGCGCCGCTTGAATTTAAAACGCAGCGTTTTGGCTGGGATTTAAATAAGGAAATTTCAGTAGCCAGCAAGGCGGTCAAAGCCAAGAAAGTGCCCACATTAAAAGAGT
Organism: Chlamydiota bacterium; assembly: GCA_013286645.1. Taxonomy (GTDB): domain Bacteria; phylum Chlamydiota; class Chlamydiia; order Chlamydiales; family Parachlamydiaceae; genus JABDFJ01. Next base: position 12,606 of record JABDFJ010000010.1, on the reverse strand, counting down.
ATCAAGCGCTGCTAGGCCAATTTTTTAGTTCGCTCCACGATCACCACGTGGCGATTGAGTTTTTTTCTACCGAACTTGCCGTATTGCCCTTTATTGTCAGACATGCAGGTGATCGTTATTTCATCACCCATATCGATGAGGAGTTCATTGATGCCAAGCATCCATTTCCATTTTCCATCGGCGATGAGATCATGCTCTTTGATGAGAAACCTGTCAGGCAAGCAATCGCTGAAATCATCAAAAAACAGTTTTACGCGTATCAAGGGGCAACGAATCACGCATTAGCTGAAATATATTTAACCACACGGCAGGGCAGACTCGGGCATGTAGTGCCAAAGGGCACCGTCAAAATTTTGGGGGTAAAGAAGGAAACGGCAGAAACGATTGAAGCGGAATTAGAGTGGGCCTACCATCCAGAAGAAATAAAAAGCATCTACTCCGCGGCTTCCAAGAAGATGGCACGCATGGCCGTTACAAGTGCACAAATCAGAAAGCAGTCAGTTGCTAATCATCCTTTTTTTAAAAAGCAGCTGCTTATCCCACATTATGAAACTTTTAAACAAGCTCGGGTTGTGGCAGATCAACCTAGTGATATGATTGGAGCTAAAGTGAGTTATCTTCCTCCTTTAGGGGAATATCTTTGGGAGGTTGCTGATAGTGAAGAGTTTCATGCCTATCTATTCGAACTTTCCAACAAACAGCGTGCAGGTTATGTGCGGATCCCATCTTACAAGCCCCAAGATGTCGACAAAGCAGTAAAGGACTTTGCTGGCATCATGGACTATTTCCAGAAAGAAGCCGATGTGTTAGTGATCGATCAGTTGAATAATCCCGGTGGCTTGATTTTGTATATGTACACTCTAGTTTCAATGTTAACAGACCGCCCCTTAGTTGTGCCACAGCATAGACAAGTGTTAACTCAAGAAGATGTTTTTTTTGCCCTCAGCGAAAAGGCTGCTTATGAAGCTATTAAGACAGATGAGGACGCGCGCGACCTCTTAGGAGATACGGTTGCTGGCATGCCCGTTAACGCTGAAGTGAGTGGTGCTTTGCTAAGCTATTATAACTTTATTATCGATGCGTGGAATAGCGGTAGAAAAATTACCGAGCTTGGAAATGTCTATGGCATTGGCCCCATTACGCCCCATGCCGAGATCCGTTTTACTAAACCAATCTTGGTGTTAACAAATGCTATGGATTTTTCGGGAGCCGACTTCTTTCCCGCTATCATGCAAGATAACCAGCGGGCTACCATTATGGGGGTGCCAACAGCTGGAGCGGGGGGGATTTTGGGCAAAGCCGTTTTTCCCAATCTTAATGGGATCGCAGAAATTTCTTACACCACTTCCCTTGCAGAGCGTCCTGGTGGTGTTTTTATTGAAGATCAGGGGGTTATTCCAGATATTTTTTACGAACATAGTGCAATAGATTTTCAAAATAACTATAGTGATTATATTGATCAAATTCGGTGTTATTTAGAAACTCTTGCTGAGGATGCATAAAATTCGCATATGGAAATCCAGATATTCAAAGAGATTGTCATCATTTTCGCCTTATCCATCGCCGTTTTGCTGATTTGCCACCGCGCGGGGCTGCCTTCTGTGGTAGGCTTTCTAATCACTGGCGTACTATGTGGTCCTCATTGTCTAGGCCTTGTTAAGGCGATTGATGACGTCGATCAGCTGGCTACGCTAGGCGTTGTGCTCCTACTCTTCACTGTGGGAATGGAATTTTCCATCAAAAACATCGTCAAATACCGCTACTATTTCTTTGGCGGTGGAGTCTTGCAGGTTTTGGGTTCTATTGCCACTTGCTTCTTATTGGGAAAGTATATCATTGGCTTTTCGACCGCATCTGCAATTTTCATGGGCTTCTTGCTTGCCTTAAGTAGTACAGCCATTGTATTGCGAGCCTTAGATGAAACTGGCGATAGCGAGAGTGCTCACGGGCGTTTGATCATTGGGGTGCTCATTTTCCAAGATATTGTTGCCGTACCTATGATGCTGTTGTTGCCATTGCTGGCAGGACAAGGGGAAGAGTTTGATATCGATCACTTCTACAACTTGTTGAAAGGATTAGCTTTTCTTTTGCTGACAGCAGTCATTGCCTTCCGTGGGGTGCCTAAATTGCTGTATTATGTCACACGCACACGCAAGCGTGAGCTTTTCTTGCTTAGCGTGTTGACCATCTGTTTTGTGGTGGCTTGGGTGACTTCATCTGTTGGTTTGTCGTTATCTCTAGGAGCTTTTTTTGCGGGATTAGTCATTTCTGAATCAGAATATAGCGACGAAGCGATTGGCCACGTGCTGCCTTTTCAAGAGATCTTCACCAGTTTCTTCTTTGTCTCTATGGGTATGCTACTCGATGTTGGGTTTGTGGTCCACCAACCACTAACCATTATGCTAATCACAGTGCTGGTGTTAAGTCTCAAATGCGTGGTGTGTGGTGGCATAGGTTTGTTACTAGGTATGCCATTACGTTCGGCGGTGTTGGCGGGCGTGGCCTTGAGCCAGATTGGTGAATTTGCTTTTGTCTTGGCACATTCAGGCATGGATTTAGGGCTGATTTCAGATTATAATTATCAGTTGTTTTTAGCCGTTTCGATATTGACCATGGCAGTCACTCCTTCCTTGATGCAACTGTCACATCAATTCTCACATCATATCAACCGCCTCCCTTTGCCACAGCGACTAAAGACAGGGTTCAATTTTGCCGGTGAAGAGCAAAGCCAAAAAGCCAAAAAAGGACATATCGTTATTGTGGGCTTTGGACTGCGCGGTAAGCATCTAGCAAAAGCAGCTAAAGATGTTGACTTGCCTTATCTTATCTTAGAAACCGATCCAGAGACTGTAAAAGTGGAAAGAGCCAATGGAGAACCAATTCACTACGGAGACCCTTCGCATCATTCGGTCTTGCTGCATGCTGGCATCAAAGACGCTCGCGCTGTAGCTGTCGTCATTAACGATGCTGCCGCTGCCAAAAGAATTGTAAAAGCTGCCAGAGACCTCAACCCCTCAGTGTATATCATTACGCGTACCCTTTATTTTAAAGATGTGCAGAAAATGTTCCATATCGGTGCTGATGATGTCATTCCCGATGAGTTTGGTTCTTCTTTGGAGATATTCACGCGCGTCTTGCAAAAGTGTGATGTATCGCAATCTCATATTGCCAAATGTGCCCATACCGTGCGCATGGAGGGCTATGAAACTCTGCGCTGGCAAAGCCTAGAGAAGACCGCCACTCCACTCGACCCCAATGAAGCGCGTATCGAAACGCTTCGCTTAGTCGATGGCTCTCCATTGATAGGCAAAACCATTGTGACTAGCGAGCTAAAGAAAGCCCACGGACTAACAGTCGTGCTCATCAAGAGACAAAATCAAACACTCACCGCCATCGAAGCTGATACAACACTCCAAGCGTCAGATGCTTTGGTGGTGGTGGGGACACCAGAAAATCTCGATCGCGCGAAACATCTATTTCAGGTTACCTAATGCAAGGGCATTTTCCCAATCCCGTTCCTGTTCCAGAACAGGTTTTTCGCGAGCGCAAAATTCGGTTGCGCCAGCTTGTCGCTTCCTCTTTGAAGGGAGTAGCCATCCGCCTAGCTATCATCATCGCCGAATTTATCGGCGTATGGCTTTATGGAAGTGCGGCTTTACTTATGGATGCATTATCAAGTTTGCTCGATGTGACAGCCACTGGCTTGCTCATCATCTGTTTGAAGCTGGCAGCCCGGCCGCCAGATACGAATCATCCGTTTGGCCACGGCAGGTTTGAACCTCTTGTTGGGCTGCAACTGGGGTTGTTGATGATTGTCATTGGCGGCGGCATGTTTTTTCAGCAGCTATTTCAACTGTCAGAGAGTTCACCAGATAAAACCCTTAATACCTACGCTTGGGTTATCCCTTTTGCAGCAGTGATCTTACTTGAAATGTGCTATTACATCGTCATGCGTGCTGCTAAACGGCAGCACAGTCCAGCGCTAGCCGCTGAAGCCCTTCACTATCGAATGGACGCCCTCACTAGTCTCTGTGCCGCTGTTGCTCTAGTCATTGGTGCATATGTTCCAGAGTGGAGTCTTCCTATCGACCACATTGGAGCCCTAATAATTGCTGTGATTATGGTTGTCGTGGGTATTAATGCCTTACGCCAAAATTTGAACCAACTTGTTGATAGAGCTCCCGAAGAAAAGTTTTTTCGGCGCGTGCGAGCTTCAGCTAGTCGCGTGGATGGGGTCAAAGGGACCGAAAAGATACGCATACAGCTTTCAGGACCCGATGCACATGTTGATATTGATGTCGAGGTTGATCCGCTGCTATCTGTCGAGGTGGCACATGCCATCAGCCAAAAGGTGCGTGTTGAAATTCAAAAAGATTGGGCGCAGGTGCAAGATGTAACGGTGCACATCGAACCTTTTTATCCCAACGATCATTAGGCATCAAAAAAAGGGACAAAAAGGACCAAAACGACCTAAAGGACGCTGCCGTTATACGGTGAAATCAGCGTTTAGCGATTTCGTCTTCTTTTGCTTCGATTTCCTCATCAGCGATAAAATCGGCTTCAGTGGCATTAAGTGCCTTGATGATTTTATGTGGATAAAAAATGCGCAACACACCTACTGCCACAAGAGCAATGAGGGCGCCGGCTAGGAAACAATAAATACTCGGCATTAATTCAATATCCATAAAACCACGCTATTAAATAGTTAAATATTAACATTTTACATAATAAAACATAAACAGACAAGATTTTATTACATCGAATTGAAAAAATCTTTACGAAAATCTCCGTGGTAAGTGTTTAAAACGTCCTTTAGTACTTTAGGTCCCTTTGTAGCTTCCGATTTACCTTATAGGAAAAATTTGATACTCTGTTTATGATCATCAGTGCATCAAATATATGGAGCACCTATGAATGCCGATCCCGCCGATAATGCTCATCCAGATAAATCGCATAAGCCTCTACGTGGTTTTTTGACCACCTTCGCTTTACTCGTAGTGATCATCTTAGTGGCGCCTATCTTGATGAAAGGGTTTTACCAAGCTCTTTTTGTGCAGACCTGTTTTTATCTCCTGATGGCATCGATGCTGTGGAATTTTAGAAAAGAGCATACTTTGCTGCTGTGGGCCTTTATGCTAGTTATTCCTTTTGTGGTTTTAGATCTTTGGGGGATAGCTTCGAATTCGTTGACCCTCTTAGCTTTTAGCCAAATGGTGCTTAGTTTCTTTTTGGTGCTTTCTATGGTGATCATCGCTAAGAAGGTTTTATTTGCCACTGATATTGATACAAATTTGATCTTTGGAGCGATCATCATCTACTTGCTGGCAGGGATAGCGTGGTCAAAAGCTTATTGGTTAGCCAATTTTTTTGTGCCCGATAGCTTTAAAGGCCTTGATGAGGCTCAACCAGGGGTACATCATTTGATCAATGCCGTGACAGACCAGTTTAATCTCTTTTATTATAGTTTTTGCACAATAACGACCTTAGGTTTAGGCGATATCGTGCCGCTACATCAATATGTGAAAACATTGACGGTGCTTGAAGCGATGTTTGGACAGCTTTTCGTGGCTACAATTATTGCTAAAATGGTGGCCGTATGGAAGCCGAATCAACCCAAAGAGCTTCCAAAGGGATGATCCAGCCTCATTGAAATTTAACACTTAAACTGTTTCTTTACCGTTTCCCAAGCCGGTCCAATCTTTTGGGTAATTGTTGTGGCTAGTTCCTTTTCAGATACACGGTCGGGGTGAAACTCTTTTTGCAGCTTGAGATAGACGCGTTTGGCGCTCTTGCAATTGAGATCTTCTGCCGAGCCCATCAAAATCACTTTGGCATGTTCTGGGCAGGAGGGCTTTAGCGTTGGATCTAAGACCCTATCAGCGGCTGACTTTACATTGAGCGTTGCCAACTTGTCCGCACCAATCTTTGGACATCCATCGTTATTAGTAGCTGTGCCAGTGTCGCCATTCAAATATTCTCGAAGTTTATCTTCTGCTATTTCACAGGCCGGTGTTTCTAGCTTTTTTTCACACGCTGCGAGGTAATTTGATCTTAAAACCGTTTCCATTGGGACATCATGCGTGGCTGTTGTATTGACATGCGCTGTAGCATTAGTTTTAGCGTTGTTTTTAAAGTACTTTTCTCGTTGTTCACTAAAGTAGTTGGTTCTTTGCTGATAGTTAGCAAAAGCATCACGTCCATCCTTACAAGCTTCAGAAGTATCATCTTTGAAGCACAGATCAAAGAGGGCGCGTGATTTTGTTGTACATTCAGTACTGATATGGTATCCATTCTTTAGGCAGGCGGTATTTCTATGCATATAATCCATATGGGGCATGAAATATGCTCTACCAGCGAGACATGCTTTAGAATTAGGGTCTGCAATGCAATGTAGTCTTGTTTCGCTGAGTTTCGGCAAACACTGCTTATCATCGGGCAATAACTCACAGGCTTCTTTTTGCTCTTTTGAAATAATAACCTCATCAGCTCGTTGTAGGGGGTCAGTGAAGGTGCTTTGTTCAAAGTTCTTATAGCTCAATTCGCTGACTTTATCGAGGGCAACCACCGCCGTTGGAAGATGTGTGACAAGCGCTTTTAACATCGCGCGTACAGGACGGTCGGCAGCATTTTTCCAGCATGTGGCTAATCCACTCAAGGCACTATGTGCGAGATGACCGATAGTAAACGCATTGAAGACATAAGCTGCAGGACGCACTTCAGGCATAAAGACCCCCGCACCTACTAAGCCAGCTTTAAGGAGCTGGTGCGCGAAAAAGCCCTTCCAGGTCTGCATGCTTTTGAATAGGCGCAAACCTGAAACAATGATTTTCCCCGCGGTTAATTTGATCAAAGTGGCAGAATCGAGTTGATCATTGTTGATGTATTTAACCGACCACATATAGGCAGAAGCAGCAAAAAGTAGGACGTCGAGTTTGTCGATGCTTAAGGGATCTTTGGTGGGTGCTTCGCTGGTAACTGCTGGTAGCGCAGGTGAGTTGTTTGGACTAACGATCTGTGGACTGTAAGTCACTAACGCAGGGCTTGGATAATTTGACACGACTTTCATATAGATCCTTTTTGACGCTTTATTTTAAAAGTAATCAATATTATAGCAATAAATGATTAAGATTAGTTAAAGAATAGTGGTAATAATAAGGAGAATAATGATGATAATTGGACATGGACGAACTGGACTGATTGGACGAATTGGACAAACTGGACGGCTCTTTCTAACTGCGTTCTATTCGTCCAATTCGTCCAGGTAGTCCAGGTCGTCCAATCAGTCCAGTTCGTCCATGTCCAATTAATTAGCTTGCGATTCAAATGACTATTTGATAGATGAATTCCATATTGACATCGGATGGATGCATGATTAAACGCGCAATATTAGGCTGTCTCTGTGTAATCGGCTTTATTTTTTTTGTTGTGTACCTCTTTCGTGCAGGTGAGATGGGCATCTCATCGCCAACGCGAGATTATTTAGCGCATAAACAAGCGCGCGAAGCTGCCACTTTGACGCGTTATAAGCTGGACCTCGTTGATCCCAATGAAGCTCCAAATGGCATACGACACTATGCCAGACAAGGCTATCTTGTTCTTATCGATACACAAACGTATGCTAAACAATACATTGGGGACGGCTTAAACTGCACCAATTGTCACTTCTCCGGGGGAGATACCACTGGAGGAGTTCAGGGCAGCATTTCATTAGTGGGCGTCGCAGCAAAATATCCAAGCTATGAAGATCGTGCTAAGCGTGTTTTAGACCTTCCAGCGCGTATTAACAATTGTTTTATGCGTAGTATGAATGGCACAGCCTTGCCGTTAGATAGTGAATTGATGCTGTCTGTTGTGACATATCTACATTGGATATCAAAAGACGTCCCTATTTATGCGCCAATCCCCTGGCTTGGGTTAAAACCTCTCTCGGTGCAAAGCAAAGGTGATGCGGAACAAGGAAAGCGTGTCTACCACACATACTGCGCCTTATGCCATCGCGATGATGGACAGGGAGGGGAAAATAATCCCCCTTTGTGGGGAGAGCATAGTTTCAATGATGCAGCAGGTTTCAACCGCCCAGAGACGTTGGCAGCCTTTATCTATTGGAACATGCCTTACGATGATGCTACCCCCGTGCTCACTGAAAAGCAAGCGCTTGATGTGGCAGCTTACATCCTTTCACATTCGCGCCCTAAAGACACCAACTGACTTATTTCCTGTCAGTCTTGTCAGCTTCTAAAGCTTGGTTTTGTAATGGGCCGATTGCTCCCGCCATGTGCGTTTAGCGGAACGTCCGGATTGCTGCACAAGTTTGGCCACAAGTGAAGTCCAACCTGTTTGATGACTCGCTCCTAGCCCTTTGCCGCTATCACCATGAAAATACTCATTAAAGAGCACCAAATCGCGCCAGTACGGATCTTTAGCGAAAATTTCATGTTCGCCGAAAATCGGACGCTGTCCTTTGTTATTCGGCATGAAAAGGTTGATCAGTCTTTGTGAGATCTCTGTGGCTACTTCCCAAAGTGTCATCCAATTGCCTGAGCCTGTAGGGCATTCGACTTTAAATTCATTCCCATAGTAATAATGGAATTTTTGCAGCGATTCGATGATAAGAAAATTAAGGGGGAGCCAGATAGGTCCTCGCCAGTTGGAGTTGCCCCCGAATAAGCGCGTTTGCGATTCTCCCGGCTCATAGCTGATGGTGTAGTCTTTGCCTTCGATAGTAAGTTTGTAAGGATTTTTTTCATGATATTTGGAAATAGATCGAATTCCATATTCAGAAAGAAATTCGTTTTCGTCGAGCAGATAGCTCAAAACGCTTTTAAGTTTATCCTCTGTGAGTACAGCCAGTAAACGTTTCTTCTTACCATCGACCACATGAATCGGTGCCATATTTTGCTGGAACATAGGATGGTGGGTTAAAAACCACATCACGCGTTCCTTAAAAAGAGGGTGTTGATTCACATATTCATCGGGAGCTGTTTCAACAGCCAGCAGCGGCAGCAATCCGACAAGTGATCGCACTTTCAAATGTGTGATTTTGCCGTTAGGCATGCTGATCACGTCATAAAAAAAGCCATCTTCAGGCGCCCATAGACTTTGCCCTTTGCCCCCACAATTAAGCATCGCATCCCCAATGCGCATAAAATGCTCAAAAAACTTGGAGGCCATGTCTTGATAGACAGCGCGATCGCGTGAAAGCTCTATGGCAATTTTGATCATAATGATGCAATAGAAGGCCATCCACGCGGTGGCATCGGACTGATAGATGTGCCCACCACTAGGCAAAGGCGCACTGCGGTTGAATAAGCTGATATTATCTAGTCCTAAAAACCCCCCCTGGAATACATTGCGTCCTGCCGAATCTTTGCGGTTTACCCACCAGGTAAAATTCAACAAGAGCTTATGGAATATTCCACTAAGGAATTCAATGTCTAAAGTCCCTGTAATATGCGCGTCGATTTTGTACACACGCCAAGCAGCCCAAGCGAGCACAGGAGGGTTTGCGTCACCGAAGGCCCATTCATAGGCGGGCAGTTGTCCATTAGGATGGAGATACCATTCACGGGTCATGAGTGTTAGCTGGCGCTTGGCAAAGTCGGGGTCAACAAGCACCAACGACACACAATGGAAGGCTAAATCCCAGCTGGCATACCAGGGAAATTCCCATTTGTCGGGCATCGAGATCACGTCGAAATTCACCAAGTGATCCCATTGGTGATTTCTATCTAACGGCTTTTTACGTTGACAAGGAGGCACTGGATCACCGTTGCGCCATTGTTTGACATCATAATAATACAATTGCTTTGACCACAACAGACCAGCTAATGCTTGACGTTGCACGCTATTCTCTTCAGCCGAAATTTTATCACTTTGCATTGAATGGTAGAACTCGTCCGCTTCCTCTTTACGCACAGTAAATATGGCATCGAAATCTTTAAAAGGAGCTACTAACTGTCCATTTGTTAGTCGCAAACGTACCGTCCACGCTGCGCCAGGATTAACAGTCGAATGATAGACTAAGGCTGCTTTTGTCCCTTCGTGCAGATGATTGACAATGCCATGTTCTTTACCAATGAGATGCCGATGAAAAGCGTCTTTCACATAGGGCGTGGTATTAGGAGAATGGAAAATGCGCTCGTTATTTGTATCGTTATTTGTAAAGAGTGCTTTGTTAGTTCCTTCTGCATATAATGTGTAGTTCGACAATGTTGGATGATCTGCATAGATCGCTGTAACATCATGATTTGAGGGTTGATCAAGGTGGAGTTTTGGCATACTAGGGACATCACCCATCGGTCCTTCAGGATATCCCCAACTCCATGTATTGCGAAACCATAATGTAGGCAATATGTAAAGTTCTGCTGCATCAGGGCCACGATTATGTGCTGTGATTTTGATTAGAACATCATCTTGATCTGCTTTAGCATATTCGATGAAGATGTCAAAGTAGCGACCTTGATCGAAAATGCCAGTATCAAGGAGCTCATATTCGGGATCTTGGGTGGTGCGTTTGCGATTTTCTTCGATGAGCTTGAGATAAGGGTATTCGGTCTGGGGATACTTATATAGCATCTTCATGTAACTATGTGTGGGCGTATTGTCTATATAAAAGTAATATTCCTTTACATCTTCACCATGATTGCCTTCATTATTCGTCAGCCCAAAATACCGCTCTTTAAGAATAGGGTCGCGTCCGTTCCAAAAGGCAGGGGCAAAACATAAAAATTGCATCCGGTCAGATATGCCTCCGAGACCATCTTCATTCCACCGATAAGCTCTACTGCGTGCATGATCGTGAGAAAAATACTCCCAGGCGTCGCCGTTATCGCTATAATCCTCTCGTACAGAGCCCCACGAACGATCGCTTAAGTACGGACCCCAATGGCGCCAGTCTTTGCTGCGATCTCTGTGCTCGATTAAACGCAGTTGTTCTTTTGTCTTATTAGGCATCTAACCACCATAAAATCAAGTATTTATTTTCCAAAAAGCGGAGCATAATTGCCTTGAATCAAATCTTAATTTAGATTATACTTCTCACTTTAATTATACCAATATAAATAATAAATACTTAAATAAGAGGCTTTATGTCTACATTGAATTTTTCCAAACCTATACAACAGGCTAAACTAGCAGCTGCTGAAGGTATGTTGTATAATATCTTAGCTGTTGATGAGAATAATTCGCGTAAAGGCTTGTTTAAGCGCCACATAGTTTGCGATGCTGCTATCACGCAAGTTGCCAAAAAATGTCATTCAGATATCCACAATGCTACACTCGGCGCGTGCCATTACTTAACGAAATTCGCACATGGTTCTGCCGTGCTGCTTGGTGTAACGGCCATACCGATTGTACTGACAGGAATGGGACTGGTGCATTTGTGCAAAAATATGGACCACCTATTGTTGAGTGGTGGTGTTGTAGCAGGCGCTCTAGTTGTAAATAAAGCTGTGGATGCAGTGTTTGGGGTTAAACCCTTGAATTTCTTAGGATTAACACTTGTTGCCACCACACATACCTTAGCCAATAAAGCTAGCGACATCGCCGTTGTGCCTTACACACGTAAAGAGGAAAATGTCGAACTATTTAAACGCGATCGACATGTCCAAAAAGTGCAAGTCCAAAAAGAAGCCTATTATGGTATCGCCCATTACTTAGCTTCCTTATATCAGCAAGCATTGAAAGATCCCGATTCTATGTATGAATTGAAAATGTTTGCCAAAAAATTAGAATCTAAGTTGCCGATGATTTCAGAAGCTTTGCAACAAATTGATATTGGACCTTCTGAATGTAGCCAAATTCTGGATGAAGTCATCACGGTGCTAGGTTTGATCGACAACTTCCAATTGGAAGTGAAAAGTCCAAAATCACTAAACGACAATCAATATAATGCCAATCTAATGAGCGTACTGCCAGCAGGTGGTTTTGCTAAAAATTGCATCTCGGCGAATGCTTTGAATCACCTACAAGCAGCCAGAGAAGACCGCTTAGGGATTAACCATACATCTGTTAGCTATGTGCATTCTGTTGCTGTTGGTTTGTTATCAACTCTATCTGTGCCTGCAATTGCGGCAGCAGTGACAAAAGTTGTTGCACCAGCTGTATTGGAAACAGCAACAGCCCTTGTAAGTGAAGCTAAAACCGGCGACGCCTGGCTGCCAGTGGCGGGGGCCACAGCTCTGGTTGCCGCAGGCGCACTGTTTACAGGTACTAAAGTAGGAGAGCGCGTCTTGCATTCCTATCGGCAAGAACGCTTTCTCCAAGAAGAATCGGAACAAAATCACATCGAAAAAGCTACTCAAGATTTAACTAATATTTACGACGGCATCGCTAACTATCTGCTAGAACAAAAGAAAGCCGCAGACAGTGATCCAACCGTCCAAGAGATGCTTCACAAACAAGCCCAAAAAATTCGGGAGAAATTGCCATTAGTTAACATCCAAATTGCAAAAAATCCTGAAATCAAACATCCATTAGCGGTCACTCACAATCTAGATCAAGCGTTGTCCCTGATTTTAGACGGCACCGAATCGACACCTGTGGATGCTATGTCCTTTGTCGAAAAAATCGACCTCGCGGATTTGGCATTTAGCGCGCCAATGGCTT
>JABDFJ010000009.1 GCA_013286645.1 Chlamydiota bacterium | reverse complement strand
AAGGATGATGGGAGGCTGTTGATTGGTTGGGGGGAGCGGTGCTGGATGAAAGCTCCTATTGAGGATGCAAGCTCTCCCAGTTTCTATTTCCCCGATTTTTTTCTAAAAAGTCAAACTCCATGGTTTGTGCACAAGCATTCGATGGAAGTTTCTCCGCAAGAGTTGCAGTTGGTACTTTCTCCCCATGAGCTTGCACCTAAAGTCAGCCTGCGTTTAAATCCACTTGGGTGGCATAACTCATACCAGCCTTTATTTTTACACACCTTTGAACAGCTACAAGCTAAATTTGCGTCGCGAGAAATCGATAAAGCTGTCCCATTTGTCTTGGAGTCTACCTTGCAGACAATGGATGAGGGGCAGCTTAGGACCTCTCTGCTGAGCGTATTAAATTACGCCAAAGAGAATCCGGCCTACGTGTATGGTTTTTGGGATAAGAATTCAGGGATTCTTGGGGCAACGCCGGAAATTTTATTTCGCATTGTGGATGCGGGCACAAAGCTTGAGACTATGGCATGTGCAGGCACAAAAAATTTGCATAGCGATAGTGCGGCTTTCTTGAGCGACCCTAAGGAATTACATGAGCATCAATTGGTAGTTCAGGGGATAACGGAATCACTAGCGGCTTTTGGTCATGTGCATGTGGGTGATTTGCGTTTACTGAAGCTGTCCCAGCTGGTACATTTAGTCACTCCAATTGCCATAGAGCTTAATGCCACTCCATCATTTGAGGCTATTGTACGCGCGCTGCATCCAACGCCAGCGGTAGGCGCTTTTCCCCGCAAAGAGGGGATGCGCTGGTTAGAGGATTACCACACTAAAATTGATAGAGGACGTTTTGGTGCTCCTGTAGGATATACGTTGCCGGCGGCAAAGAAAGCGAATTGTTATGTCTCGATACGCAATGTGCAATGGAATGAAAGCGAGATGATGTTAGCCGCAGGTTGCGGCCTGGTAAAAGAAAGCCGCAGCGACCGAGAGTGGGCTGAGATCTCCCTTAAATTACAGGCAATAAAGGAAATGCTGGCCTTATGAATGAAAAACTGACGTACCAAGTGCTGCAAGCAGCAATCGACTGTGGTGTGCGCGAATTTATTATCTGTCCAGGCTCGCGCAATAGTGCTTTTGTGGAAGCCTTGCGTTTAGAAGAGCGCTTTTTGCTCTATTATTGGCCAGAAGAGCGCTCAGCAGCATTTTTTGCTTTAGGACGCAGCCGATTGACGCAGCGACCGACAGCCGTGATCACAACATCGGGTACAGCTGCGGCCGAGTTGCTACCTGCCGCTATGGAAGCTTATTATACTGGTGTGCCTCTATTGTTATTAACAGCGGATAGGCCGCCGCGTTTTCGAGGCAGTGGTGCGCCCCAAAGTGCCGAGCAGGTGGGGTTGTTTGGACAATATGCCCGTTTCTCCGTGGATCTGGATGGGGAGCAGGCATGGGATCTATCGAAGTGGAATCAACGTGGTCCGGCACATATCAATGTATGCCTTGAAGAGCCGCAAAGTCAGCCTAAATTCGTTGGACAACAGTTGACAGTGGATGATCGATCAATGCCGGCCCTTTCTTTTGATCGGCAACATGCAACCAGCACTTTGGATCGCTTTTTTTCGCAGATTCAGCACCCCCTTGTGATCGTGAGTACTTTGAAAGCAGCCCATCGCGAAGCCGTGGCTGCTTTGCTTTTGGCGCTAGACGCGCCGGTGGTGCTTGAAGGAGTGTCAGGGTTGCGCGAAGATCCTCGCTTGCAACATTTGCGCATTAAACGCACGGACAAGATATTAGAGTCAGCAAAGCTTGCTGATTATGCTATCGATGGAGTATTGCGCATTGGGGGGATTCCGACGCCACGCATTTGGCGCGATCTTGAGTATCTTGAGAACGATATCCAAGTCTGTGCTATTAGCGATGTGCCTTTCTCTGGCTTAAGCTGGAATCGGCGCGTGGTTTGCGGTCCGGTTGATCAGATTCTTGCATGTTATCTACCCCCCAGAAATTTAACCAATGCCTCAGCCAAACGCTGGTTGAAAGGGGAAGTGTGGTTTGAAAAGCAGTTGTTAGCCTTGTTTGCGGAAGAGCCCACTGCAGAGCCTGCATTGTTCTATGCGCTTTCGAAAGTTGTGGCTAGGGATTCTCACATTTATTTAGGCAATAGCTTGCCTATTCGAGAATGGGATCTGGCGGCAACAAGCGAATCGCGGGGATTGGAAGTTACGGCTAGCCGTGGTCTCAACGGCATCGATGGCCAGATATCGACATTTTTGGGGCTATGTCAGCCGCAAAGGCAGAATTGGGCCTTTTTGGGGGACCTTACGACGTTATATGATATGGCAGGGTTCTGGATTCTCCCGCAAATGGAGAAATTGAATGTTAACATCGTGGTTATCAATAATGGAGGGGGGCAGATCTTTGCCCGTTTATACCCCTATCAAGAGATGCTTAATGAACACTCGCTGAATTTTGGTCCTTTAGCGCAGATGTGGGGATTGCAGTATGATCGCTGGGAATCGATACCCCAGACGCTGGTTGCAGGGAGTTCTTGCCGTTTGATCGAAGTTGTACCTGATGCGGCTGCGACAAAGCGATTGTTAACTAAAATTGGACAGCTCAGTCAAGCTTGTCCAGCAATTGAGTGTGAACTTAACTTAAGATGATGATTTACGCGTTGCATGGGTTCTTAGGTAGACCACACGATTGGAATGTTCTTTTTGAAGGACATTTTCTGCACTCTCACATCCACGCAGTGGATCTCTTTGACTCTTCTCCGCTTCCTTTGCATGCGTGGGCTGAGACTTTTAATAATCAAGTAGCTAAGGATAAGTCTGCTAAGCGCATTGTGTTGGGATATTCGCTAGGAGGCAGATTGGCCATGCACGCTTTGTTGCAGCAGCCAAAGTTGTGGGATGCGGCCATACTTATATCAACTCACCCTGGTATAGAAACTGTATCCGCAAGGCAAAGTCGGCGTCATCTAGATGAGGAATGGGCTATGCGCTTTGAACACGAACCGTGGGAGCATTTGATGGAGGCTTGGAATGGGCGTGCGGTATTCCAGAGGGATGCGTTTCGCTTTACGCGCCATGAAGCCGACTATCAGCGCGATGTTTTGGCCGCAGTGCTGCGTCAATGGTCTCTTGGAGCACAGCAGGGGTTATCCATGCAGCTAGCACAACTAGATCTCCCTATATTGTGGATGGCTGGGGGGGGGGATGCAGATTATGCAAGAGTGGCGAAAGAAACGACATTTAAGCACGCTCACTCGAGGGTGGCTATTTTGCCGGGAGTGGGACATCGCGTGCCATGGCAGGCTCCAGGAGGCTTTTTGGAAGAATTAATGAAGTTTATAAATCCATTACGACAGGAAACATATGACAACAACAATGTTAGTAAAACCATGGGTGTGCATTAAAGAATTTGAAGATATCCGTTTTGAAAAGACAGAAGACGGCATTGCAAAGATCACGATCAACCGTCCACATGTGCGCAATGCCTTTCGTCCAGAGACAGTCATGGAAATGCAAGCGGCCTTCGACATATGCCGCAACGACAGCTCCATTGGAGTAGTCATTTTGACAGGAGAAGGTAAAGATGCTTTCTGTTCAGGTGGCGATCAAAGAGTGCGTGGTGATGAAGGGTATGTGGGCAAAGATGGGGTGCCGCGTTTAAATGTGTTGGATTTACAAAAGCAGATACGCGCCCTGCCAAAGCCTGTCGTAGCTATGGTGGCAGGATATGCCATTGGAGGGGGTCATGTCTTGCACATCGTGTGCGACCTCACCATCGCAGCCGATAATGCGAAGTTTGGTCAGGTAGGCCCAAAAGTGGGATCTTTCGATGGAGGCTTGGGAAGCAGTTATTTGGCGCGCATTGTGGGACAAAAAAAGGCGCGCGAAATTTGGTTTTTGTGTCGCCAGTACAATGCTCAAGAGGCCTTGGATATGGGGCTGGTAAATAGTGTGGTGCCACTTGACCAGCTTGAAGAGGTAACGCTCCAGTGGTGCCGTGAGATGTTGTTGCATTCGCCATTGGCTTTGCGTTGTTTGAAGACAGCCTTAAATGCCGATTGTGATGGGCAGATGGGCTTATTGGATTTAGCTGGCAACGCCACCTTGCTTTACTACATGACTGAGGAAGCGCAAGAGGGGAGAAAGGCCTTTGTAGAGAAACGCAAACCAGATTTTAGCCAATTCCCGCGCTTGCCGTAAGTGCGAACAGGCTAGCGAACAGTTGTGAAGGTGATAATGCCCGATTTATTTTAAACGCAAAGGCGCAAAGGCGCAAAGTTAAGGCATGATTCAAGCAAACCGGTCTTTGGTAATAGTGTAGGATATATTTATTAACAGGATATTAGGATGGACAGGATAAGATAAGGTTAGAATATTTTATATCCTGCCTATCCTATCATCCTGTTATTCTTTATCTTCACTGTAAAGATCGGTTTGCTTGAATCATGCCTTAACTTTGCGCCTTTGCGTTTAAAGAAAATCAGGCATTGTTATCCTTCAGGATTTAGGGCAACAACAATGGCTGTGGCTACTGGTCTTTTGCCTTTGGGGTCCGAGGGGGTAATCGTGGTGACGAACTTCCCATCTGCATCTTTGGTCACTAGGTCGGCAGTGCCGCCACCATCGAGATTTAAGGCATTTTCACATCCTAGGCCTTTTAACATGCGAGCAAATTGGGCCATGCGCAAGCCGGCAGCTGTTTGCTGTCTACCCTCTATCATGACTAGAAAATGATCTTTATTTTTTGTTTGGCATACACCAGCTCTAGCGTGTTGCATATGGATGTGGGATTGGAATTGGATGCCGGGCGTGGGGGCTTGCTTTGGTTTTAGGGACAATCCAGGGCCCAGTTGTTCGGAAGTGATAGGCACGCCGTTATTCACCAGCAAAGGAACAGCCCCTAACGAGTAGTGTATGTTGTGTGTTTTTGCCAGGGGGTGGGTGTTAGTATCGACGAAGGTGGTATGCCCTTGTTTATTGATGCGCAAAGCACCCCAATGCTTATGGGGAGGATTTTCGGTGATCACTTTTCCATCGACGATAGTTTCACCGATGGTATCTCCTTCTTCGAAGGGTGGGCCATTCCATTCGTAAAATTCCCCTTTAGGAATGATGTAATGAAAGTTACCACCAGAGATGGCTGCAATGGCATTGGGCACGCGCGCAGCTACGTCGGTAAGGTGGAGGCGTCCGGATACCAGCTTTTCCCCTTCCTTGAGCACGCCTTTGGCATTTTGCACTTTCAAGCTGGCTTTGGCGGTGTGATCGATTTTCACTAGTTCAAAGCGTTGTTTTAGGGAGTCATAGGTGCCTTCAAACTTATAGTGAGCAACGCCTTCAGCTAAATCGTGACGCTTCCAACACACATTTTTTAGAGTGCCAATGTGCTCACAGTTTTGTGTTTTACGTATTGAAAATTCACTGACGGCTTGGTTTAGCTGCTTGTCAAATTCCTTCCAGAAGGCTGTTTTGATGAGGGATTGAATTCGGGTAGCATGTTTGCTTTGGTAATACTGATACCATTCAGCAGCCGACTTTTCCTCTTGTGGCGACAAGGTTTGACACCATGGTTGTTGCACAGTTTTGCACCAAGTGGTGCGGCGTACATACCGATAGTGAACATACATGGCTTTATCATCTTTCGATAGGCTATCGATGGCTGATTCACGACTGCTTTCGATAAGCTTCCATAATTCTGAGGTTTCTTCGATAGCTGCTCCTTGAGGGACTGCTAAGAAGTTGTAGATATCGCGCATGGTAGCACCAGCAGCAACGAAGCGTTTTAGCACCATGGCCGCCGCTTTGGCATTAATGGGAGCTTGTTCGTTGAGGTTCATTCTTTCAACCATCTGCTCAATAAAGTCGGGATCTAACCCATAGATCATTTTTAAGGCGTTATGGGTGAATGGTGCATCGGCATTTTTATGGGCATAGATTCCTTGCAGCTTTTTCAGTATCCAAGGGTTGATCGAGTCGTTGTCGATGGGGATGAGGTGGGGGAGGTTGTTGTCATCATGCCTAACAAGGAGGTTACCTGTATTTCGGTCTTCATTGAGAAGCAGAAGATCGTTAATTCCGATCTCTTGAAACTCATCGAGCGGTATGGCTGATAAGATCGGATTATCGTGGAAGTTTAGCGCTTCTATGGGCGGCAGCTCATTGGGTGGGATATCTTTTGCCGAGGGATGAAAGCGGATAAATGGTTTTGTATTGGAGACCCATTCTTGCAAGTAGCCAATTTTAGTGAGAGGTCCCTTAATCCCTTTTTCGTTTAGGGCGAGATCGAAAAAAAGATCGCTGGTGAGTTCGACGATCGCGCCGCGTGGTGGAAGAGTTTTATCTCCCACATGCATCATTTCGGCGAGTAATTGCCGTTCGGCAGATTTCCCTTGTTCCCAGCTGTCTACATGATGGAAAAAGATGTCATCTTCCGAAAGGGATGCCTTGCGATATTGTGGATTCGGGTTGTTATGGCGCCATGTGCCTTCATCTTCTGGCTTGAAGAGGGCAATCGTTTTGCCTGTTTTGTCTTTGATAAAATAAATTCCGCTCGTGCCTGCTTGTCCATTGCCGGCGGCATTATCGATTTTGCCGCCATCCCTTAAAGTGTTAGCAACCAAAGTTTTTAGCTCAGTGGTTTGTTGGGCGAATTTGGCGAGGCGGCAAGCGATGCGTTCGTCGAGAGCTGTGACATAATCGCAAGGGTTGAAGGGAGTATGCGCTGCCGTTTCCATCGGGGCTTGGTTGAGTGGCGGACAGCTAGCGGCTTGTGAAGAAGGGAGAGCATGGGCGGTAGCGGTATTAAACATGTCGATGATGGCTGCAGGTGTGGCGACATTGTGGGTTAAAGAGGCTCCCTCGACCACTATCTTAGGAGAATTTTGGCCCCTAAGTATGAGGTAGGATGCAAAGGCAAAGCCTGCAGCCAAGGTGACTTTTGTGATGTTTTTGACTGTGCATTTAGAGGTGAAATGACGCCAGGCGTATCTGAGATAAGATTCGTTCGCTTTTTGCTGCACGGCTGAGTAAGGCAGCTGTGAGGTTTGCAGAGCTGGCTGGATGTTTAATGATTGCGTCATTAATTACCTAATTAAATAAAATAATATGTTTATTTTACTGTAAAACCGACTTCTTTACAAGTTAATTGTGTAAATTAATAATTTTAGTAAAGTTGTTTATTTGTTCTTTTCGAGAAATTGAGGGACGATAGGGACAAAAAAGGCAAAAAAAAAGCAAAAAAGATGAAAACAAAGTCTTTTCGCCTTTAGCCTTTTTTTTAGCCTTTCGCCTTTCGCCTTTAGCTTTTTTTTAGCCTTTAGCCTTTAGCCTTTTTTTTTAGCCTTTAGCCTTTAGCCTTTAGCCTTTTTTTTTCGCCTTTCGCCTTTTTTTAGTTCTGTATTTGGAATTGTGGAATTTTGTATGGTGTGGTTTATTTTTTTTGCCCATGAGGTTTACATAATGACAACAGCAATGCGTGCGTGGTTAATGGCAGTGCGATTGCCTACATTGTTGATTCCCACGATCCAGGTGGCAACGGGGACAGGTGTGGCCTATGCGTATGCAGAGAGTGTGAATTGGCTATTAGCTTTTTATGCTTGGCTGGTGGCGGTGTGTGTGACAATCGGCACGAATTTGATCAACGATGCGATTGACTACGAAAAAGGTGGTGATCCGGTGAATCGCTTTGGCAAACCTAAGGTGATCAATGCTGGTTTGCTGTCTCATACCCAAGTGTTTTGGGGTGGAATGTTGGCATTTGCTGTGGCATGCGCTGTGCCATTGGCTTTAGATGTAGATCAGCTCACCTGTTTTCTTATTGTATTATTATGTGTAGTTTGTGGTTATTGCTATACCGGAGGGCCGTACCCCATCTCTTATTTGGGTTTAAGTGAGCTGTTTATCTTAATCTTTTATGGGGGGGTATGTGTCATAGTGCCCTTTTACGCGCAAACCTATATGATCAATGGGGCGATTATTCTGGCTGCTTTACAGATGGGATTGCTAGCTATTATTCCTAATGCTTTGAATAATTTCAGGGATGTCGCTGTCGATACAGCGGCACATAAGCGCACACTTGCTGTGCGTTTTGGCCAAGAATTTGCCCGAATGGAACTTATGGTTTTGGCTATTACCCCTTTCATCTTAAACTTAGGATGGCTTTTTTTTGAGAAGTCTATGGCCGCATTGATGCCTTGGTTACTGGCGCCCTTTGTTTATTTATTTCTCCGCGTTATTTGGAATAATACATCTGGGCATATTTTGAACCGCTATTTTGCGATGAGTGTGCTCATTCACTTTTTCTTTGGGATCTTGCTTATCACTGGGTTGCTCATCTAATGTCAATTGATATTTCTTACTATCAGCTGCAGCCTATGGGTGGGAGCTATCGGCATATGCGCCAGGGAGCGCTTATCCGCCTGACCACAAAAGAAGGCGGAATAGGCTATGGAGATTGCCATCCCTGGCATGAGCTTGGTGATTTCGAGTTAAAGAAACAACTTGCGCTGCTTGCTACAGGAAAACTCACACCTCTCACACAGCGCACAATAGCAGCAGCACAGCTTGATGCGTCCGCGCGCAAGACGCAAAAGCATCTTTTTGCTACATTAAAAGTCCCTCCGAGCCATCATCATTTAGCGGAATTGAGCTCAAGTCAAGGCCACAATCTTGAGCGATTGGTGAGAGCTATTCCTTCTGTATTTAAAATCAAAGTGGGTATCGATCCTAAACATGAGTTAGCCATTTTGCAACAGTGGTGGCCCGTATTGCGTCAAGGAAAGGGGCGTTTGCGTTTGGATTTCAACTGCCGACTGACAAGATCGGATTTTGAAACATATCTGCAAGCATTAGGCGATGTGAGAGATTGTATTGATTTTTATGAGGATCCTTGTGTTTATGATCCTCAGCAATGGCAGCAGTTACGGGAGAAATATGGCGTTGTGCTGGCATGCGATCGGGAGTCTTTGCGTGCGCTGCCGCACCCCCACTCGTGTGATGTATTGGTGGTTAAGCCTGCGGTGCAAGATGTGGGATGTTTTTTAGGAGAGTCGCGGGCAGGGCGGCAGCTGGTGATTACCTCGTATGTCGATCATCCGATTGGACAACTCACCGCAGCGCATGCGGCAGCTGTCGTATTTCGAGACGAGCCTGAAGCTTTGGGATTGTGTGGGTTGTTGACACATCATGCTTTTGCGGCCACCCCCTTTAGTATGCGATTTGGGGAAGTCGATGGCTGTTTGATCCCTTCCTCCATTGGAGTTGGATGGGGATATGATGATCTATGGGAGACATTGCCATGGCAACCGTTGCTCAAGGAGCTGCTATGATCGATTGGAATTCCTCTGTTAGCGACATTTTGATCAATCCACGCATACCTGAAGAGGAGCAGCGCCGCTTGCGCGAGGTTGTTGGACAAGTAGGAGGTTTGGATGGACATCTATGGTTGGCCACGTCAGGTTCAAGTGGGCAGATGAAATGGGTTGCTCTCTCGAAACAAGCTATATTAGTTTCAGCACAAGGGGTCAATGCGCATTTGCAAGTCCAAGCCGCAGACATATGGTTCAACCCTTTGCCCATCTATCATGTGGGTGGGTTGAGCATTTGGGCGAGAAGCTTTTTGAGTGAGTCACAGGTTGTGCCTTACAAAGGTCAAGCAGGGCGCTGGCAAGTGGAAGGATTTGTTGAGCAGCTGATTGCTGCAAAGGCGACATTGACAGCTGTTGTGCCGGCACAAGTTTTTGATATTGTTGCGCACAAAATTTGTTCTCCTAAAAGTGTCAGGGCGGTGGTAGTGGGGGGGGGCGCGCTTAGTGAAGGGTTGTATGCTGAAGCTGTGGCACTAGGATGGCCTTTGCTGCCGAGTTACGGTTTAACAGAGTGTGCTTCACAAGTAGCTACAGCTGCTTTGGATTCGTGGAAGGAAAAGCAATTCCCGACATTGGTGCCATTGTCACATGTTGAAATAGCGCTTACAGCACAAGGTTATCTAGAAATCAAGAGCAATGCTTTATTGAGCGGTTATCTTTCTATCGAACAGGATGATTTTGAGTTTATCGATCCTAAACAGCTGGGGTGGTTTGTGACTGAAGACAAAGCTGTCATTGATCACGGACAAATTAAGAGCATCAGTCGAGGAGCGCATTTCATTAAGATTGGAGGGGAGAGCGTCGATATGCGGCGGTTAGAAACTATTTTGGACGATATCCGCTTGTCATCAGGTTTTTTACATGATGTGGCTGTGTTGCCTTTTCCTGACGCACGCTTAGGACATGTTGTGCATTTGGCTATCGCTGCCGAAAGTGGGGAAGATGCACAGGATATTGTAAAGCAATTCGATACCCGAGTGTTACCTTTTGAACGCATTAGACAGGTGCATTGTGTAGCTGAAATTCCTCGTTCTCCACTTAAAAAAGTTTTGCGGAAACAACTCTTGCTGCAGACTTCTATAAAAAAGGACCTTTAGAGGTAATTGCATAAGTCCCGTTTAATCGATTTTTGGATGATTTTGGCAAAATGGCGAAGATTGGCAAAAGCGCCAAAAAGCGATAAACGGGACTTATGCAATTACCTCTTTAGGTCCCTTTTCTCGTTTAACGCTTAAAGGGTAAGTAATGACTATTCTTTTGTAGCTTTTTCAAGCTCTGCTGTGGCTTGGTCTAGGGCATCCATTGCACCCGCCTTCTGGGAATCACTCAACTTGTTGCTATTTGCTATCCGTTCGGTGAGCTTAGCTTGTTTTTCCGGGGTGAGCTTTGCATTGACCTTGGATACAATTTTGTGCTTTTTACATAACAGTTTAGATAGCTTTTTGTCGATTTTCTCGAGTTTTTTGTGGGCTACATGCTCGTTTGGGCTCTGGTCTTCGTGCGCTGCAAGGAAATTTGTAGCGCAGATAATGAATATACAAATTAATGAGGTGAATTTGTTTTTCAATAACATAGTTATCCGTTTATATTAGTTTTTCTTTGTTTAATAATATAATCGGTTAGGTTGATTTTATGCAATAAACAGATGATGAAAAGCAAAATTAACGGTTTCAGTGAGTTACTTGTTCAGGGCATTGTCCGAAACGCACAGGTATGCAGCCTGCCGCGGTACAGGATGGGCAAAAATTGGCAGCAGCCGGGATTTGAGCGTATTTTTTGTCAGATTCAGAAAGTTGTAAATCATTTAACCACGTGTTGGTTAATGATTTATAACTTTCTGAATATGGCGAAAAAGACGCCAAAGCCCGCGCGCTGACGATTTTTGCCCATCCTGGGTAGCGGCCTAAGAGATTAGCCCCGGGTGGAGCGATTAGCGGAGCCCGGGGTTCTTAAAGAAACGATATAGCCCCGGTAGGGGCGTAAGAAGGCGTTTAGGTAAAATCTATTACCACGAGCTTTCTTACGCCCCTACCGGGGCTGGTATTTTTTTTTCCAATACCCCAGGTTCCGCTAATCGCTCCACCCGGGGCTAATCTCTTAGGCCGCTACCGCGGCAAGCTACACAACCCCGTGAATATGTACTTGTATAGTAGTTCCCGTTGATAAACTTTCTCAAGGAAAAGCAATCACTTTAACAACATTTTTTTCGTAAAGTCCCATATTTTCGGGCAAGGGCATGGGCACGGTTTTTTTTAGCGGGAACTGCTGATCTTTGTAGCCGTTCATTGATGAGTTTTTTTGGCGATGAGGAGGGTGGCAATTCCGCCTAGGAGAGGGATGTGTTGGATGGCTTGAAAACTTGCTTCTTGTAACTGACGCTTAAGCTCTTGTGGTGGGATGAAGGTGTTGATGCTATTGCATAGATATTGGTAGGCTTCACGATTCGATGTGAGAAATTTTCCCATGATAGGGAGAACTGTGCGTAGGTAGATGTGGTGTCCAAAGCGCAATAAGGGCTGCTCTGGTTGCGTAAGTTCTAGGATACCGAAGGTTCCACCTGGCTTTAGCACGCGGAAAACATCATGGATACATTGCTGGGGATGTTTGACGTTGCGTATGCCATAGGCGATGGTTGCACAATCCACGCTATGATCAGGTAAGGGGATGCACTGTGCGTCCGCTTGTAGATAGTCGATGGAATGTCTATCGATCCAATAAGCTTTGGATCTCTCTTTGGCATGTGCTAGCATGCCCTCTGAAAAATCGAGTAGATGTGCTCGGACGGCATGTTGGGCTTGCTGTAGATATTCAAAGGCAATAGCCCCTGTACCACAACATAGATCAAGTAAGACTTTTGGTTTGGAAGGAATGAGCACTTGCTGGATGAGGGCTTTGTTCCATTTCTTGTGCATTTGAAAGGAAAGCACGGCATTTGTTTTGTCGTATTGCTTTGCAATGCTATTGAAAAGAGCTTGAATAGAGCTTGGGTTATTTTTGTTGTATGTTTGCATGCTTAGGTATCATCCTATAGAGAAATGTCGACATAAAATCTATTAAGGACGAAGAATAGTGAAAGAGGAATAAAGAATACAGAGGAAATAGGGGCTATGGGGATTGCAAATGCGATACATTTTTATAACGGCAAAATATTGCGCAACCATCGTATCGAGGATGGAGAGTTATGGATAAACGAGGGGAAAATTATTCCTGCACAATCTGAGGCGGCGCATGTTGTCGATTTAAAAGGCAATTTGTTAGCTCCCGGTTATATCGATTTACAGATCAATGGGATGTTCGGCTGTGATATCACTTCCAACCCAGAGAAGGTGGGTGACATTGCTATGCGCATGGGCCGCTATGGTGTGACCTCATTTTTAGCTACGGTCATCTCGGCCAATCTCGAGGAATACCAGCGTAATCTACCTGTTTTACAAAAGCAAATCGGAAAGACCAAAGGAGCTGAATTACTAGGAATACATCTGGAAGGCCCTTGTTTTAGTCCCTCGCAGGCCAAAGCCCATAGCGCGGGCAAGGTCCGTTCATGCGAAGAGTTTGTGACGCCAGCGGATTGTTATGGGGATATGCAAGGGGTCAAGTTGGTGACATTAGCTCCAGAATTGCCCCATGCGTTGGAATGGATTAAATGGTTAAAGAAACGGGGGATCGTGGCAGCTGCAGGCCATACTATGGCAAGTGCTCAACAGTTGGAGCGGGCAATAGAAGCTGGTGTTAGCATGGTGACGCATTTATTTAATGCTATGGCGACATTTCATCACCGTGCTCCTGGCATCATCGGTGTGGTTTTGAATCGCCCAGGTTTTCCCTACAGCATAATTGTTGATGGAGAGCATGTTGATCCTTTAGCTGTGTCATTAGCTTGGCGTTGTCAGCCTGAGGGACTTTTCTTGGTGAGTGATGCCATGGCTGCTTTGGGAGCTCCTTGTGGAGGTTGTTACTTGGCCGATCAGCAGGTCGATACAAGTGGAGGTCGAGCATTAATTGCAGGGACTAAGATGCTGGCTGGCAGTGTGGTGGGGATAGACCAAATGGTGCGCAATTTGCGTATGTACACTCGTGCTAGTGTGGTTGAAGTGTTGGAAGCGGCTGCATTAAAGCCAGCGCGGGTGTTGGGGATGGAAGGGCGCAAAGGCACCTTGCAAATTGGTGCCGATGCGGATTTAATCATTTTAGATTCGGACCTTAATCTGCAGGCCTGCTATGCCCGAGGTGTTTCAGTCTCTATAGCTGACTAAAGTCTAAAAATAGTCTTAGAAGAGCTGAAAGCTCAACATAAGCTTTCTGAGCTTGCGGCTTGGTATGCCACTCCGGGTGAGGAGTGCAAATCAAATCGGGCATTGGATAGTATAATAGAAAGACATTTTCTAGTGAGTCATTGGTTTGTGCTAATCTATAAAGATGCACGTGGGCGTTTTGGGCAAAGGTGATATAGATTCTTCTGGTGCCTTCAGGAAGGGAGGGGCTGAAGTATTCTCGATTGTGGTATTCGCGCATCACGGCTAGCTCTTCTTCAGTAGCCTCAGTTTTCCCTAGCCAAGCAGCAAATTCTTTCCAAGCGAATTTGGTTTGTTTGGGTGTTCCGGCCCATAGCTCGAATTCATCGTTTGTTGGTAGGTGATTATTGACCCAATTGGTTTGGTTATTATACGGATCAAAACCATAGCGGGTGGCATAAGGCAGGTTGATGACGATTTTGTCGGCATACGGACTTAGCACAGCGTATAATGTTTGTGAGCGGTTATTTCCTCCGGAACACGAAGGAAAGATCACATCGTTCATCAAAAATTGAAATGGCGTAGCATCATCAGCTAGCCGGATGAGGGTGCCACCTTTGGCTTCGAACTGTTCGAGGACAGTTGAGAGGGACGTTTCTGGATTTTGTTGTAGTGTCACTTCAGCTTCATTGTCGAAGATTTTGCTGCTTGTTGCCGCTGCAGCGTCAATAGTGATGATGTTTAGAGTAAGCATGGCGAAACAAAAGCTTAAGTAAAATAAAGAGGTTTTGAATAGATTTAGATGCATTATGCCTCGAATTTAGTAGATATTATTAATATTAAACAAGAATATTTTATTAGATGTTTTGTTTATTTGCAACGGAATTGGAAAAGAGATGAAGCGTTCATAATTCGCTGCCTAAAAAAATATTTGTTTTTTTTAGGCGAGAGGGTTTACATATAAAAACGAATTCTTAATCCTCGTGATGGACAACTTTAGAGTTGTGCTCATAAGAGAGAAGCCAGCCAATACAAAAACTTAACTAGGGATTAAAATGACAAGTAAATTTTACGATTTTAAAAGGATTGCGACCGTTGTCTTAATTACAACTGCCATGTTGTCTCTTTTAGCTTTTGCTGATTCTCCCGCTTCCTCTTTTAAGGGGTTAAAATATGAAATGCCAGTCATCTCCCTGGTTGTTGAAAATACGACGATTAGTGTTGGCGACACCATCCATGCTAAGGTCGTTCCCAGTGGTGATCAATCCCCTAAAACCGTTTTTTGGCGCATTGCAAGCGAAGATTGGGAGGAAAACGGCCTAAGCTATCAGCGCAAAGCGGTTAAGCCTGGCGTCATCGTCATTGAAGCTGTCGCAAAAAATGAAAACGGCGTCTTTTCCCAATTACAAAGAGCCACTGTTGTTATAAATCCAAAAAATGGAAGTATATCAGGAAGAAGTAATAGTTCGTATTACGAATGCATCTATATCACTACTTTTGGTGTTTTACACCTCTCGAGTGAAGGCGATGATGCTATGGGATCATACATTTTTGCAAATGAAAGGGGCACCTTGAAAGGCAAATGGCAAGATAATCTCTTGACTGGCCAATGGACTTATGGTCATCACAAGGGGATGTATCAATTCATATTTAACCAGGATAGAAGTGAATTTATGGGTGTGACAGGTGATAATCCCCTAGCCCCCGATATGCCATGGAATGGCAAAAGAGTCATTTGCTTATAATTCGTAAGTAAAAAAACTCTATCCATACTATGAAACAAATTCCGCAACGGTTTGTTGAAAATATTAGAGGTCCTAAATGGTACTCGTTCTGGGAAAAACAAGGTTTTTTTCAGGCGAGTAAAACCTCAAAAAAGCCTCCTTTTGGCATGGTGATGGAACCTATCAGTTTGACGGGCACTCTGCATTTGGGCCATACCTTAAATGTTGTTTTGCAGGATATGATTGTTCGCTGGAAGCGAATGAAAGGATATGAAACTTTATGGGTTCCTGGCACAGAACATGCGGGCATGGCTGCACAGTATCTGGCGGAAAAAGATTTAAAAGGTGCTAAAGGAAAAACTAAAACCGATATCACGAAAGAGGAAGGTCTCAAATATGTCCAGAAATGGACAGAAGAAAAGAAAATCATCATTTTGAAGCAATTGAAGCAATTGGGATGCTCTTACGATTGGTCTAAATTGTTTTATACCCTTGATTTGAATCACCGGAAGGCTTTGAATGCTATCTTCAAAAGGCTGTATGATGAAGCGTTAATCTATCGAAGTGATCGATTAGTCAATTGGGATCCTGTGATCCAAGCTCCAATTTCTGATGAAGAGGTGGTTTACGAGAAGCGGAAAGTGCTTCTTTATCGATTCAAAGTCCCTTTAAAGGGATGTCAAGACTTTATAGAAGTTTCGACATACCGTCCAGAAACGATTTTATGCTGCAGTGCTCTAGCCATCTCTCCAAAAGACAAGCGCTCTAATTTGATAGGAAAAGTTGCTATGATCCCTATCATCGAACGTGAAGTAAAAATCATTGTTGATGATCTTGTTGATTCACAAGATCAAGATATTTTTCTTGTGACCCCTGCTCACGATTGGATCAGCTATCAAATTGGTTTAAAGCATCATCTCACTCCAATTAATATGATGCTGCCAAATGGTCAAGTCAACCACATTGACAGTCGTTTTGAGGGGTTATCCATGGCAGAAGCCCGTCAAGCTGTTGTTAAAGCGATTGACAAAGAAGGCTTACTCGTCCGAAAGACTTCAAAAGTTAGGGAAATAGGGATTTCATATAGTTCGCGAGCTGTGATCGAGCCATTTATCTCTAGGCATTGGTTTATTCGTATTAACGCGTTGAAGGAGAAATTAAAGAAAATAGCCAAAGCGGAGGAAATCCTTTTTCTTCCAAAAAAGTATAAGCGAAAATTCGATCGATATCTTGATTACATGCATGATTGCTGTATAAGTCAATCCATCTACTGGGGGCATCGCATTCCCGTTTGGCATCACCGCAAGAAACCAACGTTAATGATTTGTCATGAAGACGTTGATGAGATCCCTTTAGAGGTGAAAAAGGATCCAAACAATTGGGTGCAGGATGAGGATGTTTTTAACACTTGGTTTAATTCTTTTAATTTTCCGGCATTAGATTGGCCTGATTTGCGTGCCGAATTGAGGCGTTTCTATCCCACTACGCTATCTATGTCTGGTTATGATATTTTATTTGCTATGCCAGCCCGCAATCTTATCGCAAAGTATATGATGAGGCACTTTTTAACGTGTAAGTATTTTCTGCACGGAATTATTTATAAAAATGCTTATTGGAAAAAAAGCAAAAGTCGGATGATTTATTTATCTGCCAGTGAGTCGCAAAAATATGAGTTGGGCGTGCCGCTACCCAAAGATGTCCATGTCACTTGGGAAAAAATGTCTAAATCGAAAAATAATGTGAGTGAACCTGAAGCAATCATTGAGGAATTTGGTGTCGACGCTTTGCGCCTTGCGATAGCATCTTGCAAATCTTATGTACCTGAAATAAATATAGGAAAAAACGATTTTGAAGCCGCTAGAAATTGCCTTGATGGGTTATGGGATTGTGTGCGAACGATATTTAACTGTCTTAATCAAAGTGATATACTAAGCAGCCAGGAGTTTTCTCAAGGACTAGATGTGATCGTCTTAAGGTCGGAAGATCGTGCTATTCTAACTAAACTGAACAAGGTCATTGTCACTACTGATAGGGCTTTTGAGGGGTTAAAATTTGATAAAGCGATGGGGGAAGTCACCCACTTTATAACCTCAACACTTGTGTCATATCTTAACAATGCTCAAGCTATATTGGAAGAGGGAGAGGTTGCACAGCGGAAGAATACACTTAAAGTGTTTGTTATTCTACTGTGTCGTATTATAAGACTTTTACATCCCGTTGCCCCTTTTATTACGGAGGAAATATTTCAATATTTATTGCAAAGATTTAATAATATTGAGTCAATACAAGGGAAAGTAGATTCCTATACGTTAGACACCATCCATGCGTTGACATCGAAGGCGTGCATCGTGGCACCTTTTCCAGAAAAAATAGCGTTAGGCAGGAGGGGTGGCCGGTAAGAAGCCCCCAGCCTGCATATGCCACATCCGTGCATAGTGACCTTTTTTTGCCAAAAGATCAGTATGAGTCCCTTCTTCAATGATTTCCCCATGGTTGAAAACTAAGATCCGATTCATTTTAACGAGGGTTGATAAGCGATGGGCGATGACAATGGTCGTATGATCTTGCATCAGAGTTTCTAAGCTTTGATGAATGAAATTCTCGGTAATAGAATCCAGAGCTGAAGTGGCTTCATCTAAAATTAGAATTTTAGCCTCAGATAACATCGCTCTGGCGATGGCTATTCTTTGTCGTTCTCCCACCGATAAGTTTGTTCCTCTTTCGCCAACGATGCTCTGATATTGATGAGGACACTGTTGTATAAACTCATGGCAATGGGCCAGTTTGCTGGCATTAATGACTTCTTCATCCGTTGCATTGAGATTGCCATATTGAATGTTTTCTTTCAGAGTACGATGAAAGAGAATGGGATCTTGAGGGATCAATAGAATCTGTTTGCGCAAAGATTCTAATGTCACTTTAGAGATGTCTTGTCCATCAATCAAGATTTTGCCTTTCTCTATTTGATAAAAGCGTAAAATAAGATTGACAAAAGTAGATTTTCCTGCTCCGGAATACCCTACAAGTCCGATGCGTTCTTTGGCTTTAATGAGAACACTTTTATTTGTGAATAGTCGTTTTTCATTATACTGGAAAGAGACGTTAACAAATTCAACTTCACCTTCGGAAACGGTAAGAGATTTAGCATAGGAATCATCTTGAATATCTTGAGGATCGTCCATTATGGAGAAAGCTTGTTGTGTGATGCCGATTCCTTGGAAGAAGGAGGGGAGGGAAAGACCCGCGATCCAAATCACTAAGAGAATACTATCGGAGGTGCCAATAATTTGAACTAATTCTCCTGTGGTGATTTTTTCATGGACCCAAAAATAGATTGCTATGCCAGGAATACCTACAGAGCCTATAAAGAAAGCTTCTATCGTTAGGGCAATCCGCAAAAATTCGGCATAGCGTTTAGCGCGATAATTTTTCTGTTGTTCATCTTTTTGGAGGGTGGCGAGGAGTTTTCTTTCATAATCGAACCGACAAAAAAGATTGACTGCAAAATTATTGGTAAAGCTATCGACGAGTTTTCCTACAAGGGAGCTCCGGGCTTCACCATGGATATGCTCATAGTTTGCACATTTGCTGACAAAACTCAGGCAGATCAAAAAGTGGATAAGATACCAACCAGCGATTAGATAAGCGAAAAAAGGGTTAATGAAAAAGAAGAAAAGCATGCCTATCACGCATGCGGCCCCAGCGGGAATAAAAGTGGTAAGTAAGAGACGGAGAAGAAATTCGATTTGTGAGGTCATATCAGAGATTTTATTGCTTAAACTGCCAGCAAAGTGATCGTTGAAGTATTGGGGTGAATGTCTTTGCACATGATTAAACATTGTCATTCGAATATCAGCTTCTAGCTTAGGTTGTGCTTTTGCTAGTAATAACCCCTGAATTCCAAAACAACTACGGATGAAAAATCCTAGGCAAATGGCAAAAATGGCGGGCAGAGCTAACGTGGTGATGGCTGTCGTACGTGCTTCGTTGAATGTACTCACTTTGTCAATGAGATAGCCAATCAAATATGGCCATACGGTTGCATCCACAGCCCAAGTAAAAGAGAGCAAAAAAATAAAAAGATAAGGGATAGGCTGCTGCCGGATATACTGCCAAACAAAGGAAATGAGTTTCCGATATGTCATGATTAAAGTAGTTGTAAAAATTCAAACCTAACAGATCAGGGAGACGATGTCGAGTCATTTAGTGGACTCATCACAAATTAGATTATCCCCATTTGAATGCGATTCTCGCGTTCAAATACGGCGGCACTTTAGTTTGTGATGAGCCATTTTGTGATCCTGACTGTTTATTCTTCGAAGTCGTCGTCAAAATCGTCTTCGTCTTCCTCATCTTCGTCTTCGTCGATATCTTCGTCATCGTCGATGAAGACGGGTTTTTTTACAGGTTTTGCAGGCTGACGTCTAGCGCCTTTGACAGAAGGAGCTGCGGCTACAAGATCTACCCAGATAGGCGAACTCCAAGCAATGTGGCCATCTTCTTGTGTCACACGCAAGTAGTAGTAAACGAAAGGAGGTTTTTTATCTTTAGCATCAATGACGATTTTTTCGAGAGGCGTCATGTCGTCAAAGGTAAAGTTGAGCCAGTAGTTATCGCTTTCTAAGGTGTGAATGACTTTGCCATTGCGGATGATTTCCACTTTAGCGATCGTGCTCGTACAGGCGACATAGCCAGAGAGGTGGCGGTTGATGCGTAGACCTGGTTTGGTAGCGGTGCTTACCTCGCTGCCCATAGGCGAGCCAGCCAAGAATAAGCCTAGAATGATCCTTTCGCCGGTTGTTGCATAGCAACTGCGATTATATAAGGCTTCGGAAAGGGCTGTTCTAGAATGTTCGTTGCATATGATTGCTGTTAATCCAGGATTGTATTGAATTTGGTCGCCGTCATAGAAATCGGCATAGATGCCTCGATCGTCGAGGCCACCAGCTACGAAGCCAAAGCGACAGTTGTGCTGAAGTGCCTTTTGGATGGAGCCATCAACAGTTTCGGTGATTCCAGATTTGCCGTTGGCGGCAATAGGAAGCTGGTTCCCTTCTTTTTTAGAACATTCCGAAGAACCCCAGGAGTTGTAGATTTCAACGACACGTTCATATTCTGGATCGAATTCAGCAAAATCGAATTCAAAGCCTTTACCCATGGTAAAGCAGGGGATAGAGATGAGTTCTTTAGGAGAGAAATTCTTGTAAATTTTCTTGAGGGAGGCAAATTTAGGATCTTTTTTCCTGATAATTTGTTTATTATCTTTTGTATAGACAAGATGGCGGATCCCTTCTTCTCCTTTGTTTCCTACCCATTGTGTGCCCAAGAAGGTGGTAAAGCGGTCTGCTTCATCAAACTCCATCACGTTTTGTGTGATGAGTTTCCAAATTTCGTTGGAGGTTTCTTCTTGGCTTTCAAAGGGAGATGTGCCATAGAAATTTGCTGCTTTGTCATCACGGAAGTGGCGGAGGCAGCTTTCTATATTCTCCGTGGAATCGATGCGTTCAGACTCTCCATGGAGTTGTCCCCAAAAGAGGTGGCGGGCATTTTCAGCAAAGCACATCACAGGAGCGGAGCGGAAGATCTCTTTTGTTTTTGTGTTGAGCAGCTGGATTGTGTAAACCCCGGGTTCGTTGAAATAGAGGTTCGGTAGAGCAATGAAGCCAGTTTCTGGCACGAAGAGTTTCCAGGTTAGATTTTCGCGCAGATGTTCATGGGACAATTCGACGAGTGTGTCTGCTGGTGCTGTGTTGGTGAGGTTGCCATATTCATCTTCGAAGCGCACAATGACGTCAAAGCGTTTGTTGCGAGTGACAAAAGAGGGGGCCAAAACGCGTATAGCGGCAAGCACATTGCCTCGAATATCAAGTGTGAATACTTCTGGCTCTGTGTAGTTCCCTTTGCCTTTCGGATCTACATAGAGGTTGAAAACGCGGCGTCTTTGGGCGTTTGTTTGTGCTTTCGTCCCATTTTGATGCGGGGTTTTGCTCGCTCCCATCACAATGGTAAAGGTTTCGCCGGCTTCTAATTTATTCAGCAAAACGAATTCGTAAGAGGGGGTATAACTATCGGGTGTTTCGATCTCTTTGGCTTGAATGACCTTGCCATCTTCGAGCTTGGCAAAAATAATATTGCTAGTTTTTTTGATGTTGGAAGAAGGCATCTGCCAATCGATATCTCGGCCTTTGCTTTGCAAATCAAATTTAAGTTTCGTTCCTTTGGGAAGATCAACACTTGGAGTATAAACAAACTTCCATGTATTGATTTCTCCAGCATAAGCCACATTAGGTTCACAATAGCATATTGATCGACGCATGAAAGACTACTCCATTTAATAAAGACTATACCTTGGGGGCCACATTTTGCCCGATAGCGCAATAAAGATGAAAGACAAAAATCATATCGCATATTCGACGATACGCTTCTCTCTTATCACGGTGACTTTAATTTTTCCAGGATAACTTAAATCACTTTCTATACGTTTAGTCAGATCTCTGGCTAGAGTCACGATACCATCATCATCGACCATATCAGGAAGGACAACTACACGCACTTCACGCCCAGCTTGCATCGCGTAGGCTTTTTCAACGCCATTGAAACTTACCGCAAGATCTTCAAGCCGCTTTAGGCGTTTGACATACTCTTCAACACACTCGCTGCGGGCACCATGACGCGAGGCCGAAATGGCATCAGCTGCACTACATAGTGAACCCTCCACCGTGGTTGGCTCCATCTCTCCATGGTGGCAGCCGATTCCATTAGCAACTTCCTGACTTTCACCCCATTTTAGCGCTAAGTCATGCCCAATGATGGCGTGTGTGCCTTCGATTTCGTGCGAGACTGCTTTACCCATGTCGTGTAGAAGGCCGATGCGTTTGGCTAGTCTGTTGTCTAGACCAAGTTCACCAGCCATTAATCCCATGATATGTGAGACTTCTAACGAGTGGTCAAGGATATTTTGACCGTAGCTATAGCGAAATTTTAATTTTCCTAAGAGTGTGATGATATCAGGATGTAAGTTGATTGCACCCGCACGTAGGGCTGCATCTTCGCCATATTGTTTGATTAGTTTTTGAATATTGACTTTAGCCTTATCTACGGCCTCTTCTATGCGAGTAGGGTGGATACGTCCATCTTGCACGAGATCGGATAAAGCCATCTTGGCAATTTGCATGCGGATAGGATCAAAACCAGAAAGGATCACAGCTCCAGGGGTTTCATCGATGATGCATGTGATTCCTGTGGCATGCTCAAGAGCTCTGATGTTACGACCTTCGCGGCCAATGATGCGCCCTTTCATCTCTTCATTCGGAATAGAAACTGTATTGACGGTGGCTTCTGAGACGCAAGGCACAGCTAGTCGATTGATGGCTGTGACGATGATGCGACCGGCTTCTTTTTCGGCTTCTTCATTGGCTTCTTTGAGAGTGCGGCGGATGAGATTAGCAGCATCTTGTTTGACATCTTGATTAACATGGCTAAGAAGTTGTTCTTTGGCTTCGGTTGAGCTAAAACCCGCGCATTGTTCTAATTGAATGAGGAGTTTTGCCTGCTGTTCTACGACAAGTTTTTTTTCCTGATCTAATTGTGTTTTGCGAGCAATAAGTACAGCTTCTCGTTTTTCGATATCAGAAAGTTTTTTTTCAACGAGATTCATGCGATTTTCAAGCTTATCTTCGCGTTGTTTGAGGCGCTCATCTTCATGTTGCATTTTACGGCGTTCTATGTGCCAATGTTGTTCAAACTCCCGTTGTTGCTCAATTTGCTGCTGTCTGAGGGCCATTTCGCCACTTTTTCTTTTGGCATCGCATGCAGCTTCTGCTTTTGAAAGCAGGTCGGCAGCAAGCTGCTTAAAGTGTTTGAGTTTAATGCGCTGTATAGTCCATAAGATGGCCGCACCACACATGGCGCTGATGCCTAAAGCCGAAGCTAATATGATGAGGTCCTCTAGAGGCATGTTATTCCTTTTCCTCTTTAACAGCATTGTGTGCATCAGCGTACTTTGTGTGCAGTGGCTTGATGCGCACAGTCTCTACTACACGTTCATTAGAATCTAGGATTTCTATTTCAAAAGCATCTTGATGGATGACAAAGCCTTTAGAAGGTATCGTGCCGGCGCAGTGATAGACGTATCCACCAATCGTATCGTAATCGCCTTCTTCGGGAATGTTGATTTCTAGTAAGTCTTGCACATCGAAAATGTTCATGCGTGCATCTACAATACAGCTTCCATCAGGTTGTAGCGCATATAGCTCCTTTTCATCGTCGTATTCATCGGCGATGTCTCCCACAATCTCTTCTAAAATGTCTTCGATCGTAACGATCCCTTCTGTCCCTCCATATTCATCTACCACGATAGCTAAATGGACTTGCTTCTTGCGAAATTCCTGGAGTAGGTTGGAGATTTTTTTTGTTTCTGGAGTGTAAAGGACATTTTTTTGAATGGTTTCTACGGGAGCGGCTAAGATCGTTTCGTCATTGTTATTTTCTTCATATAGACGATATTTTGAAAGAATGTCTTTGTACATGACAACTCCCACGATCTCATCCACAGTGTTTTGATAAATGGGGGTGCGGCTAAATCCTTCAGCGGCTATTAAGGCAGCAGCTTCTTTGATAGATGTTTTAGCGTTGATGCTAAAGACGTTGACACGCGGTACCATCACTTCTCTTGCAATGCGTTCACCAAAAGAAAGAACGGCTTCGATAATCTTTTTGTCATGGCGGTTGATCGTAGGGTTGAGCTGGGCTTCATGGATGATGTTAATGATCTCTTGTTTTGCTTGTGTTTCTGGTTCATGCAAATGATCGAAATAAATAGTACGTGAGAATGAGTGGGAAAGTTTTAAGAATAAGAATGTCACCGGAAATGCTAAGAACATGAACAAAGAGGACAATGGAGTGCAAAAACGAATCACTTTTTCAGGCAAACGGAGTCCTAAAATTCTCGGGAGATATTCACCGAAGACAAAAGCCAACAATAATAGCGATAAAGAGCAGAGGACAATCCAAAACGTTGTAAACTCATCGCTTTGCGGTTGTGTGGTTAGCACAACACCTGAAAGATGCTTAAATAGGGGAGTGGCCAGCAGAAAAAAGACAGCAGAAGCAACATAACAGCACCGCGCAATGTTTTGGGCGCAGACAGTTGCAAAAAACAGACCTTCATATTCATGTTCAGGGAAAAAATAGTGATGAAAGCGACGATAAAAAAACCACTTGCCGGCCGCGATGATTTGTTTTTTTGTGTCTCTTTTGTGGATGCGTCGAAAGGCGCTTGATACCGCTGTGAGAAAGAAGGTGCCAAGCAAGAAGAAAATCATCGTGAGAAAACTAATGATTACAAACAAGCGACCTCCTAAAGCTAGGCGTTTGTGGATTTCAAAGGAATAAGCATTTCTCGGACGATGTTTGTTATATCACAATGAACATTTTCAAAGGGAAAGAAACGTAAAAAATATGCAGAAAAACAATAGATTTCTGTATGACCTTGTTGCATAAATCCAATATAACGATAAACCATTGAAGATAAAAAATTTAAAACACAGAGGCACAGAGGGCACGGAGAGGGAAGAAAAAGTAAAATGTCCTTAGGCATATACCACAATCAATCTCCAATTTTTCTCTTTCTCCGTGTTCTCTGTGCCTCTGTGTTTCAAACCTGTTTATGATAAAAGAATTACGATGTGCTCCATTTATGCAACAAGGCTTATCTGTATAGGATTGTCTTGCAAAAGTTTGTTTTAGCGCGTATGAATATTCAAATAAATTTCAGAACGCGCTATCAAAGGAGTTTTCGGTATGAAATGTCAGCTTTTGCTTTTGAATTTAGCCATGATTCTTATGGCAGCATTTATCCCCATAAATGGTTATGCCGAAGGTGTGCCTAGTTCGAATTATTTGCTTGATCGACTTGCTCCTAAGGACAAGCGCTATTCGACCATGTTACATGCTCTAGAGTTGTTGAGACAGCGCTCGGCTAAGGTGGTTGTGGAAACAGGGACTTCAAGAATGGGAGATAAAAATTTCGTTGGTGATGGAGGGTCTACTATCATTTTTGGTGACTGGGCGCATCAAAATGGAGCCGTTTTCTTTTCTGTAGATATTGACCCAAAAGCTGTAGCTGAAGCCAAAGCTGTCGTTGAAGCTTACGGTCAGAGCGTAAATGTTGTATGCCAGGATTCGATAGCATTTCTGAAAAATTTCACACAGCCCATTGATTTCTTGTATTTGGATAGTTTCGATTTCGAAACTAAGAATCCATTCCCTTCGCAGGAGCATCATCTCAAAGAAATTAAGGCAGCATATCCTTTACTCCATGACCAAAGTGTGGTGATGATTGATGATTGTGGTCTTCCGCGTGGGGGTAAGGGGCTTTTGGTTATTGATTACTTAAAACGGCGAGGGTGGAAGGTGTTGCATAGCGCTTATCAAACGATTTTGACGCGCTAAACTAATGCGCTGTAATGAAATTTATCCAAGTAAAAACCGGGGCTTTGAAACTTAGGATTATTTTTTCTTCTCGAGAAGTTTGCTAAAGGGGGAAGGAAACTCTTGTGAGGCAGCAGGCTCTGTTTCAATGGGTGTGTCAAATTCTGTTAAGGCTGTCACGCCATGTTGTGATTCGGCCACTAAAATCGTTTTGTTTTCGACGCGCAGCAGATAAAGCATGCTTTTGGGGGATAGTCCCCGTTTTTCGATGACTTGAATGGAACTGCTCGCGTTGACTTGTTCTAAACGCGCGTTAACAAAGCGTTTCAAGAACCATGCCACGATCAGGATGAGAGCAATGATAAAGCCCAACGTGGCGAGCATATTGAGGAATTCGACTAAAAATTTGTTGCTTTGTGGACTTGGTTCTTCAATTTGTAAGGGGAAATAAGGCTCCTCATCGGATGGAGCAGGTTTTATCCCAGGTGGAGTAACCTGTGGCGCTTCAAGCGTTGTCGGGGGGGTGGGGGTTGTGTCTGCGTGTAAGTCATGTTGGGCGATGCCTAGAAATAGCGTTAGCAGTAGGGATAAAATGGTCTTCATATTGATATGTTATCCCTTAATTTATGGGTTCATTGAAAAGTTGTTTTAATCTTTCCTTGAAGGCTCGCTTGCCCTCTAGATACGCTTTTCTGTTTTTTTTGCCAATCGCCATCAACTCTTCTTTAGGCAAAGCTAGGAGATTGCTAAGTACTTCTTCGAAGTGCGCATCATCGACGTAATAATTGGTGGCGTAGTTTTGTTGAGATGAGAACTTAGCCTTCACCAAACACCTTGTATCAGTGATAAATTCGTTCATGGGAGGGGCATCGGTAGTTACCACGACAGCTCCCACGCTTAACGCTTCACCGATATAATGTCCGAAGCCTTCTGTTTCACTTGGACAAAGATGAATTCCGCATTGATTTTGCAAAGAAAGCAATTGATCTTCGGATAGATAATTGCTGTAGCATTTGACATTTTCTAGCTTGGGATCTGGTTCTCGAAAAGAGATCAAATTCAATTCAGGATATTTGGGGTGATCATACCAAAGATTAAGTACAGAAGTTGTGCCTTTGGCAATGCTTTGGCCACGTAAATGGAGAATTTTGGAAAAGTCTTTTTTTGCTTTGGGTTGTGATCTATCAATACTCGCAAATCCGATGTAATAGGTTTTTTTTGCGATAGGGGAAAAGATCCGTTCGACTTCATGTGTGCGACACAGAATGAGATCCAGTTTTTTGATTACGTGTGGAGGTACTTGGCACCATTCGGGATTGGGAATGTAGTAATTTTTTTTAGCCGAAGGGAAAAGAGTTTCATAGGCATGCTCAATGAAAATATTGATATCCGCGGGTGGAATATCTTTCAATGGGAGAGGGGTTGCTGGATAGATGTCGACTAACCTTACGGTGTGACCAAGTGGAGATAATTCATTTTTAAGAATATTAGCATCTCGGCTTAACCCCACTCCGTTAAGCCAACAGAGTATGTTGATTGTTTTACTTTGTTTGTTGCTATCAACCTCTATCGTCATTGAAGGGGCTGAAAGGAAACAAAGGATGAAGGTGAGCCACGCTGGAATGTGTTTCATAGGCTGAATATTTTGAATACGGAAGTATTTATTTTAGCATCGCGATAAACTTGGCAAGACACCTCCCGACATTTGTTATAATCGGGAGGTATTGGTGGTTTTTATTTTGTGTTGTCAATAAGCAGGACTTGTTTGGTTTCACCCCAGCCTGTTTCAAAAGTTAAGATCTTTGTGCCCACGACATTAAAGGGGGGTTCAGTTAAATCGATAGGACGATATTGACCAGCTACAATTTGAATATTTGAAGTGCGGCGATAGGGGTTGATGTCATTAGTGATTAAGCAATACTTATATTTGCTAAAATGTCTAGTAAATGACTTGATGTCTTCAATGGGAAGGTGTTGTAATACATCTTTGGTAATCAATAAATCAGCTTGTGGGAGATCAAATTCGAGAGTATTGGCTTGAAAGAACTTAATATTGGGAGCTCCAAAATTTTTCTTATTTCTTATAATTACGGATTTGACGATGTCATATCCTGAATATTGGATTCCTCTCCAGTCAATATATTGCGAGAATTCCCAATCACCGCAGCCGGCGTCGACGACGGACCGAATTTTGTGAGACTTTAAGAAGTCTTGTAAAAATACTCGATATTCTTCTGTGGCCTCTAGCGTAGAGCCAGTGCCTGAAGACCCTTCTCCTTGGGCATTTGTTGCCCATGCTTTCGTTTTGTAACAGCGGGTAAATGCATCTTCTAGAGGGGATGTAGCTAAGATGGAGCTAGAGAGGGTGCATGACACGATTGCAGACAGTAGCGTGGACTTAATGAATGTTTTGCGTAGTGCTCTCATTTGAAACCTTGGGGTTGATGACATATTTAATTTTTGCCTTCATTCATATGCTTGACGTGTCATTTAAGCGCAATCTTTTTTTAATGTCTATAGCAGTTCCCACTAAAAAAAATCGAGCCCGCGTGCGAGCCCGAGCCCGATTTTTTTAGTGGGAACTTCTGCAATGTCAATTGTCCTACTTGAGAACATTGGCTGATATCATTATACTCATTGCAGCTAAGCAATTAATCGAAAATGGATCTCCCTTGAAATATTCCAATTTAACAGCTTTTGAAAAACACCTTGAAGGGGCGTTGCCTAACCATTTAGCCGAAGTGTATTTGATTTTGTCTAAAGAGGCTTTCGTTCGTAAGCAAGCTGTCGATCGCTTCTGTGCTTTGGTTTTAAAGGGAGAGACAACACCTGATTTGTGTGTGCAAACCTTCGATGGAGAGCGCCATGATGTGGCTGTCATCTTGCAAGAACTCGAAACGATGTCTTTTTTCGTCAAGCGTCGGCTCATTATCGTGCAAAACGCTGATGCCTTTAATAAGGATGCAACATCTAAACTTGAGGCCTACTTCGCAAAACCAAGTAGGACGTCATGTTTGGTTTTGGTGGCCTCTGCAATTAATCGAGCGACTACATTTTACAAAAACGCTGAAAAGGTCGGTGTTGTGCTTGATGTCGCTGAAGAAAAGCAATGGGAGCGGGAAAAATCAGTTGCTGAGTGGTTGCACAAAGAAGTGACGTTACATGGCAAGCAACTATCGCTGGCAGCTTGTCAGCAGCTTGTTAAACAACTAGGCACCGATCAAATGCTCTTGCAGTGCGAGTTGCTTAAATTGCTTTGTTATGTTGGTGAGCGCAGAGTGATCGAAGAGCACGATATTGCAGCAGTATGTGGCAGTGTCAATCAAGATAATGCTTGGCAGCTTGGGGAGGCTTTGTTTCGCAGGGATGCTTCGGCAGCGCTACGTATCAGTAAAGCTCTTTTGACTGAAGGGGTGGCGCTTATTGCGTTGTTGCGGCAGATCCGTTCCCAATATCAAATTGAATATCAAGTGTGTGCTATCATGTCCCAAGGGGGATCGGCCGGAGATGTCTCGCAAGAATTCCCCTATATGAGAGGGGCAATTTTGGAACGCCATGTGCAGCAAGCGCAAAGCTATGGGATGACACGCTTTCGCAAGGGATTGATTCTTATCGATGAAACCGAATTACAAGCCAAAAGCAGTGGAGTAGACCCAGACTTCCTTGCAGAGATGCTCATTATTAAATTAGTAACCGTATAAGGATTCGTTATTATGACAGAAGAAACACCATCAAAACCTGCTTTGCTGCTCTTACCAAATGTGCTGGGCGATGTTAAACATCACGCTCCATTTTTACCAGCTAGTGTGGATAAAGCTGTGGCTTCGTTAGATGGGCTAATCGCCGAAAGTGCGGGGGCTGGCAGGCGTTTCTTGGGGCGTTTTGAGACAAAAAAGCCTGCGAATGATATCCCCATAGCGCTTTTTAACGAACACACTCCAGATGCCGATATCGATTTCTTGCTTGAGCCTATCCGCAAAGGGGAGCGTTGGGGTGTTGTTTCTGATGGCGGCTTGCCTTGTGTGGCGGATCCGGGTGCTAAGTTGGTGCGGCGCGCGCGCCAAAGTGGCATTGTCGTGCAATCTTTTGTAGGGCCCTCTTCTATTTTGTTATCATTGATGCTTTCAGGCTTGCCAGGACAACGTTTTTATTTTTGTGGCTACTTAGATAAAGAGCCAAAGCAGCGTGAGCGAGAGATCAAGGAATTAGAACACCGTTCAAAGGCTGATGGTGCTACACAGATTTTCATCGAAACGCCTTATCGCAATATCCATCTGTTGGAGGCTTTGTTAAAGGTGTTAAGCCCCCAAACACAGTTGTGTGTGGCTTGGGATCTAACGCTGACAACACAGGGGGTTGTTTCACAGAGTGTTGAATTGTGGAAAAAGAGCCCCTTGCCCAATCTCGAAAAGAAAACCGCCATCTTTTTAGTTTCTAGCATCTAAGCAGCATGTCTGAACTCAAGTTTTAAGACTATGTGGCAATAGTGTTCGATTATTTTAAAAACAAAGGCACAAAGACGGAAAGAGCAGCCAAGGGCAAAAAAAATAACAGGATAGGCAGGATGGGGGGAGGAAATTCCGAACTTTGTACCGTACAGTGTAGTATGCATTATTGTCCGATTTATTTTTTCAACGCAAAGGAAGGCAAAGTTCGCAAAGGCGCAAAGAAAGGCATGCCTCATGCTAAATGGTCTATAGTATAGACTGCAGCATGTTAAATGATCTTAAAGCAAGAATCATGTTCGATGACAAGAGAGGTAGGATAGATGTAAGGGTACTAAGAGTATGCTAGAATGCGCAGCACCATCGCGGTAGCAAAAATCTCCAGTGGATTGCCTTAGCAATCCACTGGAAGCTCCTCCCAATCATCGCATGCAAGCGGTTGTGAGTTAAGCGACACACACACAACAGACAGGCAATTCCCTGTTGTGTTGTGTGTGTGTCGCTTAACTCACAACCGCTTGCATGCGATGATTGGGAATGGTTTAATGGTTCACTAATCTTAGCTTCAACGACACCTTTATCACCTTACATTTAATATGCTGCAGTCTATGCTATAGAACATTTAGCATGAGGCATGCCTTTCTTTGCGCCTTTGCGAACTTTGCCTTCCTTTGCGTTGAAAAACAAATCGGACAATAAGGCACACGTTCCTGTACACTACAAAGTTCGGCCCCCCTACCATCCTGCCTATCATGCCTATCCTGTTATTTTTTTGCCCTTGGCTGTTCTTTCCGTCTTTGTGCCTTTGTGTTTAAAATAATCGGATATTATTGTCACACTGACTTGATTCTACCCAGGACTATATAATCTCTACAGCTGCAGTGTCGTAGAAAAGCATGCCCTGTGGTGTCAAAGCGATGTGGTCTTGGTTCCATTGGATCAGCCCCTTTTCTTGCAAGCTTCTCAAAGTAGCCAACGTCTCCATGTCTAGGTTGCCATATTGTCCCTCAAACGTGGATAGCGAAATGCCTTGCTTCAGACGTAAGGCGATAGCTAGCAATTCACGCTGTTGTTGCAATGGAGGTAGCTCTTCCTCGAAATCGACAGGGGACTGTCCACTGCGCAGTGCTTGTACATAGCGATTCAAATTGGCGACAGCTCTAAAGCGCTTCTTTTGCCAATAGCTGAAAGCCGAAGGACCAAAACCAAGGAATGGGCGTCCGGTCCAGTACCCCACATTATGGCGTGAGTAAAGATCGTGGCGGGCGAACGCCGAAATTTCATATTGCTCTAG
The DNA here is from genome assembly GCA_013286645.1 of Chlamydiota bacterium. Taxonomy (GTDB): domain Bacteria; phylum Chlamydiota; class Chlamydiia; order Chlamydiales; family Parachlamydiaceae; genus JABDFJ01. The sequence continues at coordinate 20,473 of JABDFJ010000009.1, read as the reverse complement.
GCCGCAAGCTTCAAAAGTAGCGATGGCATCTTGATACATGCGCGTGCTGCATTCGTCGTCAGGTAGCTCTTTGCGCAGGGTTTCGCGGTATTTGAAAAAGACAGTATGTGGCTCGATTGTTAGGTTGTAGAGCGATAGATGCGTGATTGGCAACTCACATGCACGCTGTAGAGTGTGGTGCCATGCATCTAGTGTTTGCCCTGGAATATCGTACATGAGGTCGATGGAGATATTAGATATGCCTGCTGTAGTTGTGTCTTCAATAGCTTTTATGGCTGTTGTGGCATGATGTGTGCGGCCGAGTTTATGGAGTAGACGGTCATCGAGAGATTGAATTCCAATGCTTACCCTATTTACGCCAGCCTGCGCATATTCGCGCATTAATGCCGCTGAAATAGTTTCAGGGTTAGCTTCTAAAGTGATTTCAATTTGATCTGCCTGAAAAGTAGTATAAGAACGAACTTTTTCGAGAATCTGGGCTAGCGGGGAAGCTCCGAGCAATGCTGGGGTGCCTCCACCAAAATAAATTGAAACGAGCTTTTTGTTTGTTAGGTGAGGGCCCCATACATCAATATCAAGTAGCAGCCCTTCCATGAGCAATTGGTGGAAGACTGGTTTGTCTGGCAAGACATAGAAGTGGCAATAATCACATTTTTTCGTACAGAAAGGGATGTGAAAATAGAGACTGATATGGTCTATTACCATTCGTCCGCGTCGGGATCGATGATGCCACCTCGTTTCCAGCGATTTTTATCGCTGAAAAAGGATTCATCATCTTCTTCGTCTTCTTCTTCGGAATCATGCTTTTCGTCATCGGTTTCGTCGCGTTCTTCGATGACAGAGCTTTCGACCTCGCCAGCTTCAGTTTCCATGTCGAAGCCTGTGTCGGCTAGGCCGCCGGCAGTTTCGCCCATATCAATATCGGGGATGGTTGGCATTTCGGTGTAACCGGTGCGCACTGAAGCACGTTTTGGAGTGACATATTCTTCGGCTTCGCCACTTTCTTTCAAGAATTGGAGGCGTTCTTTTTCTTCTTCAATTTTTGTTTGGATGGCAAGGATTTCTTCTTTGTGCTTTTCAATATCTTTTTTCGGAACTAGTCCAAGTTTAAGCCATTGTTCTAGATCATTGAGTTCGACTTCTAGTTTTTTAAGTCGCTCACTTTTAATATGTCGCATTGTAATCCTTTGGCATAAAAAATCGTCTATTTTATTACATTACTTAATATCTGAAATAATGTTTTTTTTTCAAGGAGATTTTTGGGGGTTGCGCAGAGTGAGCGTCGTGATAATTAAAAAGAGAGCTTCGGCGGTTAAATAGAGAAAATAATATCCCTCGCCCCCTTTGCCAAAGCCATAGCTATGGAGTCCGGTGCCAAGCACAAAATTGACCCCATACCAGGTGAAACTGATGGCCATCAAGCCGCCCACGGCGCCGACTGCTAAGCCGAAATCATGGATGCGTTTGAAAGTGTAGGCATGTACCACTAATAGATAGATGCATGCCGAAATAAAAGCCCAGGATTCTTTTGGATCCCAATCCCAGAAGCGGCCCCAGCTTTCTGCTGCCCATATGCCACCAAGGATAGTTCCAGGGATCAACAAAGCCACTCCCACATACATGGTGTGTAAAATACTTTGGGCGATTTCTTGGATGGCAGGTGTTTCCCGTTTCGCTTTCCAGTAGGCGAATAAGTAGAAATGACCAAGGATGCCGCACACAGCGAAAGCGCCATAGCTCCCTACAACCATGAGCACATGGACAATGAGCCAATATTGTGAGTCGAGGACTGCTTGGACGTTTTCAAGTCGGGCATCGATATGGGTGATTTTGAGTAGGATTAGAAGTGCTAATGAGGTGGTGCATGCGGCACAAAGGATGAGGCGTTTGTGGGAGTTGAGGTAGAAGGCTAGGCCGACAATCAAGGCAATCCAGGGGACATAGATCACTGTTTCAAACATGTTGGATACGGGGGGGCGTTGTAGCACGAAGCAACGCAGCGCAAGCACTGCGGTGTGGAGTGCAAAACCTAGTAACAAAATGGCTAGCGCCCACCGATCTAAAGAGCTCTTTTTCAAAGTATATGCCCCCAAAAAGAGCAGCAAGGCACAAAAATAGGCGCATATCGTTAGCTCGATGAGGGGCAGTTGGTAGTAGAGGGTTTCAAGTGTTAGTTGCCAGACAGCCGGATATTGCAGTTGTTTGCCTGCGGCTGATTTATAGGAAGTATTGGCAAGGCTTGCGTAGGCTTGTTTGTAGGTGGTAACAAAGTCATGTATCGCTCGGTTTAAATCTTCGCTGGAGGGTGAGGTCTGTTGCTGGTTGTAAATATTATGAGCAGCAGCTTCCAGCTTAAGGTATGTTTGGCGGATGTGTTCGAAATCGACATCGGAAAAAGTGGTAAAGTTTTTGGCTAGAGAAATTTGATTTGTTTTAGGGTGATAGCTTTTGATTTTCAGAGCATGTAATGAGAGCCATTCTCCAGGCTGCTGTTTGGAGGGAAGAAGTTTTAGGGTTGAGCCGGCTTTTTTTAATCCTTCTGCCAAAGGAAAGTGTTGTTCGAGGGTTAAAGCGATTTCTTGGGGAGTTTTATTCAACTTTTTCAATTGCTCGAAGGCACTAATCAGGGCGTCGTTGTAGGTGTGATCATCAGAAGTAGTGTCGTATTCTTGCATCGCTTTGAATAGGCGGTGGATCTCTTCAGCAGGGATTTTGCGTTGTTTGTCTAGCAAAGAAAGCTGCTCACCTACTTGTGGATGAAGTAGCATACCAGGGGACAAGAAGTGCCAAGGTTGCGTTGAAGGTGTATGGGCGATGATGAGATTATCGTTGCGCAAAGTCACCCAAAGTCCGGCTGAGAGTGTGGTAAGCTCGCTTTTATCGTTTTTGGCCCGGCGGGTTGTTGTCATCATATTGTGCGCAAACTCGTAGCTAAGAAGGTAGCGCATCACGTCTAGGTTGACTTGTTTATCCTGATTGAGAGCTTGTGATAACTCGTGGTAGGAGAATCTATCGATTGTAGGATCAAAGCCAAAAAGCTGCTTCACTTGTGCGTAGTGGATCCAGAACAAAGGGGCTTGATTGTAGGGAGTTGGACCGAGAAGGTGAAATTTCCAGAGCAGCTCAAGGGCGCTTGTTTCTGTGGTGTGGAAGGCTGTTAAGTCAGAACGGGCAAGCTGTTGTTTATGATAGTAGTCATGAAGCCATAACTTTGAAGCTGAATCGAGTGAGCGAAAGCGCCCTTGGTAGGCGATGGGGAGGTTTTTGGTCTCTTCAAACGGCGAGGTGGCTACGATGGAATGTGCTGTGCAGAGCACGGCTATGCCAAATAAGAAGCATAAAATGAGTGGATGTAAATTTTTATTCATAGTCGGTCAAGATAAAACATCAGCAATAAACCTGAAAGTTAAAATTTTTGTTATTTTCGGCGGTAGGGGCGCATGATAAACAATAAGACAATCCCACACGTGAGGATTAGAGCACCAGAGTATGTCAGCCAATATTTGGCTGGATCATGGTTGACGATGATTTGCACCTGCTTGACGGCACCCTCATTCGGTGGGGACATGGCAGCTAAATAGAAGCGGTAGCCATCCCATGTTTCGTGCACCTGATTCATGCTGATGGTTTTTTCAACGTTGTGGCCAGTGCGTCGATCAGTGATGATGAGGTCGCATTCAAAACTATAGGGTTGGGAAGAATTGGCATACGTGATTTGACGCGCATTGCGCAAGCGCAGATGATACGGGATAGATTCAAAAGCCGGTTGAAAGCGGAGGAGATATTCCCCATCAAAGAGGGGCCATTTTAATCCGGTGGCGTTGTGACTGTATGCTAAGGTGATATTTTGCGCTTGTTGTCCTTTTCTAACATGAAGTTTTATCAGAGGGGAGAGATCTTCTAATTTCGAGTTTGGAGGTTGTGGCTGATGTGCGGCAACGACATTGGTTTCAAGGACTACTGGTGTTGGCAGCTCTTTGAGGTTTGTTGTACTTTGATGATAGGCTAGTAGTAAGTCGTCCATTTCTTCTGAGGTAGAGGGAAGTGGTGAGATTGTGCTTAAATGGATGGAGTAGGCTCTAAGAAAGGCGGAGAAAAGCTCAGCCTTTTGCTCTGTGGATAGAGCAAGATCTCGTTGCGATTTAGCTTCAGAGAGGGATTCAGCGGCCAGAAACACCTGTTGCGTCAATAGGGTGAGGATTTCGGCAGATTCATCGTGAGTGAGCTGTGATGTGCTAGAATGGAGGGCTTTTAGTGGCGCTAATAAAGGCCATTGGATTTTATGTAAGACAGTGAGGATATCTTCACCAGACTGTAGATAAGGATCGATCTGGAAGAATAATGTTGATGCTAAGTGACAGCCTTGTCTGTCACTAGTTGTCATGTTCGCCCAATCTATCGCCTGTATCACTTGGGCTAGTGGGGCTGGCAGCGGTTGTGTCGAGGGATAGATCCAATGGTTGGTATGATCCCAAAGTGTTAAGAAAGCGAGCAAGCTTTTAGAGAAGTCTGTATAGCTTTTGCCGCATGCTTGTTGCCACATCAGTATAGGAGGAGATAGGGCGATGTTTTCTTTGAGCGCTTGTGTGAGTTGTCGCTCTAAACGAAATGTTAAAGCGGCTTCGCGGTCGGTGCGGTTGCTAGTTTTGGCTAGAATGGGGGGCTCGGCTTGGACGCTATATCCGCCATATCCATCGTCATAGGAAAATAAAGCATCCAGGCGCTCATTACGATAGGGTTGCCAGCTCAGCTGTCCGCATGGGTCGATGGTGACGAGATGAATATCATCGAGGTTGTCTTCAATGAAGGCTAAGTGTGGGTTGCTTTGAATATCGAGGGCATAGGGAAGGCTGCCTAAAAAGGGCGTCGTAGCGTTAAGGTTGAGTAAGGCCTGGCTCCCATCTAGGGGAATATTAAGCTGTTGCATCTGACTATCTTTTGTAATGGTCAGAGTAAGTTCTGGATGTTCAAAGCCTAAGATAGGAGAAAAATTAAGCTTCAAATGAGCTGTAAAGAGTCCGTAATCTTCAATTGCAAATGGATTTTTTAGCGCTTCGTTGAGAGGTCTTGCGCTGAGCACTTTGTTAGTGAGGCGATCGGTAATGTGAAGAAAGGTGTTTTGGCGATAGAGCTTTTCTATCATGTCTTGGGCGTCAGCAGTGCGGATAGCGAGCAACTCCCAAAGGGGAGAGCCTTCATAAAAGCGCACCATCTTGCCGCGCGGTAATGCTTCTTCCGTTATGTTGTCTTCGGCTACAGGAATGGGGGCTAGGCCTGTAATTGTCGCATAGTTGCCTTTGATCCATGTGAGCAGCCTTTCAGAGGAATGAGGGGCGAAATTCAAAAGATGGAGATGTAGTCCTTCTGGTGTATCGACGATGGTGCTGTTGAAGCTGCCATCGTAATTTTCTTTAATAGGATATAGTTGAGATGGGGTGCCTTTTGAGGAAACGAGGACGGCGTAACTATCTGTTTTGAAGATGTCGTGTGAAGCGCTGCCTTCAGTAATACTCATCGCACCTTGGAGTCCGAAATAATGTTTGGCAAGGACTCCAGCGAGAATCATTAGGAGTCCCATATGGGTGATTAAGAAGGGGATATGTTTTACTTTAAAAGGCCAGCGGCGCATGGCTGAAAATAGGATATTGATGAAAAATCCCCAAAGCAAAAGGGCGAAAAGGGGGTTGCTGTAGGTGAAGCGTGCGGCGAAGCGATGGGATTGGGTGGACGATTCGATGAAAGTTCCTGCAATGACAAACATTGCTACGGCGGCAATCAAGACAAGAGTGAAGTTGATGCTGCCTAAGAAATGATAGAGCTTGCGTGCATATTTCATCATGGGGATGGGATCTCATCAATAAGTTCGAAGGAACGGGCAAAGCTTACAATCGCAGCTTGATGCTTTTCTACAAGGGCGCGCGGTCCTGTGGCTTTAATGCTCACGTCCGCACGCATTTGCTTATAGAGGGCTGCATTGCTTTGTGTGGCAGTATTTGAGAGGGTGCGATAGTGTTCTTGTCCTAGAAGCAAAGACCACCCTAATACTATTGTTTCCACGCCATTGATGAGGCCAACGCCGGTGAAGAGTAAGCCGCTATAGCCGCTAAAAGATTGGGGCTGGGTGCTCGATAGATTGGTATATAAGGGGTCGAATTGTCTTTGCCAACGGGCGATTTGTGCGGCTGGTGGAATGCGCTGTTCTAGAGTGTTGGTGGGGAAATTATGGATGGCAATGCGCACGGTTTCGGATTGATCGCGTATAAGAAATTCGCAAAGAAATTTCGTTGTATCGATCAGCGATTCATCAGGTAAGGGATCTCTGCGAATCCAATCGTTTGGCACGCGAAGGCGATAGACAGCTTGTCGGGGTCCGTCAAGATCTCGCCCTTTGATCTCTTCCATCTGAGCTTGGGGTGCATCTGTGGAAGGTGCACCTGATGAACAGCTGATCAGCCAAAGAAAAGCGGCAAGAGGCAACAAGGCATGCATGTTTTCGACTCCAAAAGGAGCGACTATAGTCGGCCGGGGGTTTAAACGCAAGGGAAGGACAAAGGACCTAAAGACCTAAAGGACAAAGCAATGTCAATATGTCCTTTAGGTCGTTTAGGTCCTTTAGGTCATTTGTCCCTAGTTGTTTATTTTGATGTATCCCAAAATATGTAGGATGGTAAGTGCGCATTCATCCTTGATACCTTTATAGATAGGTATTAAATCATCGCCTGTTTCATATTCGATGTATCTGTGGATGTTCAACCGTTCATGTTTTTTAAGCGTCTTAGTCTCAATAAGCTTGATTATTTTTTCGGGTGTTGTTTTTTTTGCTTCGATAGTTTCTATGAGTGCTCTTTTAGCATAGGTGAGCAGTAGATTTGGTTTGATGGCGGCGAGCAATTTAAGCAGCGCATTGTGAGCTTCAATACCTTTTGGAGGGGTGGTGGTGAGATCAATTTTTTGGATCAAATTGATCAAGGTAGGATCAATGCAGCATGCAAATTGATCGAATTTTAAATTGTAATTTAAGCCTAGTTGTAAGTGAAAACGATCTTTAATATCATCCGTTTGGTGGATGAGTTCCTTTTTGACTAATGGGGGAAGTTCACCATCTTCATCAATACCTAGCAGTGTTTTGACAATGGATTCAGAGCTAGAGAGTTTTTCTAATAGGCGCTGCACTTCAGCATCCACGGGTGTCAGGATGAGTTCTTCATCACTGGTAATTGCTTGAGGATGGGCTGGATGGCGTTGATCTGCTGTCAATAGATCGTTATAAAATCTGACTATGCCCCTTTTTTGCCCTTTTCCACAATCTCGCACACAATTGCAGAAAGAAAGAAACATCATCTCTTGTGGGGAAAGAACTTCTCCTGGAGCGATCTCTTTTGATTCTTTTTTAATGGCACTTAGGATGACGTAGAGGTAATAGACCTCATATTCTATAGGGTCGTCAGGCTGTTTTTCTTCTGTCAGCATAATAGGAATTTCGCGCACAAAGCCTGAATGCACATTGGCCGATCCGGAAATCGTCGCGGCGCGCAATCGATTGAGGGTGCTTATTGATTCAGCAGTTTGCTGACCATTTGTGGGAGCGGGGGGGTTGTCCCATTCCAAGCAGTGGGCGTCGATGTGCTGCTGCATGATTTTTTGTTCTTCGGACGATAGCTTCTGCTGTCTTTCTTCGATGGCATTGAAAAGTTCTTCCATCGCTAAGGGACCGACACGATGCTCTTTGTTAGGAGATTTTTTGAAAATGTCCAAGTCTTTAAAGCAAAATTTTTGCTGTGTGGCGCGTTTTTGGAAGCCCTGTAAGCAAACTGTAACCGAAATTTCCTTGGTGGTACTATTGGGAAGGGTTATTGTGAGCATAGAAGTTGATTCTAAGGGGAGTAGTGCTTCTTCGGCGTGAATGCGTTTTAGGTTGCTGAAAAGGGTAAAGGGATTATGAGGATTTTGGGCTAAAGCAGGGTTTATTTTCACTTGAGTGTAGATGGCACATTGGAAAAGGGGGTGTTCTTGGCTAATGCCTAGCGTACCGCGATTTTTAGTGACGAAATCGACAAACTCTTGAGTTTCAACACGTGAAGAGGTGGAAGTTAGTTTATGCTGAAGATATTCAAGGGTTGCTTTTCGTATTTCTTCATCCTTAACTATGGTTTGTACAATATTTCCATAGGTCCAAAATCTATATTTGAAAAGGCTAATGTTGAAGCAGCGACACAATCTTTGTAATGCTTTCAAACGATAAGTAGGTGGAATTTTTGGTAACACCTTTGCGATGTTAGCTAAATATTTCATGTTAACTAAGTGGAAAAAGGCTTTAGTTTGGCGTCTTTCGCTCTTTTGAAGATGTTTCAATACATTTATAGCGTGCAGATAGCTATAGCCAATAATGGTATCATCATTTTCATGAAAGGCCACAAAAGCTGAGCATAATTGCAGGATACGCTTAAGCTCGCAGCTACTTATCGTTCTGCATGCTTTTAGTATTGCGTGGCGCTGGCTATCGAACTTGATTCCCTCAATAAATGAAATACAAAAAGGAATGGTTTGTTCTCTTTCATGAACGGGTAGCATGGCTAAGAGTTGAAGAGCATCGGAGCGCTGATAGGCATGTGTCAGCGAACATAGATAAGGAGAGCAAGTTTGTAAAAGAGGTCCTTGTTCTTCTAAAGGAAGTTCTTTAATTTGATTGATGATATCACTGCGATGGGCTGGAGCCTCAATTCCCTTCAATAAGGCAACGATGGCTGGAAGGGTTTCCACCCTTTGTTCAGGCTTAATAAAAGACAAAACCTTGATGATATCGTCACGTATATAGCCTATAGTGATTTTTTGTAACTCTGCAAGGATTGTATCAATGGCAAGAGGACGTTGGTCGGCAGGGATAAGTAAGAGGGCTTCGATGGTGTGTGCGAGATAATAGCCGTTATTGAATGCACCGAAGTGTGATTGCACTTGTTTTAACAAAGAGGATAACTCGCTTGGTTTGCCTTGGCTTAATGCTTTGTAAACCTTGATACGTTCTTCCTGTGTAAAAATTGCCCCAAAAAGCCGTTTAATATTAGGGGTTGAAAGACCTTGTTCTTCTTTTGGAAACAAGCGAAGGGCGTTTTGAGCTTCACGCCAGAAGATGGGGCTAGTGGCACCTTGAGCTGCAACAGTTTTGTTGCTGAATGCATTGTCACTAGCTTGTTTCGTGCGTTGCAGTGGGGTGAGGGGTGCCAAGGAAGCAGAAGTGGGGTGGGATGAGCAGGAAGTGTGGGGAAATTGGGATCCGCTTGTGGATTGATGATATGAATCGGTTAATACTGTCATGTTTTAATTGAGAATTTGTTTGCTTTTTGTTTTTAAAGACTACATTGCATTTAGATTGTTTTCAATGTTAATTAAGGTTGATGGTTTTGAGTAAAACATTGAGGGAGAAAAAAGATTGGACATGGACTACCTGGACTACCTGGACTGACTGGACGAATTGGACATTTTCTAAAGAACTGTCCATTTCGTCCATTCGTAGATATTTAATTAAAATTTCATCTTGTTTGTGAATAATTTGCAGCTAGAGTATACACATGGGTACGACTTGGCGTTTAATATATACTAGGTATCACCATGGATCTTAATGCATTGATTAACAGCGGTATTCTCAATCTCGATTTGTTGGAGGAGAAATATGCACAGTATAGCCAAAATCCTTCGGCTGTAGACGTTTCATGGCGCACGCTTTTTGACCAAATGGAAGTGTCCCCTGTATCTATAGAATGGCCCGCCAAGACCCCAGTAGCGCCTGCGATGGCTGCCCCTCTAGCCTCGCTGCCTACATTACCTCCCCTAGAAACTAGCTCGCGCCAATCGGTGCTTTATTACCCAAAAGTGGAGTTTGGCGGTCAGAAAGGGGATTGGCGCGTTTTTAATTTAATTGAAGCTTATCGAACCTATGGCCATTTAATGGCTAAAACGAATCCAATTGCTCTCGAACAACCCCATGAACCGCCGCAGTTGGATCTGTCGAGTTATGGTTTTACCAAACAAGATTTGTCGACGTATTTTCCCACCTGCGGTCTGCTAGAAGAAGAGAGTGCGCCGTTGCTCGAGATCATTACAGCACTTAAAGCAACTTATTGTGAGAAGATTGGTGTGGAGTACATGGGACTGCAAAATCCCGAATTGGAACATTGGCTGCAGCAACACATTGAACCGCGCCGCTTTAAAATCGATTTGACGATGGATCAAAAGCGCTTGATCTTGCAGCATTTAAATAAATCTGAGTTATTTGAACATTTTATCCACACCAAGTATGTGGGACAGAAGCGTTTTTCCTTAGAGGGTGCCGAAACGTTGATTCCGATATTAGCGGCTGTTGTCGACACGGGATCGTTGCATGGCATTGATGAATTCATCATCGGGATGTCCCATCGGGGACGTCTTAATGTGTTGTGTAATATCTTTGATAAGTCTTATGCCGATATCTTTTCTGAATTTGAAGAAGGGTATATCCCAGCGTCTGTTGAAGGGAGCGGCGATGTCAAATATCATAAAGGCTTTTATTCGGAAGTTAAAACGATCCATAAACACAAAATCAAACTGACATTGACCCCGAATCCAAGCCATCTCGAATCTGTGGGGGCTGTGGTGGAAGGGCAGACGCGCGCACGCCAAGAACTACGTGTTAATGACGCTGGTCAATCTAAGGTGGTTCCTATTTTGATCCATGGTGATGCAGCGATTGCTGGACAAGGGATTGTCTATGAAACCCTCCAATTGAGCCGACTGAAAGGGTATACTACAGGTGGCACAATCCATATCATTATCAATAACCAAATCGGCTTCACCACATGGCCAAGAGATGCTCGATCGACGCGTTATTGCACGGATATTGCCCGTACCTTCAGTGCTCCAGTATTTCATGTGAATGCTGAAGATCCTGATGGATGTATCTATGTGACAAATTTGGCGATTGAGTTGCGCCAAAAATTTAACTGCGATGTTTTCATTGATCTTAACTGCTACCGCAAATTTGGTCACAATGAAGGTGACGAGCCAGCTTTCACACAACCATTGGAATATCAATTGATACGCAAGAAGCGGCCGATTAGAGAGCTATATCGCGATGTGCTCATCCAGCAAGGGGTGGTCGAACAACATCTGGCAGAAGCTCTTGAAAGTGAATTCAAAAAAGCCCTGCAACAAGCGATGCATGCTCAGAAAATTGTGGCTAAAGATCATGGTCCTGCAGAAGCGGCTGCACCAAAGCATGAAATGATGTTTCAGCATGTTGAAACCGGTGTTGATTTAAAAACCTTGCAAGACATAGCTAAAGGCATTTGTGACGTCCCTGATGGTTTTACAATCCATCCAAAACTTGCTCTTTTGAATAAAGAACGTCTAGCAATGGTCAAAGAAGGTTCAGATGGACGCCCTGTCGACTGGGGCATGGCTGAACTGTTGGCTTATGGTACTTTATTATGGCAGGACAGGCATGTGAGAATTTCAGGACAAGATTCTTGTCGTGGGACTTTCAGTCATCGCCATGCGTTAATCATGGATCAAGAGAAAGAAAAAGGGTATCTTCCATTGAGGCATTTAAAGCCGCAACAAGGTCGCTTTGATGTATATAATTCGCCGCTATCAGAATATGCCGTTTTAGGTTTTGAATTTGGCTATAGCTGCTCTTATCCAGGAGCCTTGGTGGTCTGGGAGGCGCAATTTGGAGACTTTTCTAATGCCGCCCAAGTTGTTATTGACCAATACATTGCTACGGCAGAGCAGAAGTGGAACCAGAAGTTTGCTTTGACGTTGTTCCTCCCGCATGGATACGAAGGGCAGGGGCCGGAGCATTCATCAGGACGCATTGAACGCTTTCTGTTACTTGCCGGAGATAATAACATGTTCATTACAAATCCGAGCACGCCGGCTCAGTTTTACCACTTATTGCGCCGTCAGGCACTGCGGCCAATGTGCAAACCTCTCATTGTCTTTACCCCGAAAGCCCTTTTGCGTTTGCCTGCGTGTAGCAGCTCTATCAGTGAGTTTACGCAAGGCACTTTTCAAGAGATATTGAACGATCCAACCCCTCCTAAAAATCCCAAACGCTTAGTGTTGTGTAGTGGACATATCTACTACTCTCTGATTGCAGAAAGAGCTAAAACAGCTACTGATGATATGCTGATTGTGCGTGTCGAACAACTGTATCCTTTTGATGCAGATACGATCAAAACGATTATCAGTCGATTCCCAACAATTAAAGATTGCATTTGGGTGCAAGAAGAGCCCAGTAATATGGGCGCGTGGCATTTCATCCGACCGATTCTCATCGATCTTTTGCCTAAGGGAGTGGAGTTGTCGTATGTCGGCCGTTCGCGTAGTGCATCGCCAGCTGTGGGATCGTATGCTTTGCATAACAAGGAACACGCAGCTATCCTGCACGCCCTCTTTGGTGCTCAACAAGTGTCTATATTTAACATCGCAAGCCAACTTAAAGCGTAATTGTGGAGATGATCAATGAAAGTAGAAATTAAAGTACCTGCTATGGGAGAGTCTATCAGCCAAGCAACGATCGGCATGCTGCTTAAGCCTTCTGGATCTTTTGTGGCAGCGGATGATGAATTGATTGAGTTGGAGACAGATAAGGTCAATCAAGTGCTGTATGCTCCTCAAGGGGGTGTGGTGACGTGGGGAGTGTCTCCAGACGATGTGGTTAAGATAGGACAAGTCCTAGGATCTATCGATACGGAACAAAAAGGCGCTGCTGCCACTGTATCGAAAGGCGTGGAGACTGCTAAAGCATCGGTCTCGAAACAGGTACCTCAAGTAGAAGCCAAAGCAGCACCTTCTAAAGAAACAAAAAAGGAAGCACCAGACGCTGCCGAAGAGCAAGCTTCTGCTAAGTCTGTAACTCCACAGCCTGCGTCAAAAGCTAAGTCTTCGGGGTATACGGGAGCGCGTGCGACGAAAGAACTCCTCATCTCAGAGCTTTCTCATCCTGCCCCTGGTGCCTCCCATGCCAACTCAGGGATGGGTGCAGTAGGAGAGCGTGAAACACGCAAAAAAATGTCAAAGATCCGCAAGGTAATCGCCACACGGTTGGTCGATGCCCTCCAGCAAACCGCGATGCTGACGACTTTTAACGAAGTTGATATGTCGAATATTATGGCCCTAAGGGACACTTATAAAGAAGGATTCAATAAGAAATACCAAGCGCGCCTAGGCTTTATGTCCTTCTTCATTAAAGCTGCTGTGGATGCCCTGAAAGAGTTTCCTGAGGTCAATTCCTATATCGATGGTGATGAGATTGTCTATCGTAACTATTTCGATATCAGCATTGCAGTTGGAACGGATCGTGGACTCGTCGTACCTGTCGTGCGCGACTGTGATTATCTTTCGTTTGCAGAGATCGAACAAGCCATTGAGGCCTATGCTAAAAAGGCGCGTGAGGGAGGTCTTACGGCGGATGATCTGCAAGGGGGCGGTTTTACTATTACTAACGGTGGTGTCTATGGTTCACTGCTTTCCACTCCGATTTTAAATCTCCCGCAATGTGCTATCTTAGGGATGCATAAAATCATGAAACGCGCTGTCGTGGTCGATGACCAGATCGTCATTAGGCCTATGATGAATTTGGCATTGAGCTATGACCATCGCGTGATTGATGGTAAAGAGGCGGTGTCATTTCTTGTGCATATCAAGAATTGTTTAGAAGATCCTTCGCGTCTGTTACTAGGGGTATAACAATGACATCCCGTGCCCGTGCCCGTGCCCGTGCCCGTGCCCGACACATTAACTTAATGGTGATTGAAAATTTGATGTGCTGTGTTTCTTATTCACGATGGCTCGTAGTCATTTCGGGCACGGGCACGCACACGGGCACGAACTTTAGGTTATGCAATATATTCAAGGAAAATTACATATGGCAGAGCATGATTTCGATGTGATAGTGATAGGTTCAGGTCCAGGGGGCTATGTGGCAGCTGTTCGCGCGGCTCAACTCGGACTCAAAGTTGCCTGTGTCGACAAACGCCCCACCTTAGGCGGTACTTGTCTTAATGTAGGATGCATTCCCTCAAAAGCTCTTCTACAATCTACAGAGCACTACGCATGGCTTAAAAATGCTAGCAAGGAACATGGGATTACAGCCACCAACGTAGCGATAGACTTTGGTGCGATGATGCAACGCAAAGAGGGCATTGTACGGGGGTTGGTGGATGGTATTAACACGCTTTTTAAGAAACATCATATTGTGCATCTACAAGGAAATGCGCATTTTACAGGACCACATTCGCTTGAAGTGGTTAATGGCAGTGAACGGCAAGCGGTACATGCTGCGAATATTATTATCGCGACAGGTTCTGAGCCTATTGCATTGCCTTTTCTGCCGTTTGATGAAAAGCGTGTGGTCTCATCGACAGGAGCATTGAGTCTTACAAGCGTACCTAAGCGCTTCGCAGTGATTGGTGGGGGAGTGATTGGTGTCGAATTAGCCTCTGTCTATCGTCGCTTAGGTAGCGAAGTAGTTGTTGTTGAAATGTTGGATACGCTCACGCCTATGATGGATCCTGCGATAAGTAAACAATTGCTCCAGGTATTAAAGAAACAAGGCTTAGAGTTCTATCTAGGAGCAAAAGTCACTAGTGCGAATGTTGGTAGCAAGGGAGTGCAACTTTTCATCGAACACGATCAAAAGCAGGTAACGATCGATGCTGATGTGGTGCTTGTAGCTGTGGGACGCCGTCCTTATACTCAAGGGCTTGGATTAGATGTGTTGACGGTTGTGCCAAATGCTCAAGGGCTTATTCCTGTGGATGTGAATTTCCGAAATGTTCATCGCCACATTTATGCCATTGGTGACGTGATTGAAGGGCCGATGCTTGCGCATCGCGCATCGCACGAAGGGATGGCGGTAGCTGAGTTGATAGCAGGGCATCATCCGCATGTGAATTATGCTAGCATTCCTAATGTCATTTATACCCATCCAGAGGTAGCATCTGTAGGTTTTACAGAGCCAGAAGCGCGCAATGCGGGACTTAATATCGTTGTGGGTACAAGTTTCTTTCGAGGCAATCCACGTTCGCGCTGTAGCGGCGATACTGAGGGCTTGGTGAAAGTCATTGGCGAGGTTAATACCGGTCGTTTGATCGGCATGCATATCATTGGGGCCCAAGCCTCCGAGTTAATTGCTGAAGGGATGATGGCCCTCGAGAAAAAGGCGACGCTAAGTGAGATCGCAAATACCTGTCATGCTCATCCTACGCTGGCCGAATCGATTATGGAAGCTTGCCAGCAAGCGCTTGGGCGGTGATGGGTCTCTTGCATAACCTAGATTTCGTGCCCGTGTGCGTGCCCGTGCCCGTGCCCGAAACCTTAACTTTATGGTGATTGAAATTTTAGCACAGTGAATTTTTTATTCAACGTAAAATATATCCATGTGAAGCAAGAGAGTTCGTAGGCATTTCGGGCACGGGCACGGGCACGCACACGGGCACGATTTAGCGAAACCAATTCTTGTGCTTAGTAGCCGTGCGAGGTGCCACAACCGCAAGATGAGCGCACATTAGGATTGCTGACTTTAAATCCAGCTCCTTGAAGGCCATCCACGTAGTCGATTTCAGATCCCAAAAGGCGACCTACGGATCCGTTGTTAACATGAATTTGGACACCATTTGATTCAAAGATTTTATCATCGGCTTGGGCTTTTTCTGAGTAGTCGAGGACGTATTCAAAGCCATTGCATCCGGCCATGCGATCTGCAAAGCGCAGCCCCCAGCCGTGCTTGCCCTCTTCAGCTAAGATCTCGAGGAATTTCTTTGCGCCACGTGGAGTGATAGAAATGGTTGAATTGTCGACTTTTTCTTCGAGAAGCGCGTTAAGGCGGTCTACAAGGCGATTGATAGCGGCATCATCCATGCCATGTCCTAACATGCCAGCTTCTAATGTCTCCCATGTGGCGGCATGGCAACCAACACAGTGTAGGCCGGCATTGGTGATCTCTTGAGATAGGCGTTGGGCTTTAAAAGGAAACATAGACAAAATTTCTTCGATCGTCATTTGGCGATGAATTTTTTTTCCAGCTTCTGTGTGTGTCTTTGTTGACATGGGGAAGGCTCCTTTGACTTTTATTTATCTATTGATGGATTAAAACGAGATTCTTACATTGCCACATTTGATCTTGCATTGGCAAGCAAGACGTTCATCGCATGTGCCCTCACCTAAGAAATCTTCTTCTTCTTGGGTTGGACTGGAAAGATTTTCTTTCCCCTCTTTGACTTCGATAACGCAGGTGCCGCACACGCCTTCAGTACAGGCAAAAGGTACGCCGGCCTCTTCGCAGGCTTCTGCAATAGGGGCATTTTCTGGAAGATCGATTTCTTCCGAGTTGTGATCAAAAATTAGCTTGGCCATGGGATCAGACTCCACAAAGAATTAAATGAAACTACTTGGTTTTTAATAACTTAATAAGTTAATGAAAAGAATTATGCTCAAAATGAGAATAAAAATCAAGGAAATGTTAATTACTAATTAGTTTACCGAAAGATCTTCGGGGATCATCGAGAGGGTGGCGTATTTGCCACCCATTTCACGCAGCACATTGGGCCATAGTTTTTCCGTGGGAGTGTAAAAGATTTGGCGTGAGGAGGCGGGATGGATGAACCAGTTGCCATCAAGGAATTCCCTTTCCAGCTGGCCTGCTCCCCAGCCGGCATAGCCAAAACATAGATGAATGGGGGGACCATTTGCATCGGTGATAGATTCTTGCAGAAATTGGAGGTCGCCGCCTAAATAGACACCATCGCAGATCTGTAGGGTTTGATTGGGGATATGCCCTGAGGTATGGAGAAGCATCATTTGGTTGGTTTGCACAGGGCCTCCGGCGCGGATCCCTACATGGGGATTGGCCAGATTGTGAATATTGATAATTTCTTCTGGGAGTTCGAGTTCGAGGCTTTTGTTGATGACCAAGCCAAAGGAGCCGCTGGAGTTATGTTCACAAATGAGCACTACGCTGCGGAAGAAAAGGCCCATGTCGACGTCGGGTGATGAGATGAGGAAAGTGCCTTTTTGGATCTGTGAGTAGGGCATATGTTCCATGGCAATAGCTCCGTCTTCTTGATATCTTTGTTTTTATTGATGCCACCAACCGGAACATTCACATGGGTTTTGTGGGCAAAGCGGTGGGCAGCCGAGCTCTGTCTCATGGACTTCCGTTTCGACAATTTGCGTGTTGTACATGCGCACTTCTTCTTCTAGCATCGTCACGCGGCGCATCAACTCGGCAAAAACTTTAGTGAACTCGTTATTTTGCATCATATTTTCACAGTAAGGGTCACAGCTTAGCTTATCCAATACCATATAGACGCGTGAAATGGAAGTAGATATTTGATCCACTTCATCATTGAAATAATTGCGGAATTCTTGGGGGGTGCGCAATTTTTGCAGTAGGTTAAGGCGACGTGCTCGTAGACGCTGCCATCCTTTGTCGCTAGAGAAAAATAGACCATAATGGTTGATGTCATCGAAGGTTGTTTCAAGTTTGCTAAGAATGGAGTTGGTGCGCAGGTATAGGTCGTCATTAGTGACTAGCTTGCCAATTGTCCCATTGCCATGCGCTATTTTGTCTGCAATATCGCGTGCACTGATGCCCATGGCGTCGAAGTTAGCGAGCGTACTGTCAACCGTATCCCAAGAGTGGAGAGCGCGTTGAGATAGCGCATGCACATTGGCGACGATGTTAGTTAGGTCTTCAGGCATATTGAGTGCGCCTGTAATCGATTCAACATTTTCGATGGTGCGGGCAATCTTCTCTACGATGTTTTGATTATTGACCTGTTCGAGGATATCGATGATGAGGTCTAAGGCAGTGTCGAATCTGCCGGCAACTTCTTTCAGCTGCTTGAAAGTGTCTTCCACAGACCCTGTTTCTTTGGCGTAGAGGACTTCTTTATCGATAATCTTAAGTTTTTCATTGGGTTTTGGGGCATAGGGGGTGATCTCGACGTTTTTTTCGCCCAGTAGTCCAGATGTATGCAGGGAAATTTCGTCGGTATTATAGACGTTGACGGCGCTATCGACACGGAGTTTGAGTTCGTAGAGGTATACCCTTCCACTTTCATCGGTGCGACCGCTGCGTCCAAATTCCACTTCTTTAATGTCGACCACTTCGCCGACAGGTTTGCCTGCATAGGCCACGCGTGTGCCGGGAGTGACTTTGTCGATATCAGTGAAACGCACATACAGGAGTTTGCCTTCATCACCCACATTTGGATGGAGAAACATTAAGATGAAAATAATGATAAATGCTGCCACCGTAACGAAGAGGCCGATCATGAGATTTTTAAATTGGTCCATGAATGAAGTTACTCCTGATTCTCGAGCAGTTCTTTGGTGAGGATCGCATTCTTGAAAAAGGCTTGTAGATGAGGATCCTGTGATTGAAGGAATTCTTTTTTAGGTCCTATGTGTGAGATTTTGCCGTCGTCATTAAAAGCTAAACGGTCACCCACCACCATGGCAGAGCGTATATCATGGGTGACAACGATGCTGGTGGCATTGAGTTCTTTTTTGGTGGAATTGATGAGGTCATTAATTTGCATGGAAGTGATGGGATCCAGACCGGTAGTGGGTTCGTCATAGAGTAAGATGTGGGGGCGGTAGACAATTAAGCGGGCTAAAGCTGCGCGTTTGCGCATGCCGCCAGATAAATCTGAGGGCATTTTATCTTCGGTGCCACTGAGATCAACCATGGCTAGGGCTTCAGCTACCCGTTCTTGTACTTTTTTTTCAGCTAGGTGAGGTTCGTGTTGGCGGATGTAAAAGGCTGTGTTTTCGCCAACATTCATGGAGTCGAAGAGCGCGGATCCTTGGAAAAGCATCCCCATGCTTTTGACAGCTTCAAAGCGTTTATGTTGGCTCATCTCAGTGATGCGTTTACCGCTGATTTCGACATAGCCAGAATCAGGGGCGTCGATGCCCATAATTTGACGCAGCAGCACACTTTTGCCGACACCAGAACGTCCTAGAATGACAACGGTTTCACCCTCATAAATATCTAGATTTAGGCCTTTAAGCACCTCAAGCGAGCCATAGCTTTTGTAGATATCTTTGGCTCTGATAATGATTTGTTTTTTTTGTGAGGAGTCGTTTGCCATTATAACCACAAATTGATGAAATTATTGATAGCGTCAGAGGAGTTATTTAGGCTTAACGTGAGTAAGAAGTTGCCAATGAGAATGACGGTATAGCAGATAACAACGCTATTTGTCGTCGCACGGCCCACGCCCGCGGCCCCCCCCTTCGTAGTCATACCACGATAGCAGGAGATAGTAATAATGATGATGCCAAAGGCAATAGCTTTGACGATGCCGCTAAAAAGATCAAAGGAAGTGATGTGCACAGGTAAGGGATCGATGAATGTATTCGACGCCATGCCATAATATTCAACAGCAATGATATAGCCTCCAAATACCCCCATCAACGCACTAAAAATAGTGAGTAAAGGTAACATAAAGATGCCGGCGATAAAACGGGGAGCCACGAGGTAGCGCAAAGGATCTACAGACATAGAACGCAAGGCATCGATCTGTTCTGTGACACGCATCGTGCCAAGTTCTGCACACATGGCAGCACCCACACGTCCTGTCACCATGAAAGCGGTCAGCACGGGTCCAAGCTCGACAATCATCGCTTTGGCCACCATAATGCCGGTGGCACTGGCTAGTCCTTTATCAGATAGTTGGAAGAAGGATTGGGCGGCGAGCACCATGCCTGTGCTAAAGCCGGTGATGGCGACGACTGGCAGGGACAAAACGCCGATTTCATACATTTGATCCCGTATGAGTGAGAGCTTCGGAGGGCGGTATATAATGATCAAGCAGACATTGATGACGAGCATGACATAGTCGCCAATGGCAATGAGCATCTGTGCTGGGGTCTGATTGATGAAAGAATTACGTACATTCATATTGGCACGTTTTATCACGTCTTCCTATAAAAATGAAGTAATTCTCGAAAAAAACGATTCCGAACCGGAGCCACCATAAAAAAAGGACCAAAAGGACCAAAAGGACCTAAAGGACAATAGTTTTCAGTCCTTTAGGTCGTTTAGGTCCCTTAGGTCCTTTTTACTACTTACCGATTACCTTAGTCACGATAGGAGGTAAGTTTGAACCACAAAACTCTATATCGCAAGGCCAATCTGCTGTGATTGATGAAGAGGAGGGGGTAGTATTCGTGGTTGAAGATGAGTCAGTGGCGAAAATGCCAGTTGCGAACCTAGGATGTGATGAAGAGGAAGGGGCTGTATGAGTGCTTTGCGCCGCGTAAGTTGCGAAAATGCCTGTTGCAAAAGGCGGACTTGGAGGTGAGGTTTTCTGGGAGTGAGAAGCTGGTGTTGGCGAAGCAGGAGGTGTATAATGTTCTCTGTATCCATAGTCAAGTTGGCTAGTTAAGATTGTCATAATGAGCCTCTAAGTTTTGTGTAATAAAGTTA